>CANQWI010000063.1 GCA_947627515.1 uncultured Clostridia bacterium
TTAAACTATATCACATGGAGTGCCTTGTTCGCTATCTTTTTTATCCCCTTTGTCTCACATCTATTGTAATCCTACAGCGCCCCGCCCGCGCTTTCAACAAACGGCTTGCAAAAATCATGCGGATGTGGTACAATGGAGAAAAGTTTTCACACAACTTTCACGCCGTCATAGCCAAGGCGTGATACCGACATTTTATAATAGGGTCAGGTGAACTTATGAAGATACTTATCGTCGATGATGAAGAGATGATCCGCGCGGTCCTCAGGGAGTATATCGAATTCGAGGGTGGCGAGGTGAGGGAGGCCGCGGACGGCATGGAGGCCGTCACGATCTGCAAAAACGAGCAGTTCGACGCCATCGTGATGGACATCATGATGCCCCGCCTCGACGGATTTTCCGCCGTCAAGGAAATCAGGAAATTTTCCGACATCCCCGTCCTCATGCTCTCCGCGCGGGGAGAGGAGTACGACAAGCTCTTCGGCTTCGAGATCGGCTCCGACGATTATGTCACCAAGCCCTTCTCTCCCAAGGAGGTCATGGCGCGGCTGCATGCCCTTTTGAAGCGCGGAAAAAGCGCCCCTGCTGAGGCGGGCGTGTATGAATTTGAGGGGCTAAAGGTGGACATCACGGGCCGCAACGTCTATGTGGACGGCGAGCGTGCGGAGCTCACCCCCAAGGAATACGAGCTTCTTTTCTACTTTGTGCAGAACCGCGGGGTCGCACTCACGCGGGAAAAGCTTCTCAACAAGGTCTGGGGGTA
Source organism: uncultured Clostridia bacterium (assembly GCA_947627515.1). Lineage (GTDB taxonomy): Bacteria > Bacillota > Clostridia > Christensenellales > Borkfalkiaceae > Gallimonas. The sequence continues at coordinate 761 of CANQWI010000063.1, forward strand.
CGATTTTTACGGCGACGACCGCACAGTCGACACGCACATCAAGATGCTCCGCGGGAATTTAAAGGATTACAGAAAATTTATCGTCACCCTTCGCGGGCTGGGGTATAAATTCGAGGCATGAGTCAAAAGGCATCAAAATCGCAGAATAAGCTCAGATTTCGCACGCTGAGGAGCTTCAGCACCATCCTTTGGATCGTGTTTGCTCTGTTTGCGGTCGCGCTTGTCCTGTCGCTTACGCTGATCTACGCCGCACTCGCCGCACAGGCCCTGCGCGAACGGGTGGGGGAGAGCCTCGGGAGCGCGAGGGACGAGATCGTGGCCGCCCTCACGGCAGGGGACGTCTCGGGGATCGGTGCGACTGCCTACCGCTACGGCGTCGGCGGCGTCTATCTTCTCTATGAGGAGGAGAGCGGCGTCGTTGTGTATGCGGGGGAGGAGCGTACCCGCCGCAGTCTCGAGGTCTATACGGCTGCGGGTGGGGAAAACAGCGGGCCCGTCCTCGACAGAGATCGGGAGGAGATGATCCTTTCGGAGGCTCTCACGCTGGACGGCAGGGCCTGCAGGCTGTACCTCACGCACTCCGTCGCGCCCATTGGGTCCTATCTTGTGAAATTCAATCGCATCTCGATCATCTGCGCCCTCGCCGCCTTGGTCGCGTCCTTTGCGGTGGGAGGGTTGCTTTCCGCGCTCATCTCCCGTCCCATCTCCGAGGTCACGGAGGAGGCGAAGGAGCTTGCCCGCGGCAGCTTCGATCTCAACATCCGCAGGAACCGCTTTTTCTCCGAGATCGCGGAGCTCTCCGAGGCACTCGACTCTGCCGGGCAGGAGATCTCCAAGGCAGACAGGGCCCGCCGTGAGCTCATCGCAAACGTCTCTCATGACTTCAAAACACCGCTCACGATGATCAAGGCCTACGCGTCCATGATTTTGGAGATCTCGGGCGACAACAAGGAGAAGCGGGACGCCCATGCGCAGATCATCATCGATGAAGCGGACCGTCTCACCGCGCTCGTCTCGGATGTTCTGGACCTCTCCCGTCTCGAGGCAGGCGGCACGGAGGAGCGGACGCAGTTCGGGCTTTCCGAGGAGGTCCGCAGCATCCTTGCCCGCTTTGACTATCTCACGGAAACGCAAGGCTACCGCATCGAGGCGGTCATTGAGGATGGCCTCACCGTGCAGGCAGAACGTACCCGCATCGGGCAGGTCGTCTATAATCTCGTCGGAAACGCCGTCAACTACACGGGGGAGGATAAGCGTGTGCGCGTCAAGCTCTTCCGCAAGGGGGACGCGGCGCGGCTCGAGGTCATCGACTCGGGAAAGGGCATCCCCGCAGACGAGCTCGATACCATTTGGGATAGATATTATCGCTCGGAGAGTACGCATAAGCGGCCCGTGCAGGGGTCTGGGCTGGGACTCTCCATTGTCAAAAACATCTTATTGCAGCACGATTTTCCCTTCGGCGTCGTTTCCGAGGTCGGCAGGGGAAGCTGTTTTTGGGTGGAACTCCCGCTCATCGGAACAGACGTGCAGAAGGAGGAAAATTCATGAAATATCGGGGGATCGGCGCACTTTTATTGGCTTTGCCCCTGTCGGCTGTCGGAGCCTCGCTCTCCCTGCGTGAGCCCGAAAGGGCCTCTGCCAATTCCGCACCGCCCTATTGGGAGGGCACGGACGGCACGGGTGCGATCCTCGCGGGGGACCAATGCCCCGTCGAGGTGGAGGAGGAGCATCTCCGCTTTTCTCTCACCGACTTCCCCACAGCCGAGCACATGGAGAGCGCGGAAAAGTTTGCCTCCTACCGCGGGAGCTTCACGGCAGAGTATACCTTCCGCAACCCCACGGAGAGCGATGTCGGGCTCGGACTCGTATTCCCGCTCGGCCCGACCCCCACGTATTTTCCCTATACAGAGGAAGCCATTGACCGCACAGGGCTCGGCTATGCGGTCACGCAGGACGGCCGCTCCGTCGACTTTACCGTCCGTCACACCTATGAGCCATGCGACTATCAATTCGACCTCACCGCGTCGCTCGGCCGTCTCTATCCGGGGGAGAGAAAGTTTTACCGTGACGATCTCCCCGCCACCGTCTACCGCTACCGTGTGACCGTCCCGCCGCGGGGGAGCGAGCCCTTTGAATATGTCACGCTGGCCCTCTCCTTTGACGCCTCGGGGGAGCGGACGCGGGTGTTCTGCTCGGACAATTGCAATTACCGCGTCGAGAACGGTGCCGCCAAGCTCACGCTCAACTTCGATTGCATGGAGAAGAGCCCGCTCGACTTCTCCCTCTACGTCCTCGGTGAGAGCATTTCAGAGCCAAGGACGGCCGTCCTCCGCTATGAGAGAGGGGGAGCCGCGGTCGATTCGAATGCGCAGGTCGCGCTTTTAGAGAAGGAAAGCACTCGGTTTTTGCCCCTTGCTCTCTCCTTCCGTGAGGAGGGGAGCGCGGTTTCGGACAGCGACTGGAGAAACGCCCTTATCGACATGATCGAGGAAAACAGGGAGGAGGGCTCCTGCTACTCATACTCAAGTCCCTCCCACCTCCCGTCGATGCTGATGCCGTGGTTCGCGTATTCTCTCACCGTTCCCGCGGGAGAGAGCGTGCAAAACAGCGTCTCTGCGCCCATCTATCCCACGATCGACGGCTCCACGCGCCAGCCGCTCTACCGCTACACCTATTTGCTGTCCCCTGCGCAGAAGTGGGCAAGCTTCGGGAAGCTGACCGTTGACATCGACACGCCATACTTTCTGACAGAGAGCTCGCTGACGTTTGAAAAGCGGGAGGGCGGCTACACGCTTACACGGGAGAGCCTGCCCCTCGGCGAGCTCACCTTTACTCTCTCCCGCGAGGAGCGGCCCATTGCGGCCGACAATAACTGGACGTACGGGGACATCGGGGACGCCGCGCTCACCACGGCGATCGTGCTCCTGTGCGTCATGGCAGGGGGTGCCGCGATCCTCGTGACCGTGCTCGTCGTGCTGTCGCGGCACCGCAAAAAAAAGCGGGAGGAGGAGGAAAGAAGACTCCTTCAGACCCGCCCGCAGGAGGGCAGGATCGACCTTCCCGACGACAAGGATGAGAGTTAAATTCGACAATATATGCGAAAAAATCTACGCGGCGGGCCTTTGCCCGCCGCGTCTTATACTCCTTGGCTCCCCCTCGGAGGGGGAGCCAAGGGAATTCTGAATTCAAAATTAAAAATTAAAAATTAAAAATTATGGTGAAGGTTCGACGGTGCTCACCTTGACGTAATTTGGAATGGCCCGTAGAAGAATGGGCCGCCGCGTCATTCTGAACAGGCGAGTCGGATGAAAAACGTCAAACTAACTTGAAGAATCTCGCGGCGGGTCCGTAAATAGGTGCGGCGAGATGCTTCGGGTAGGCCTCCGTAGACCCTGTTTCCGCTCTCTTGCTCAGCATGACGCCGCCACCCCACGGACTCCAACAAGCTCGCCCTCCCTTTTTTGAGGGGATGGGTGCCAACAAGCACGCCCTCCCCCTCATACTTGAGGGGGAGGGGTAGGGGAGGGGGTGCCATTCTCAATCACGCACCGCCACAATTTTAAATTTTTAATTTTAAATTTTTAATTTTTACTCCACCTCTGCACCGTCGGTGCGGAGGATGATCCTGCTTTGGAAAAACGCCGTGAGCCCCTTGACAAGCTCCTCGAAGTCGCTCCCCGCCATGGTCTCGACCGCAGAGTGCATCGCAAGCTGTGCAAGCCCCAAATCGACGGAGGGAATGCTCGCCTGCGTCAGGCTGATCGCCCCGAGCGTGCTCCCGCTGCGCATATCCGAGCGGTTGTAAAAGCTTTGGTACCGCACGCCCGCCCTATCAAAGACTCTTTTTATGACCGCAGAGGTCAGCCCGTCCGTTGTGTACGCGCCGCCCGCATGCCCCTTTATGACGATCCCGCCACCCATGACGGGACGGTTGGTCGGGTCGCATTTTTCGGGATGGTTGGGATGCACCGCATGCGCATTATCGAGGGAAATGAGGAGGGACCTCGAGAGAAGGGCATAAAGCTCGCTCTCGCTCATCCCCCTTGCCGCGGCGATGCGGCGCAGGACGGCGCTTAAGAAATCTCCCGCAGCCCCCTGCCGTGTGCGGCTGCCGATCTCCTCGCTGTCAAAGCAAGCAACGAGGCAGCTTCCCGTGCTGGAGTCGTCGGCAAGCGCGAGCAGGGACCCGTATACGCTCGTCAGATTGTCGATGCGAGGGGAGGAGAGGAATTCGCCGCTCGCGCCACTCTCATACGGCTCGACGTCGGGCACTGCAAAGAGATCAAATGCAAGATGCGGCCCGATACATTTTTCAAATTCCGTCGCGCCGAGGGAGAGCATGGGCTCGAGATCTGTCTGCGGGTCTGCCTTAAAGCCCTCGTTGACCGTCCTGTTCATATGCACGGCGAGCGAGGGGACCGTTACGCAAAAATCGCTCACATATTGCTCGGTTTTGACCCCTTTTTCACTCTCCCGCACGACTCTTCCCGCAAGGCGAAGCGGCCTGTCAAAGAAGGAATAGAGGATGCACCCGCCGTATTCCTCCACGTTGAGACGGGCATACGGGCCGCTTCTTTCGACGGGCTGCTCCTTGAGCTTGAGACAGGGCGAATCGGTATGCGAGGCGATCAGCTTAAACGGCCCGCTGCCGCATCGGAAGGCGATGAGGCTTGTCCCGCCACGCACGGTAAAATATTTCCCGCCCTCCTCAAGCTCCCATGCCTCTCCCTCGTCAAGGGGCAAAAAGCCCCGCTTGCGCAGCAATTTTTTCGCGTTTTCCACGGCCTGATAGGCGGTGTAGGAGGTTTTTAAAAAGCTCTTGAGACCTTCATTCATTTTTGCACCTCTTCGGATGGTTGTTTTCGTTTTTGCAAATGCTCAAGCCCCGCGCCGAACGCATATCCCAGCGCCGTAAATACGGTATAGAGGGGGATCGCATACCATAAAATGGGCAGATATCTCCCGTTTTCGAGTCTGAAGAAGGGCGGCGTGAGGGGGACAAGGATGGTACGGACGATGTGCTCTCCCGCGGGCGGCCCCATCATAAAGACGGGATTGTAGCCGTAGAGCGTATTTATGAGCGCGTCCTGCTTCACCCCGAGAAGGGTATAGACGAGCGCGTTGTTTGCAAGGATGAGCGACAGTGCCGCGAGCGCGCACAGGCCGAATTTCCACCCGTCCCGCATGCGGAATTCGATGAGCCCCCACATCCCGGGCAGAACGGATGTCAGAAGGAGCAGGACATGGCAGGTGTAGGCTCGCAGATATTCCCATGTAAAGATGCTTCCCCCGAAAAACCACATCGGGTAAAAGGGGGCGCAGAACCCCGCAAACGCCCCGACATAGAACTGGAACTGCTTGATGAGATTGTTTTTCCCAAAGACAGCATAGGGGCAGAGCAGGATCAAAAAGGCACAGACATTATATGCGGTCTCCGTAAGACCGAATTTTCCCGTGCGCATGTGCGGCCAGAACCAGAATTTGAAGAGATGCTGGATGAGGTTGATGCCCATGAGAATGCCGAGCACGATATATTTCGTCCGTCTTGACCTTTTACGAAAGAGAAAAAACACTCCGAAAAACAGCACCGCCATCAGGAGTACCGTCGAGAGATGCAAGGCGTCGAAGGGTTGTAGGGAATCAAAGGACTGCATTGCATTTATTATAATCAATTTTCTCATAGAATGTCAAGCGCGAGAGCAGGCTTGCGCTTTTTTGATATGATTTTCCTTGAAAAATTTTAGTTCGCTTCGGCGAACTTTTTTTGAAAAACTGCCTCAAAACAGTTGACACGGCAAGGGCAAGGTGATAAAATAAGCATAGTTCGCCACTGCGAACGCACATCGCCCGAGCACCTCGGGCATAAAATAAGACGTAGAGTTCGCTTCGGCGAACCAAAAGGAGAAAGGTATGCCGTTGCTTCTCGCACCCATCGGACAGGAGGTCAGGATCGTGAGGATCGTCGCAGACGACAAGACAAGGAAGCATCTTTCCAATCTCGGCGTTTTGGTGGACGGGACGATCACCGTCCTCTCGTCGAGCGGGGGTTCTGCCGTCTGCCGCGTCAAGGAGGGCCGTCTCGCCCTCGACAGGAGCATCGCGTCGAGGATATACATAGCGTGATATTTCGAACGATTTTTTGCTCGGTCCCCTGCCCGCCGTTGGCGGCCACGGTACCTTCAAAAAAACTCGTTCGAGCGAATAAGCTTTGTTCATCAATCGGGTTGGCTGCGGAAGCGTTATTTGCATGGACAACAAGCGCGAGGTATCGCGCAAATTGAGTGCGCTTAGGCGGGGCAACCCCGCCACGCGCCGTGAGATTGAATGAAGGGTCCCCTCGCTGCCCCTCATAGGGGAAGTGGCCTTCAGGCCAAAGGGGTTTTCAGAAACCCCTTTAGGCAGCAAGGGCGCGCGACGGCTTCTCATGCGGGTAGAGCCCCGCATTCGGTCAGCATTTGCCCGTGCATATGGGCAAATGCCAAGAAAATTTTGCG
>CANQWI010000064.1 GCA_947627515.1 uncultured Clostridia bacterium
CCCATCGTGAGCGTAGTATAGTGTTGGCAAGATACCGAGGCCGCCAAGGCCAGCATGGGCTTTGTGACGGACAACCATGCGACCTTCATCAAGCTGACGGGCCTGCAGTATATCAACTTCATGGCGGATATCTATGACGTCCCCACGGAGCTGAGAAAACCGCGGCTGGAGGCTCTTGAGCAAATTTTCCAGCTTGGGAAGCCCATCGAGAACCTCATCTCGTCCTATTCGCACGGCATGCGGCAGAAGATCTGCATGATGGGCTCGCTCATCCATGAGCCCAAGCTCTGGATCCTCGACGAGCCCATGACGGGCCTCGACCCGCGGACCATGCGCTCCGTGCAGGATTTCATGCACGAGTATGTAAAGAAGGGGAACACCATCCTCTTCTCTTCGCACGCACTCAACACCGTCGCGAAGCTCTGCGACCGCGTCGTTCTCATCCGCAAGGGACAGCAGGCAGACGGCTTGGACGTCAAGGCGATCTACGCAAAGGACCCTACCTTCGACTTCGAGGAGTATTTTTTACGCAATGAACAGCAAAACTGAGCCTATCGCCAAAAAGGGGGGACGCATCCGTTTCAGGACGGTGAACGCGCTTCTGAGAAAGGGGGTACAGGAGAGACGCTCCGCATTTCGGGTGGGGCAGTTCGATCTCATCGGCTTCCTTCTCCGCGTCGTGCTCGTCGCGGCCATCGTCGCCCTCTTTGTCGTCTTCTTCGGCCGCTTCGTCGAGATCTATCTTGACGTCAAAACGGGCGCACCGACCGATTATTTCGACCGCTCCGTGGAGATCTTCACGATACTCTACTCCGTCGTCATTTTCGGCATGGTGATCGGGGGCGTCGGCCAGATCGGAAGGGAGCTCTTTTCCGCGGACGACATGAAGATCTTTTCCGCGATGCCCATCAACGAGAAGACGCTCTTCGTCTCCAAGCTCATCAACATCTACATTTCCCAGCTATTTATCGCCCTCGTCTGCGTTTTTACGGTCAATCTCACCTTCTCGCTCAAGGCGGACGAGACGGCCGTATATTGGGTGTGGACGGTCTGCATCTGCTTTATTTTGCCCCTCATCACGATCGCGATCGCCTCGGTGCTCGTTCTTCCTTTTCAGGCACTCAAGCGGTTTTTGCGGGAACGCTTTCTTGCGACCTTCCTGCTCCTTACCGTACTGCTCGGGGTGGCCTTTTGGCTGTATTCGCTTATCCTCAGCGGCGTCAAGGCGATGCTCCTCGGCGATTCCGTCCGCTACTTCTTCAGCGAGCGCGTCATGGGCGTCCTTGGGAGGGTTTGCGCCTGTCTCTATCCCGCCAAATGGTTTGCGGGCATCATGACGGGGAGCGACCCGCTCTGGTCCTGGCTCTTTCTCGGCATCCTCGTCGCCGTCTGCCTCATCGTCGCTCTGCTTGTGATAAAGAGCATCCTCGGCAAGGCTTTAAGGGCAAGGAACGAGGGGAGAAATTACCTGCTCCGCTCCTCGCGTCTGAGGAAGAGACAAGGGAAATTCGCTGCCCTTCTCAAGAAGGAATTTCTTCTCATCTTCAGGACGCCGTCCTACACCTTTTCTTACTTCTCCGTCGCGCTCATCATGCCGCTCATGGTGTACTTTTGCATGGATGTGAGCTCCTCTCTTGTCGAAAACCTCGTCGGCCTCGACTGCAATTTAGAGCTTGCGATCTTTTTGACCATCCTTTTCGGCGCACTTACCAACATCTTCTGCGCTACCAACATCAGCCGCGACGGGCAGATGTTCTACATCGTCAAGGCAATGCCTGTGAGCTATAAGACGGTATTTTTCTCAAAGCTCGTCCTTTGCCTTGTCGTGACGGCGCTCTCTCAGGTTTTGTCCGCGATCATACTCGGCTCTACGGGCATCCTCGGCTGGGGGGACGCCGTCTTCACCGTTCTCATCGGCATGCTCTTCAGCTTTGCGGGCATTGCCGTCGCTACTCGCTACGACTTCAACCACGCACGCTTCTCGACGGAGGACGACGGAGAGATCAAGGGGTCCTCGGGCACCGTCTCGACGGTCATCGTCATGGGCATGCTGCTCTCCTTTGCGGTCGGCGGGCTCGTGTTTGTTTTGAAAATTCTTTCTCAGCTCCGCTCCTTTGACCTCGGCGCGATGAGCTATCTGCTCTCGCTCGGCGTCGGCGTTCTCACGGCGGGGCTCGCGGCCTTTTATATGCTCTTCCGTCTCAGACGGAAATACTACGAATTCTCGGGAGGGGGCATCTGATGCGGAAAACTCTCATCGCACTCATCCTTGTTTTGCCGATGGTCTTTGTGCTCGTCATATTCTCCTCGGTCAATCTCGTCAGCCTCGGCGTCGACATCTCCGTGAACGGCATCACCGTCCGCTCGGAGGGCATGGACGAGGAGGGGACGCTTTTTTTGGATATGGCCGACAAAAAGGTGCACATCGTCACCGCAGAGGTCTCTCCCGCAAACGCGACGGAGCAGGGCTACACCCTCTCCTCGAGCGACGAGAGCGTCGCCTCTCTCTCGGACGGCAGGATCGTCCCCAAAAAAGAGGGCACGGTCACGATCACCGCGAAGAGCAACGACAAGAGCTTTACGGATTCCATGTCCGTCGTCATTGTCTCCTCCAAGCCTTACGACTTCGACTTCTCTCTTCTGAAAAACGGGGAGGACCTTCTCAAAGGGACGGAGGATGGCTACGAGGCGGACATTTCCGCCGGCGTCTATCCCTATGAGATGTCCATCCAACCCATGGGCTTTTCGGACTATTCGCTCGAGGTCACAAATGGGGAGTATGCGGAGGTCAGAAGGAGCGCAAGAGAACTCTATCTTCCCTTCTCGGGGAAAAATACCCTTGAGCTGTCCGTCGAGGGCGGCGTCAACGGAAAAATCACAAAGAGCGTCTCTCTGAACGTCACAAGGCCCGCCGAGGGGGAAGTCGTGATCAACGGCGAAACGAATCCCTCCGCGATCCGTCTTGTCGAGGGAACGAGGGAGACAAGGCTTTACCTCGAGAGCTACGGCAACTTCGGTAGTTTTACCTCCGACCATGCCCGCCTCAAGGGCACCCCGACCCGCATCGGCAGCGGGAAATATATTCTCGACGTCGAAATAGATGAGGACGCCCCCGAGAGCTTTCAGGCGACTGTCATCGCAGGCGGCAAGGCCGTGCATCTCAACCTGACCTTTGAGGAATTCGCCTTCTCCGTCTTCTCGGATATGCCCGTCACGCCGACGGAGGAGGGGGGAACGGCGGTGCTCCTCACGGGGAACGCGGTCAAATTCTACGCCGTCGCCTCGGGTGTGGAGGATGTGACCTTCTCATGGGAGATGAAGGGGGCGCATTCGGAGTATCTCACCGTCAGCGAGGACGGCGGCACCGCGACGGTCAAGGCCATCGAGGGCGGGGAGTACACCCTCATCGCAAGGGCCGTCTATGGCGGCAAAACGTACGAAAAGACCATCGTCCTCAGCGTCGTCAGCAGGATCAGCGCGATCCAGATCAAGAACAACACCAAGGTCGACCTTGCGGAGCGTTACACCGTCGCAGGGAAGGAGTACGGAGAGGATTTTACCCTCAAGGACTACGTCTATCCCCTCCGCGTCTACGCCTACAGCACGGCAGGCACTGCCCTCGCCAAGGAGGAGGATGTCGGCTATTCCGTCTCGGATGAGAGCATCGCAAGGGTGGAGCTCAGGAACGGCACCCGCGTCCTCGTCCCCGTCGGCACAGGGGCGGTCACGGTCACGGCCTATTGGAAGGGAAATGCGTCCTTCGGCTCTGAGGTGGAGCACACCCTCGACCTCAACGTTGTAAAGGACGCCGTCGCAGTCAAAAATTCTCCCGAGCTCGTCAGGGCCGCCGAGGACGGGAAGGAAATTGTCCTCACAGAGGACATCAAGCTCGGCACCGACCAAAACGGCACGCCCTACTCCCTCGACAGGAGAAATCAGATCCTCGCCTCGCATACGATGCGCTCTACCTACAACATCGCATGGTACGAGGAGACCGCAGAGGACCTGAAGCCCGAGGTGCATTACGCCATCGAATTCACAAACAACGTCTACGGCAACGGCAGGGCCATCGACGCAGACTATTTCACCCACGCCCACGATAGCACGGGCAAGCCGCTTTTGGAAAATTACAAGGGCCCGCTGTGCTTTGTTAAATACAAGCAGATGGCCAGCGTCGCGGGGCAGGACAACTGCGCCTTCCTCATCCGCACGGACGGCGTCACGCTGTACGGCGTCAACCTGCTCGGCTGCAGCGATACGTCCTTGGCGGGAGAAAACGGGTACGACCTCACCAATCTCAACCTCACGGGGACCACGCTCGAGGTAAATGCGAGCGTCGACCTCATCAACTGCCGCATCCGCAACGGCCGCAACGTGATCCGCGCCTATGGCGGCAACCGCACGGGGGATAAGTACTTTATCGAGGCCCTTTCTCAGAATCAGGGCTGCGACGGCGAGCGCATTACCGTCAACATCCGCGGCTGTATCCTCTCGCAGGGGAGAGAGTTTATCCTTAAGCTCGGCGCGAACAAGGCACTCAGGGCAAGCAATGCAAACGGCAGAGAGCCTGTCTTTATCGATCAGAGCGGCAAGCCCTATCCCGAGGTCAGGCAAAACGGCTCGTCCACCTCCAACAACTACACAACGCAGAGCGGCGGCTCCCTTCTCGAGGACGCTTGGTTCTATCAGAAATATGTCATGACGGACGTCACGCTCGAGGATTCCGTCATTGAGACGAGCGGTCTCTTTACCGTCGGCATCGAGAGCAACTTTGCGGGCAGCTTCCTCTATGAGGGCTCCGACCCCAAGAGCAATTATTACGCCTTTACCAAGGAATGGCAAAAATCGGGCGGGACCTCCTTTGCCTCCGTCCTGCGCCTTAAGGGTGACGTTCGGCTCTATGACTGGAAGGATATCTCGCTCATCGATTCCTCTACCCTCATCGAGTCGCCCATGGGAGAGCTCAATGCATGGCTCAAGCTCGACATCAAGAGTATGATCGACTTCGTCTCGGGCAAGTATCCCGACGACTACGGGTCGCTTGTCGAGCGGTCGGAGGAGAAGGAATATGTGCACGGCGGCATCGCCCTCTACGGCGGGGGCAGAAACTATTCCTGCGTGGACTATTCTGAGCTCAAGGAAAATCTGAAAAATCTTCTGCATCTCAACGTCAATATCTCCATTCTCAAGGATGGAGGCGGGACGATGCAGCAGCAGGGGACACTTCTCCCCAGCGCGGCAGGTACGCAGGACTTCAACTTCTATATGTACGGCAGCAACGGCGCAAACAACTACTCCGCGCAGAAAACAGAGGAGCAGCAGGGCAAAAAGTACGACGGCGTCATCGCCCTCCCGCGCTTTCCCGTCCAATGACCGAAAAAAGACCTTCCGCATGAAAATTTCTTGCGGGAGGTTTTTATTCGGCAATTTTTTCGTTATAATAAAACATAGGGATCGGACAAATCGGAGAAAAAAATGGAACAAAAAAACTGGCATGCGATGGGGGCAGAGGAGACGCTCTCTGCCCTTGAAGCCACGCGGGGCGGGCTTTCCTCGGAGGAGGCCGCCCGCCGTCAGGCCCTTTACGGCAAAAATGTCCTGAAGGAGCGCAAGAAAAAGTCGATCTGGAGGATGATCCTCGAGCAGGTCGCAGACGTCATGGTCGTGATCCTCCTGCTTGCGGCCGTGCTCTCCCTTGTCTTTCACGACTGGGCGGAGGCGGCGGTCATTTTCGTCATAGTCATTGTCAACGCCGTGATCGGCATCGTGCAGGAGAAAAAGGCGGCGGACGCCCTCGCGTCCCTTGCGACGCTCACCGCCCCGACCGCCCGCGTTCTCCGTGACGGAAGGGAGCAGACGCTCTCCGCAGAGGAGCTCGTCGCAGGGGACATCGTGATCCTCGCAGACGGGTGCATCGTCCCCGCGGACCTGAGGCTTCTGGAGGAGGCGGACCTCGCCGTACAGGAGGCCGCACTCACAGGCGAGAGCGTGCCCGTCGAAAAGGACGCCCTTGCGGTTTTAAAGGAGGATGCCCCGCTCGGGGACAGGGTCAACATGGCCTTTTCCTCCTCCGTCTGCACCGCAGGCACGGGGGTGGGGCTCGTCGTGGAAACAGGCATGCGCACGCAGGTCGGCTCGATCGCGGGCATGCTCGACGACACGGACGAGCTCGCGACGCCCATCAAGCGCAAGCTCAACCATGTGGGAAAGGTCCTTTCCCTCGTCGGCATCCTCGTCGCCCTTGCGATGTTCGGCATCGGGCTCATCTACGATGTGCATAACTGGAGGACGCTTGCCCTCACCGCCGTCTCGCTCGCCATCTCGGTGATTCCCGAGGGACTTCCCGCCACGGCGACCGTCGTCATGGCTCTCGGCGTTCAGCGCATGGCAAAGCAACAGGCCCTCGTCCGAAGTCTCCCCGCCGTCGAAACGCTGGGCTCGGCGACCGTCATTTGCTGCGACAAGACGGGCACGCTGACCCTCAACCGCATGACCGTCACCCGCTTTCTCGCGGGAGGGACCCTCTATGAGGCAAGCGGTGGGGAGCTCCCCGCCTGCGCTGAGCCGCTTTTGAACGCGTCCGCGCTCTGCAACGACGCCGCAAGGGATCCCAAGAGGGCGGGGGAATGGCTTGGCGACCCCACCGAGGGTGCCCTCATCGACCTTGCGGAGCAGTACAAAATCGACTGTGACGCTCTGAAGACTGCCCGTCCGCGCTTTTTCGAGCAGCCCTTCGATTCGGACAGAAAGCGCATGTCCGTCGCCGTGCAGGAGAACGGCGTCAAAAAAGTATACACCAAGGGTGCCATCGACGGGCTTTTGCCGCTCTGCGACACTCTTCTCACCCAAGAGGGCGTCCGTCCCATGACGGAGCAGGATCGGGAAGGCATTCTGTCCGAGGCGGAAAAAATGTCCTCCGAGGCCCTCCGCGTGCTCGGCTTTGCGATGCGGGAGATCGATTTTGTCCCCAAGGAGGGGGACGATGTGGAGAAGGGACTCACCTTCCTCGGCTTCACCTGCATGATCGACCCGCCGCGGAAGGAGGTGATCGGGGCGGTGGAGTCCTGCCACAGGGCGGGCATCCGCGTCGTCATGATCACGGGCGACCACAGAACGACCGCCGTCGCCATCGCAAGGGAGCTTCGGATCTATCGGGAGGGGGACACCGCCGTCACGGGGAGCGAG
>CANQWI010000065.1 GCA_947627515.1 uncultured Clostridia bacterium
ATTGGAACGGCCTGTAGATAACAAGCCCTTATTCTTATTCTCCCAACCATAATTTTTAATTTTTAATTTTTAATTTTCAATTTTTAATTCTCAGTCCCCCCCACCGCAATTTTTAATTTTTAATTTCAAAAAAACCGTCACATATGTGACGGTTTTTTGACCTTACTCCAGCTCAAATGCGCCCGTGTATAGCTGGTAATATTTTCCCCTCTGCTCAATGAGCTGCTCGTGCGTGCCGCGCTCGATGATGCGGCCCTTTTCGAGCACCATGATGGCGTTGGAGTTTTTGACCGTCGACAGCCTGTGCGCAATGACAAACACCGTCCTGCCCTCCATCAGCTTATCCATGCCCCGCTGGACAATGGCCTCGGTGCGGGTGTCGATGGAGGAGGTCGCCTCGTCCAAAATCATGACGGGCGGGTCTGCAACGGCCGCTCTTGCGATCGAGAGCAGCTGCCTCTGCCCCTGCGAGAGATTCGCGCCGTTCTGATGGAGCATCGTCTGATACCCCTCGGGAAGCCTTGTGATAAAGTCGTCCGCGCCCGCGAGCTTGGCCGCCGCGACACAGTCCTCATCCGTCGCGTCAAGCCTGCCATAACGGATGTTATCCATGACCGTTCCAGTAAAGAGGTTCGTGTCCTGCAGCACCATTCCGATGGCACGCCTGAGCTCTCCCTTCTTGATCTTGTTGACGTTGATGCCGTCATAGCGGATCTTCCCGTCGGCAATGTCGTAGAAACGGGTCAGAAGGTTTGTGATCGTCGTCTTTCCCGCGCCCGTTGCGCCGACAAAGGCCACCTTCTGCCCGGGCTTTGCATACAGGGAAATATCGTGCAGGACGATTTTTTCGGGGTCGTAGCCGAAGTCGACATTGAACATGCGGATGTCTCCCTCGAGCCGCGTATAGGTGACGGTGCCGTCCTCCCTATGCGGGTGCCGCCATGCCCAGATGCCCGTGCGCTCCTCGCACTCGGTGAGTGTCCCGTCGGGGTTTTCCCTGGCGTTGACAAGGGTGACATACCCCTCGTCCTCCTCGGGCCTTTCGTCGACGAGGGCAAAGATCCGCGCCGCGCCCGCAAGGCCCATGACGACGGAATTCACCTGATTGGAGACCTGATTGATGTTATTCGAGAACTGCCGCGCCATCTGCAGGAAGGAGACGATGAGTGCGACGTTAAAGATCTTGAGCTCGGCGTCCGCATAGATGCCGATGCTCCAGTTCGTGACACTCTTCAGAATAAACACCGCCCCGACGACTGCGACGAGCACATAGAGCACATGGCCGATGTTTCCCAAAATGGGCATGAGCATGTTGGCATAGGTATTTGCCTTGGTGGACTGCTCGCAGAGGGTCCCGTTGACCTTGTCGAAGTCGCGCTTGGCGGCCTCCTCATGGCAGAATACCTTGACAACCTTCTGCCCGTTCATCATCTCCTCGATGAAGCCCTCCGTCCTGGCGACCGCCCTCTGCTGGCCGAGGAAGAATCTCCCCGCGCCGCCGCCCACGACCTTTGTCACAAGCAAAATGAGCACGACCGTCGCGACCACGATGAGGGTGAGATAGACGCTGTACCAGATCATGATGAAGAACAGCGTCAGCACCATGATGCCCGAGGTCAGAAGCTGGGGAAGGGACTGCGAAATGAGCTGACGGAGCGTGTCGATATCGTTCGTGTAATAGCTCATGATGTCGCCGTGACTGTGCGTGTCGAAGTACTTGATGGGCAGCTCCTGCATGCCGTTGAACATCGCCTCGCGCATGTTCTTCAAATACCCCTGCGTGAGGATCGCCATGAGCTGTTTATCGACCGCGCCCGCAGCGAGGGAAACGACATACAGCCCGATGAGGGTGAACATGAACATGCAGATTTCCCTGCCGTAGCGCGACCAAAGCTCGATCCCTTGGATGAGCTCGAGGCGGATGACCCCGTCGGCGTCGGTCGCAGTCGTTCTTGCGTATGTCAACGCCTCCTCCACCACCGTAAAGATCCTCTGCATGAAGATCGAGGGCAGTGCGGAAATGACGGCGTTGCAGACGATGAGCACGAGCGCGACGACGAGCATGCGCGGATAGAAATGGTAGACGGACTTTAAAACGCGCAGGAAAGTCCCCTTGGGTGCGGAGGCTCTCGGCCCGCCCTTCATTCTCATGTTAGGCATTCTCCTCACCTCCTTCCCTCTCGGCTCCCCTCGTAGGGGAGCTGTCACCGCAGGTGACTGAGGGGTTCTCGCCGTCCCCCATTTCCCCGAGGGAGGAGACGGCCTTGCCGCCCTTGTTCTGGGTCGTGTAGACCTCTGTATAGATGGCATTCGTCCCGAGGAGCTCCTCGTGCGTCCCCACCGCGTCGATGCGGCCGTTTTCCATGATAATGATGCGGTCGGCGTCCTCGACGGAGGAGGTGCGCTGGGCGATGATGAGCTTTGTCGTCGAGGGGATGAAGTCCTTGAAGCCCTTGCGGATGAGTGCGTCCGTGTGGGTGTCGACGGCAGACGTCGAGTCGTCCAAAATCAAAATCTTTGGCTTTTTCAGGAGGGCACGGGCGATGCAGAGCCGCTGCTTCTGCCCGCCTGAGACGTTGGTGCCGCCCTGCTCGATATAGGTGTCATACTTTTGAGGGAAAGTTTGGATGAACTCATCCGCCTGCGCGAGACGGCAGGCCTCCTCCATCTCCTCATCCGTGGCGTCGGGGTTGCCCCAGCGCAAGTTCTCTTTGATGGTGCCCGAGAAGAGCACGTTTTTCTGCAAAACGACGGCGACCTGATTGCGGAGGGTCTCGAGGTCGTACTCTCTCACGTCGTGCCCTCCGACCCTGACGCTCCCCTCCGTCACGTCATAGAGACGGGAGATAAGGTTCACAAGGGACGTCTTGCTTGAGCCCGTGCCGCCGATGATGCCGATCGTCTCGCCCGATCTGATGTGCAGGTCGATATCCTCGAGCACGTTCTTTTCGGCCGTAGCGGAATATTTGAAGGAGACGTCGTCAAAGTCGATGGACCCGTCCGCGACCTCGGTGAGGGCATTCTCGGGGGAATGCAGGGTGGACTCCTCCTTTAAGATCTCACAGATGCGCCTTGCGCTCTCGATGGACATCGTGATCATCGCAAAGACCATGGAGAACATCATGAGCGAGGAGAGGATCTGCATGCCGTATACGACGAGCTGGGAGACCGACCACACCGTGAGCGGCGAGCCCGTTTCGGACAGGATTTGCGCGACGTTCGTCTCCCGCAGAATGAGATAGGAGCCCAAGAAGAGCACCGTCGAGAGTACGCCGTAAAAGAAGAGCTGCATGACGGGGTTGTTCCACGCGAGGATGCGCTCTGCCTTCGTAAAATCTCTCTGCACATCCGTCGCGGCGCGGTCGAACTTCTGCTTCTCGTAGTCCTCCCTCACGTACGCCTTGACGACGCGTGCACCGGCAATGTTCTCCTGAATGGATTCGTTGAGATTGTCGTACTTTTTGAACACACGACGGAAGAGCGGCATCGTTTTCCACATGATGAGGAAGAGGATGGCCGCAAGCGGGAACACGACGCCCACGAAGATCCATGCGAGGCTCCCGCCCATCACAAACGCCATCACGACGGAGAAGATCATCATCATGGGGCTTCTGACTGCCACACGGATGATCATCATAAAGGCCATCTGCACGTTCATGACGTCCGTCGTCATGCGGGTGACGAGAGAGGGCGTGGAGAATTTATCGATGTTCTCAAAGGAAAATTCCTGAACCTTGTAATAGAGGTCCTGTCTGACATTCTTTGCAAAGCCGCAGGAGGCCTTCGCGCAGAACGCGCCCGCAGCCGCCCCGCAGATGAGGGACAGGATCGCCATGCCGACGAGGACAAGAGCATATTGGCCGACGCCGAGCGACTGCCATGTGACGCCCTCCCCTGTCGCCCACAGCCCCGCACCGCGCTCAATCGCCTCGCCGAGCAGGGTGATCGCAAACGGGATGAGACATTCGAGAATGACCTCGAGGGTGACAAAAATGGGCGAAAGAATGGAGACAAGCTTGTACTCCCTGACACATTTCATCAACGTTTTGAGCAAAAAACCACCTCCCAACACGCCAAAACGGATAAAAGGCGCAAATCCCGAGGAATTCACGCATTAGATTATATCTTATCATATATATTACAAAAAGTCAACTTTTGTACGCCCCGATTTGTCATTTCACAGAAAAAACATATTGAGCGTCCCCACCCTCGGCTTACATTTGGGGTGAGAAGTTAGGTGCGGAGCTGCCCCCTCATTCCGAGCCGCAGGCGAGCGAATCTCATCCTTAAGTACGGCGCTCCGTGGGTTTTGATGAGATCCACTCGCTACGCTCGGGATGAGGATGGGGCGGGATGAGGAGCTGGGACCTCGGGATGAGGGACTCTTACTTGGCTCCCCCTCCGAGGGGGAGCTGTTGCCAAGGGCGACTGAGGGGGTGTTTTTCTCAATCACCCCCCACCTCAATTTTTAATTTTAAATTTATAATTTTAAATTTTCCCTCTCCCTTGCATAACCCACATTTCTCCGCACATGCTATTCTCAGGAGGTAAGCTATGCAGAAATTCAGATCGGGCGACACCGTTCCCATGTCCTGCAACTACAAGGCATACGACAAGAACGGTCAGAGCCGCGACGGCGAAAAGACCTATCTCGAAAAGGGCACGACCTTCCCGCCCCTTCAGCACGAGGGCGGCTACTGGGTCATGGACCACGAATAAGCCCTCTTTCGGAAAAGAACGCTGCCCCTCGGCAACGTTCTTTTTTTAAATATATCTTTCAATTTTTACCGTCAGGAATGCCGCGACGGCCAGCTTTATGAGATCGGGCGGAATGTAGGGGACGACGCAGAGCATCAACGCCGACGTCACCCCCATCGGGTCTGTTGAACCTTGATTGTAGACGGTGAGAAACCAGACGGTCCCAAAGAAATAACACACGGCAAGCCCGAGGAGCATGGCCAAATAAAGCATGCCGCATCTCAGCCATCGGTTTTTGACGGGAATATGCCTCGCGGCAGCGGGAATGAGTGCCGCGAACACAAAGCCGAGGATATAACCGCCCGTCGCGCCGAACAGTGCCGCCGCGCCCGCTTTGAACCCCGCAAACACGGGGATCCCGACGAGCCCCATGAGGACATAGACGGCGACCGCCGCCGTTCCCCGCTTCACGCCCAAAATTCCACCGACCGCAGCCACGGCAAGGGTCTGCAGGGTGAACGGGACCTCGCCGATGGGCAGGGAGATCCACGCACACACAGTGAGGAGCGCGACTCCGACTGCGATAAAAGCGGCCTCGCGGGCCGCACTGTGTAGACGCTTGGATATCGTTTTTTTCATGCGAAGCTTCCAAAAAAATGCAACTTATGTTTCGATTCCCGCCCCCGCCGCACTCCTCTCGGCTCCCCTCTTAGGGAAGCCGAGAATAAGGTGATGGTTCGACTACGCTCACCATGACGTAATTCGGAAAGGCCCGTGGACAACAAGCCTTCATTCTCACGCCCCACCGCAATTTTTAATTTTTAATTTTCAATTTTTACTTAAATACTTCCTCAGGTCCCCTCTGTCCGTCTGCTCCCACGGGTAGCTGTCGCGGCCGAAGTGGCCGTACGAGGCCGTCTGTCCGTAGATGGGACGGCGCAGGCCGAGCTTTTTGATGATCGCAGCGGGTCGAAGGTCAAACTCCCTTTTCACGATCTCCGCAATCTCGTCATCGGGAAGCCTTCCCGTGCCGAAGGTATCCACAAACACCGACACGGGCCGCGCAACGCCGATCGCATAGGCGACCTGCAGTTCCATTTCATCCGCAAGCCCCGCATAGACGACGTTTTTGCAGATGTACCGTGCCATGTAGGTCGCGCTCCTGTCCACCTTGGTGGGGTCCTTTCCCGAAAACGACCCGCCGCCGTGCGGTGCCCTGCCGCCGTAGGTGTCGACGACGATCTTTCTCCCCGTCAGTCCCGAATCCCCCTCGGGCCCGCCGATCTCGAACCGCCCCGTCGGGTTGATAAAGTATTTGGTGTTTTCATCGAGAAGCTCTTTGGGAAGAACGGCCTCGGCGACCAATCTTTTCATATCGCTTGAGATCTGCTCCTGCGAAACCTTGGTATTGTGCTGTGCGGAAATGACCACCGTATCCACGCGGACGGGGGCCTTACCGTCGTACTCCACGGTGACCTGCGTCTTGCCGTCGGGACGAAGGTAGTCGACGATTTTTTCCCTCCTGACCTCTGCAAGGCGGTAGGCAAGCTTATGCGCGAGCACGATGGGAAGGGGCATGAGCTCCTCCGTCTCGCGGCAGGCATACCCGAACATCAGCCCCTGGTCCCCCGCGCCGATTTCGTCCTCCTCCTCGCCGCCTCCCTTTTTCTCCATGGAAGCGTCCACGCCGAGCGCAATGTCGGGCGACTGGCCGTGGATGAGGGTGAGGATCCTGCATTTATCGTACGCAAAATCCCCCGCATAGTAGCCGATACGCTGAATGACCGCGCGGGCCACCGCCTCGTAATCGACCTCTGCACGCGTAGTGACCTCTCCCATGATCATGAGGGTGTTGTAGGCCGCACAGCACTCGACAGCTGCACGGGTGTAGGGGTCCTGCTTTAAAAGCTCGTCTAAAATGGCGTCGGAGATGTTGTCGCACACCTTGTCGGGATGTCCCTCGGTGACGCTCTCGCTTGTAAAAAATCTTCTCATCGGAATTCCTCGCAGTTGTACCCTCCTATTATAGAAACTGTGCGCGAAAATGTCAACCGAAAACGCAGATCAAAATCTCTCCTCTCATCCCTGAGTACGGGTCCGTGGGTGGCAACGTCATGGTGATTGCAGTTGAACCATCGCCTCATTTCCTTGCTGCGGTGGCCCTTCGACTGCGCTACTTCGCACCAAGGGCGGTGCTCGTGCCGCGCTTAGTCACAAATAGATTGCGCACGGGGCGGGATGAGGAATAAAAAGTTTGGGGTTGGTCCCTCATTCCGAGCCCCCACAGGGGGCGAGCGAATCTCATCCTAAAGTACGGAGCCCCGTGGGTTTTAATGAGATCCACTCGGCTTCGCCTACTTCGCACCAAGGGCGGTGCTCGTGCCGCGCTTAGTCACAAATAGAATGCGCGCGGGG
>CANQWI010000066.1 GCA_947627515.1 uncultured Clostridia bacterium
TCGTCGGGGTCGAGGATCTCCAGCGCGTCCTTATAATTTCCGAGCTCGATGCTCCGCTCGCTGTCGCTGACCTGCCCGCCCGCGACAAAGAGGTGCGTGAGAAGGATATGCGGCCCGCCGCGGTACCCCTCGTCCCCCTTCTTGATCCAGCGAGAAACGCGCTCGGGGTAGCTCTCGTCCGTCCTCTCCTCCCTGAGCCTCGTCTCATTGGGATAGGGCAGGGCGTTGATGTAGACGCGCTCCCCTCTCTCGTTTCCGATCACGAGATAGCTCTCCCCCGCCTCGATGGCCCTGACGGGACGGTCGCCCTTGCATGCGAAGGGATACGCTCTCCCGCCGAAGAGATAGACGCCGTCGCTCTCCGCAAAGGGCGCAGAGGCCGCAAGACGGACGCCGTCGTCATGGTTTCCGCTGACGATAACGACCGCTCGCCGCTCCCCCGCAAGCTCCTTTGCGGCACGGAAAAAGAGTTCTTCGGCCTCCGCAGGGGGAAGATAGGTATCAAAGACGTCCCCCGCAACGAGCACGAGGTCCACCTCCCTTTCATCGCAAAGCCTCACGAGGAAGTCAAGTGCCCTCTCCTGCTCGGGAAGCCGTTCCATGTCCTGCAGCCGCTTCCCGAGATGCCAATCGGATGTATGAAGAATTCGCATAGTCGATCCGAAAAAAAGAAATTTTACCGTCCGTCGAAAAAGGCATTGCCTTTCGCCGCAGTTTATGATATACTATTATACAACCTTACTTGGAAAAAAGCAAGCGTTTCGGTAAAAAACGGAAGAAAGAGAGGAAGAGATGTCATTCTGTACATACTCGGGCGAGGTCACCGCCAATATGTTCACAAGCGTGGAGAACCAATTCATCGTTAAATACCTGCCGCAGGCCGACGGAGACGCCGTCCGTGTCTATCTCTACGGGCTGTACCTCTGCCAATGCGCACAGGATTTTGACGCGGAAAGTGCCTCCAAGCTCCTGAATATCCCCATGGAGAGGCTGCTTGAGATCTTCCGCTTCTGGGAGGAGTGCGACCTTATCAGGATCCTCTCAAGGGATCCCCTCTTCGTGCAGTATCTCCCCGTCAGCAATGCCGTGGGAAAACCCAAAAAGTTGCGTCCCGAGAAGTATGCCGATTTCAACCGCGCCTTTTATAAGCTCCTGCAAAAGACGGGAAAGGAATTCAAGCCCTACGAGATGCAACGCATCTTTGACTTTCTGGAGGAGCAGCCCATGGAGCAGCAGGCCTTTCTCCTCGTTGCGGAATACTGCGCGAGGAAGAGCGGGACCGCACTTTCCTGCAATCACATCCTCAACAAGGCAAAAAATCTCTGCGCGGAGCATATCTACACCTATGAGCAGGCAGAGAGCTATTTTTCCGACTACAACATCCACGAAAAGGACCTCTCGCACATCTTCACCCTTCTCGGCCTCTACAAGAAGCCGCAAGAGGAGGATTATGCCTATCTCGACAAGTGGCTCTCCCGCGGGGCAGAGCTCAAGGCGGTGTTCAAGGCGGCAGAGTATCTCAAAAAAGGCACCCTTCCCTCGCTTGACGTCATCATGGAGGAGCTCTTTGAGAAAGAGGCCGTGACCGAGACGTCTGCGGAGGAATACCTCGCACGAAGAGCGGAGGTCACGGAGGTCGTCTTTAAGGTCGCAAGAAAATTGGGCGTAAAAGTGCAGAATCCCCGTCCCTATGCGGACGAATACTGCGAGAAATGGCTGGAGCGAGGGTATGATGCGGGAAGCCTCACCCTGCTCGCCTCCGTCTATATGCGCATGGGCTACGGCTTTGCCGAGATGGACGCCGCTCTCGACGCACTCTATCGCGACGGGATCGTGGAGGAGCAGGGCGTCAAGGCGTACTGTGCGGCCCGCGACAGAGAGATGAAGCTTCTCCAACGCATCCAAAGCGAGTGCGGCGTGATCAAAAAAACGCAGTCCACGCTCGACATGATCGAGGCATGGCGGGGATGGAGCTTCTCGGATGAGATGATTTTAGAGGCCGCAAAACGCAGCTCGAATGCGGCGCATCCCCTCTCGTACATGAATAAGCTCCTCTCCGAGTGGAAGCAGGGCGGCGTGTTCTCGGTCGGAGAGATTTCCGAAAGAACGGAAAGGACCGCCCCTGCCACCGCCTATAAGAGCGAGGCGACCATCGCGGCAGACAAGCGGACGGAGCGGGAAAGATTTTACGCTGCAAGAAGACAGAGGGCCATCTCCGAAGCGGAGGCAGCTAAGCAAAGGGCAGAGGAGGATGAAGCCTTCAGAACAGCAGACGCAGAATGCCGCAAGGGCGAGATCGCACTTGCGAAAGCAGAGGTGTATTCCCCCGAGCAGGCAGAGCGCGTGCATACCGCGCTTGAAAATGCGAAAAGGGCACGGAGCGTTGCCCTCTCAAGACTGGGGCTTACGGAGAAGGACCTCACGCCGAAATTTGTCTGCGAGAAATGCTCGGATACGGGATTCTTGCCGAACGGGAAGGCCTGCGACTGCTACAAATTTTGATATTATGTCTGACATACTATTCCAAAAATGCTATTTAAAATAGTATTATGCGTGACATATTACCTCGGAAAATACGAAAAATCGGCCTGAACTGATGGTTTCAAGCCGATTTTGTTGTTTACTCGTATTCTCCGTAATCTCTCCTGTCGCCGTACTGCGGCGGGAGAGCAGAAGGCGGCGGGGGCGGTGCATCCCCCCATCTCCCCCGCTTCTTTTCCGATTTGGGGGCGGCCTTGATGTCGACAAGCACGACGTCCACGCCGATCTTTTTCACGCATCTCAGGTCGATGAAGAGGTCTGCCTTGCCAAAGCGGAAGCCCTTCCCGCCCGGGACGACAAGCCCCTGCACCTTTCCCTCCGGAAAACTGAACACGATATCGCAAACCCTTCCGAGCTGCTTGCCGTCCGAAAGGTTCACCGTTTCCATGCGCTTTAATTCCGAAAAACCGATATCCACATTCTATCATATGCGGTCAGCTTTGGAATTTGACACGGATTTTCAAAAAGACCCCGTCCGCATTTTCTTCTCTCATCGGGCGAGAGCGTTCCATATCTCGGAAAGCTCCGCATCCTCCGCGGTCCACATCACATTCTCCCTGCCGAGGCTCTCCTCGATCGTCTCAACGGAATATCTGATATTCTCCTCTCTGCCGCCCGCCTTGAAATAGACGAGGAGCTTGGCGGGCTCGATCAGTCTCTTCGGCGGGATGTATGACGTTTTGAACAGCTTATTGACGATTTTTACATGCTCGCCGTACGCCTCAACGATGCTCTCGCGCTGTGCGGCGATCGCGGAGGAGTAAAAATTCACCTGCCCGATCACCTCGGGCGTATGGCCGACCGCGCACCTTACGCGTCTGTCCGAAAAAACCTTCCCCTCGACAAACATGAGCGCGTCCGTCCGCGTATTCAACAGCACGAGGTCGCACTTGCGCACCGCCCTGCCGCCGAGGTTGACCTCGATGTCCAGCACGACGACCTCCGACCGCACCTTCCCGGAGAAGGTATGGCAGTACAGCCTGTCGAGCAGACGGCGTTCCGTTTCCCCGCCGTCATGGCTTAAAAATTTCCTCTCGTTCTCTGCCTTCGCCCTTTCATATTCATCCGAAAAGGTCTCCTCGAGGGAATACCGTCTGTAGCGGGGATCCCGCACGAATTTGTTGCCGTCAAAACGGTAGAGACAGCCCCCGCGGTAATAAAAATCGATCTCATCCTTGCGGACGGACGGGAACACCTCGCCCGCCAAGACATCGGCCAAAAGACGCGCATACGTCTCGGCATTCCTGCCGTTTTTCATTCTCTCGATTCTAAAATCGTCAAACCGTCTGATAAATCCCATGGTCTCCCCCATGCCGTAAATTTCCTCTTTTTGGTCAATTATGCGCCACTTCCACCGTCTTGTCAAGAGCTTTTTGACAAAATATAGCACAAATGGCAGAAATCCTCCCCTGCGGTTGCACATCGCCGCTCCGCATGGTATAATGGTGAAAAGTGATACCGAGGAGGGACATTATGGAACAGAAACGGTGCGATTTCGGATTCGGCACACTGCACGGCAGTGCTTCGGAAAAATACATTCTCTACCATGACACACGGTGGTGCAAGCCCGAGCACAACGACAAGGAGCTCTTTGCGATGCTTGTCCTCGAGGGTATGCAGGCGGGCGTCAGCTGGGGTCTCATCCTCGAGAAGGAGGAGAATTTTCGTAGGGCCTTTGACGGCTTCGATCCCGACACCGTCGCCGCCTACGGTGAGGAAAAAATCACCGCGCTCATGCAGGACAAGGGGATCATCCGCAACAGGAGCAAGATCATGGCGGCCATTGGGAACGCAAGGGCCTTTCTCAAAATCCGGCGGGAATTCGGCAGTTTTGACGCGTTTATCTGGGACTTTACAGATGGGAAAACCGTCGATCACCACCTGTCCGACATCAGGGATATGCCCTCCCATGACGCCCTGTCCGCGCAGGTCAGTGCGGAGCTCAAAAGGCGCGGGTTCAAATTCGTCGGCCCCACGATCGTGTACTCCTATCTGCAGGGCATCGGCATCATCAACGACCACGCCGAATACTGCACCTTCCGATAAGCTCTCCTCTACTCAATTTTATAAAGTATAAAAAAGAGCTACGCGGCCCGTTTTTTCTGTGACTCCGAAGCTCCCTCCTGCAAGCTTCCTCAGCGAAGGTCTGTCTCTCCTTTTGGATAAAAAAACCGACCTGACTCTGTTCGAATCAGGCCGGCCGTAGTACGCAGTTGAGAGCACGAAGCTGTGCATTTTTATTAAAATTCCGTCAGAACGAAAAAGTTTGCTTTGGTTGGTTGCACTCTATGCCGACTTATTTGCTATGCGTCAAGGTTATAGCGGATTGCAAAAACGGTATTTTACATTATCTGATTTTTGTGCTAAAATATAATGGAAAAAGCCCCGTATGCGGACGATCGCTTTTTCCAACAATAAAAACAATCAAAAGGGAGACTGTAAAATGAACGATTTTGTTTTTCAAAACACCACAAAAGTTTATTTCGGCAAAGACCAACTGACAAATCTCGGCAAGGAACTCAAAAAGTACGGGCAAAGAGTCCTTCTTGTCTACGGTGGGGGCTCGATCAAGAAAATCGGACTTTATGAGAAGGTGCTGAAGGAAATTGCGAGCGCGGGGCTAATATGCTTTGAGCTTTCGGGCGTAGAACCAAATCCCCGTCATACGACCGTCAACCGCGGCGCGGAAATCTGCAAACAAAACAAGATAGACGTTCTGCTCGCCGTCGGCGGCGGCTCCACGATAGACTGCACAAAGGCGATCGCCGCGGCAGCTTATTACGATGGCGACGCCTGGGATCTGGTAAAGGATAATGCCCGTGTGACAAACGCATTGCCGATCGTCACCGTTCTCACGCTTGCGGCGACAGGTTCCGAAATGGACTGCGGCGGCGTGATCTCCAATATGCAAACGCATGAAAAGCTTGCCATTCTCAGCCCGCTGTTGCAGCCCAAGGCGTCCTTTTTGAACCCCGAAAACACCTATTCGGTGAGTAAATTTCAGACGGCTTGCGGCAGCGTGGATATTCTTTCGCACATCTTTGATAGTTTCTACTTCACCATGCAGCCCAAAATGGATTTTATCGACAACGTAATGACAGATCTCATCAAGACGGTCGTCAAGTACGCTCCAATCGCACTCGAGACTCCCGACAACTACGAAGCCCGCGCAAATCTCATGTGGACAGCTTCTTGGGCGCTAAACGGCTTTGTTGCCGCAGGGATTGACCAAGATGTATCCTGCCATATGATGGAGCATGAACTTTCCGCGTTTTATGATATTACGCACGGTCTCGGACTTGCAATCTTAACTCCGAGATGGCTCAAATATGTACTGGATGAGGATACCGCTCCGCAGATCAAAAAATTCGGCGTGGATGTGTTCGGCATAGATCCTTCGCTTTCGGATATGGACGGTGCAAATGCCGCAATCGACGCTCTTTCCGACTTCTTCTTCCATACGCTCGGCCTTAAGAGCACGCTTACCGAGCTCGGCATTGACGACAGCAATTTCTCCGTTATGGCGCAAAAAGCCTGCAACGGCGGGACTCTGCAGGGCTTCAAGCCGCTGACACCCAAGGACGTGGAAGCGATCTTCAGAATGTGCCTGTGATCAACGAACGGCTTAAATTTTTGGGACGCGCCGAAAACGACGAAGAGCAAAAATGGCAAATTTGCTTGTTTATTATTCAAGAAAAGGCGAAAGCAATTGGAACGGCTTAATCGTCGCCGCGGGGGCTTTCAATTCACGGCGCGGAGACTCAGCAGTCGGAAGCAAAAGTTTCCGCTTGGGCAAAGAAAAATATTTAATTGGAGGGAAATATGAAATACTTTGATTTGAACAACGGAGAAAGGATGCCTATGGTCGGGATCGGAACGTTCCTGCTCTCTCCCGCGGAAGCGGAAAATTCCGTCTATGAGGCCTTGATGGCGGGCTATCCGATGATAGACACGGCGAATGCCTACATGAACGAGCGCGGCGTCGGCCGTGGAATTAAACGGAGCGGCGTCAAGCGTGAGGACGTTTTCCTCGTCACGAAGCTGTGGCCCACCGAGTACGAAAACGGCGACAAGGCGATCGACGATACGCTCGCACGGCTCGATACCGACTATATCGACTTATTGTTTTTGCACCAGCCCGTCGGAAACTATCTCGAAGGCTACAAGGCTTTGGAGCGAGCGTACAAAGTGGGAAAGATCAAGGCGATCGGGCTTTCCAACTTGCCCCTCGACAGACTTCAAAACGTGCTTTCAAACTGCACCGTCATTCCGCAGGTCGTACAGGTCGAGGCGCACCCTTACTATCCGCAGACCGAACTCAAAGAATATCTCAAAAAATTCGGAATGGGACTTATGGCTTGGTACCCTTTGGGACACGGCGACAAGAGCCT
>CANQWI010000067.1 GCA_947627515.1 uncultured Clostridia bacterium
GCGGGGATACGCCTACCCTCTCCAAGATCGGCGGCGGGGAGTTCGAACGGGTAAAGGCCCGCGTTCGCGCGGGGCTCAAACGGATGGCGTTCGATCTCAAAGCCCTCTACGCCGAGCGGCAGGAGAAGGTCGGCTATGCCTTTCCCGAATATCCCGAGCTCATGGATGAGTTCATCGCCGCCTTTCCCTATGAGGACACGCCCGACCAGACGGCCTCCTTCGAGGAGATCAAGGGGGACATGTGCTCGACAAAGGTCATGGACCGCCTTCTCGTCGGGGACGTCGGCTTCGGCAAGACGGAGGTCGCCCTCCGCGCGGCATATCTCTGCGTGCTTGCGGGAAGGCAGGCCGCCCTCATGTGTCCCTCCACCGTCCTCTCCGAGCAGCACTTCAGGACCGCCACCGAGCGTATGAAGGGGTTCGGCGTCCGCGTCGCCTGTCTCAACCGCTTCCGCACCGAGCGGGAGACGGAAAAAACGCTCTCCGACCTTGCTGACGGCAGGATCGACCTCATCGTCGGCACCCACAGGCTGCTCTCCGCGGACGTTAAATTTCACGATTTGGGCCTTCTCATCCTCGATGAGGAGCAGCGGTTCGGCGTGGAACACAAGGAAAGGATCAAGAACTATAAGCGGGACGTCGACTGTCTGACTATGACCGCGACTCCCATTCCGAGAACGCTGCATCTCTCCCTCTCGGGCATCCGCGACATCTCTACCATCCGCACTCCGCCGAGCGAGCGGCTCCCCGTGCAGACGTATGTCGCCGAGGAGACGGAGACCCTCTTCCGCGACGCCATTCTCCGCGAGATCGCAAGAAAGGGGCAGATCTTCGTCCTCTACAACAGGGTGGAGAGCATCCATGCCTTCTCTGCCCGCCTGCAGCAGGTCGTCCCCGAGGCAAGGCTGTGCGTCGCCCACGGCAGAATGGACAGGGCCACCCTCGAAAGGAGCGTCTTCGGCTTTTATCGCGGGGAGTATGACGTCCTCGTCACGACGACCATCATCGAAAACGGCGTCGACCTCGCCAATGCCAACACGCTCATTGTCGTCGATGCGGATATGCTCGGCATCTCTCAGCTCTATCAGCTCAGGGGAAGGGTGGGAAGAAGCTCCCGCCTCGCCCATGCCTATTTCACCTACAAGCCCGAGCGCGTCATGACGGAGAACGCCGCGGAGCGTCTCAAGGCCATCATGCAGTTCACCGAGCTCGGCTCGGGCTTTAAGATCGCGATGCGCGACCTCGAGATACGGGGCGCGGGAAACGTCCTCGGCGCAGAGCAGCATGGCCACATGGATAAGGTCGGCTATGAGCTTTATTCCAAGATCCTCAAGGAGGAGCTCACGGGGGTCAGGCAGGAGAGCGCGGAGCTCGACATCAAGACGACCGCCTTCATCCCCGAATCCTATGTCGAATCTCCCGCGGGTCGCATGGACTGCTACAAGCAGATCGCAGAGATCAGGGGCGCCTCGGACTACAGGCGGGTCTGCTCCTCGATGGAGGAGAGCTACGGCCCGATGCCGCAGGAGACCCTGAACCTGCTCGTGATCGCACTCATGAAGGCATATGCGATCAAGCTCGGCGTGCGCAGGATCTCCGTGGACGGCAAGGGGGGAAGGCTGGAGTTCGTCTCCCTCGACGCCTTCGGGAGCGACAGGATGGCGGCGGCAATGGAGTCGTTCAAGGGAAAATTCCGTCTTGAAATGACCTCCTCGCCCGCGCTTGTCTTCCCTTCGTCGGGCGATGGGGGCAGAACAATGGTCCAAATGACGAAATTTTTGAAATTTGCGGCAACTTTCGCATGATTTTTCCCGAATCTTCACGAAAAAGAATTGCACATTTTTCAGAAATAGGCTATAATAGATGAGAATGGAAATCGTGGGGGGTCCCTGCGATGAATAAATACAGACGGAGCATTTACTATGAAGCATAAAACAAAAGCGGCAATCGCACTTTCCGTAGCGTCGGTCATGACCTGCGGTCTTCTTGCAGGGTGCGACCTCGTGACGACGGATTCGAAGAAGGACTACGAGCAGGTCATCGCCGAGGTCAACATCACCTCGAACGAGGATTTCAAGGACTATAAGGAGGTCATCCAAACGGAGAGCATCTACAAGCGCGACATGGTCGCAAGCTTTGTCTCCAGCGGCTCCTCCGTCATGAGCCAGTACGGCTGGACGTACCGCGACACCTTTGACGCAATCAAGGACAGCCTCATCAACCGCGCGGTCTATGTGCAGTATGCGAAGGTGTATTTCATCACCGCCAAGAACGAGGACAACACTCCGAAATTCACCGACGACAACGGCAACCCCTACACCAAGGAGGGCTACAAGGCCGCCGTCAACGGGGAGACCTCCGAGCTTGATGCCTCCATCGCGGGGCTCGAATACTTTCTCACGGAGGAGGAGGCGAGCAAGGCCCAATATGACCTCCGCGTCTCCTTCAACAGCTCGCTCGATTCCATCGAGGAGGGCATCATCGACGCCGAGGAAGAGGAAGCAAGCACGGTGACCGTCCGCACGACGCCCACAGGCATCGACACGGAGGATGAGGATTACTTCAACGCCAATTACAAGATCTACACGGGCACCGAGACCGCCCTCGACGGCTATGAGAAGGTGGACGGCTCCACTCCCTATACGAGAAGGCAGGCCTATTCGAGCTTCCTCACCAACATCCGCTCGAGCGGACTTCTCGACAGCGACGAGGACACCACCCGTGTGGAGAATCTCAGCTACTTCAAGCGGGAGCTCAAATCCGCTTACGAATCCGCGATCATCGAGAGGATGTCCGATGCATTCGAGGAGGATGCCGTCGCAAGCCTTGACGAGGCATGGCTCACGAGCAAGCTCGACTCCATCTACGACAATCAGAAGGACGGCTTCGAGGCCAATACGCTCAGCATCGACGACGCACTCGACGGGATGTCGGATACCTCCTTCGTTCTCACCGCGCCCAAGGCGGGCTACGGGTTCGTGATCAATATCCTTCTTCCCTTCTCCGCACAGCAGACGCAGGACCTTGGCGACGTCTCCATGGATAAGGGCGACACGCAGGGCAACAAGTTTGCAACGCGTGCAGGCATTCTCAAAAACGTCCTTGCGACCGACCAGCGCGGCACATGGTTCACGGGCGAGACCGATTACTCCTTCGAGCCCGAGACCAAGGGCTACACGGGCACGCTCGGCAACGAGGCAGACAG
This sequence comes from uncultured Clostridia bacterium, assembly GCA_947627515.1. Classification (GTDB taxonomy): domain Bacteria; phylum Bacillota; class Clostridia; order Christensenellales; family Borkfalkiaceae; genus Gallimonas. The sequence goes on from CANQWI010000067.1 coordinate 3,206, forward strand.
GAAATATCTCTTCTTCGAGGATTCTCTCGCAGAGAAGAAGGAGGGAGAGCTTCTCCGCTATGAGCAGCTCAAGAACTATTACGGCAAATACAGCTACAACGGCAAGGTGACCAAGGACGAGGACGGCAAATACACCGTCAAGCCCGAGAAGATCGACATCGATAAGTTTATCGCCGAGATGGAGGGGTACCTTAGCTATGCGGAGCTCAAGACGGAAACCGTCACCGAGAAGAGAGCGGATTACTACACGCAGACCAATTACTACGGCGAGGACGACAAGGTGGACTACTCCAAATTTGTCTACTACGCAGGCAAGGTAAGCTTCAAGGACGGCTTCGACGCAAATCAGATGTTTGTCGCAGGCACCGACGAGAACAAGGCCTTCTCCGTCATAAACGAGCTTTCCTTTGCATACAATACGGACACGGCAGGACTCAATTCCTACCTCGGCTATGCGGTAACGCCCGAAAAGACGGACTTCGTCTCCGAGTTCGAGTATGCGGCGCAGACCGTGTGCGCGGCGGGCGCGGGCAACTACATCGTCGTTCCCTCCGACTACGGCTGGCACATCATCTACTGCACTTTCTCTTTCACTGCGGACGCGCTTAAGCCCTTCGGGTATGTCGCCGCCGACAGGGATGTCGAGGGGAGCTTCTCCAATCTCTTCTACGAGGCACAGAAGTCTGCCGCCGTCGCCTCCTATTCGAGCAACATGCAGACAAAGATCATCAACAGCTACGCAGAGAGCAGCGCAACAGTCTATGAGGAACGCTACGCAGACCTCAGCAATCTCGACAACGCAAATAGCTGATCTATGGAAATTTGGGACGTTATCTGGAAATCTATCGTACTCGGCACGGTGCAAGGACTCACTGAGTTCCTGCCCGTTTCATCAAGCGGGCATCTTGTCTTCCTGCAAAAGGTGCTGAGGTACGACATCGGCGGGGGAGGTATGACCTTTGTCAATGTCATGCTGCACTTCGGCACGCTCGTCGCCGTCTGCGCCGTCTTTTTCAAGGACATTCTCGCCCTCTTCAAAAAGCCATTCAAGCCGCTTCTCATGCTCATCGTCGCGACCATTCCCGCGGGGCTCGTCGGGGTGCTTTTAAACGACAGGATCGACGCCCTCTTCGAGGGCCCGAACGCCATGCTGCTGCTTGCGGTATGCTTTTCGGTGACCGCGCTTTTGCTCCTTCTCTGCGAGCTCGCGGCGCACTCCGAACGGCGCAGGGAGAGGGAGCTCGGCTGGGCAAACGCCATCCCCATGGGCCTCATGCAGGCCGTCGCGCTCTTTCCGGGCATCTCGCGGAGCGGCTCGACCATCGTCGCCGGCACCGTGAGCGGGGCAAGGACGCAGGACGTCGCCAAATTCTCTTTTCTCATGAGCATCCCCGTCATTTTGGGGAGCGTCCTCGTCGAGCTCATCGGGTTCATCAAGGCTCCCGAGTTTGCCGCGGGGGCCAACGGCGGGCTCTACACGGCCGTCGGCGTCGTGATCGGCGTGCTCTTTTCCGCAGTCTTCGGCTTTCTCGCCATCAAGCTCATGATGAAGGTGATCTCCAAGGCCAATTATAAATGGTTCGCCCTCTATCTCATCCTTCTCTCTGCGACCTGTATCTGGCTGGACGTTTTGGGCCTCGTTGCATAAAATGCAAAAAGGCCTCGCATACTGTCTGCATGGAGGTGAGAAGGAAATGAGATTGAACTGCGGCGACATCTGCCCCAAGACAGGTGCCTACAAGGTCGTCGATCGCGACGGCAAGGTCGTCGGGAAGGTCTATGTCGGTGAGGGCGAAGCAATGCCCCCCACACAGAAAAGCGACTGCTATTTTGAGTTTGAATCTTAAATCTGAAAGCTTTCAGGGAAAACAGCGGGCATTCGTTCGCTGTTTTTTCGTTTTTTTGTCACAAATCGCTCCCCTCAGACGTTTTAACAGTGTAATCGGTTACAACCATGGAGAAAAACAGGGAAACGGTCGAAAAAATCGTTGGTGAATACGGCGATACGATCTATCGTCTTGCCCTGCACTACGTTCGCAATGCCTTTGACGCGGAGGACGTGGTGCAGGAGGTCTTGCTTGCTTTTTTTCAGCGGGACATCCCTGAGGAGCGGAGAAAGGCGTGGCTTTTGCGCGTCACCGTCAACAAGAGTCTGGACATTCTGAGAAAGCGCAAGCGGCAGGCGGCCCTTCCGCGGGAGCCCGCGGCCGTCGAGGAGGGGCCCTCCCTTGCGGAGGAACTGAAGAGTCTCTCCCCGCTCGACAGGGAGCTCGTCTACCTCTTTTGGTTCGAAGGTTACACCTCAAGGGAGATCGCAGGGCTCGTGCGGCTGAGCGACGGTGCCGTGCGCAAACGCCTCGAGCGGGCAAAGAAAAAACTCAAGGAGATTTTGGAGGACAATTCATGAACTATCGTGAAAGCGTGGAAAAATCCACCCTCGGCGAGGAGGGGAAAAACAGGGTCATAGCCTCCGTCATGCAGGGCCTTGAAAAGGCCTCGCCCCGTCCTGCTCTGCGAAGGCACATCCTCGCCGCCTGCCTGTCCCTTGTCCTCATCGCAGCCGTCACCGTGCCGTCCGTCTATTTCAGCCTCGGTCGCGGTGAGATGAACGCGGGAAATGCGGGGAGCACGGGCGACGTCGGCAGCGATCCCCCGGGGAACGAGACGCACCCGAGCGGCCCCAATACGCAGGGCGGGTCTCAGGGCGGCTCCGCGGGCGATCCCCCGGGCGATGTGCAGGGCACAGACCCGGGCGAGTCGGATGCTCCCATGGACCCCAACGGGATCGAGGGCGGCTTTGAGAGCGGCTACAAGACTTATTACGAGGCGGGCGAGACGATCAAGCTCACCTGCAAGGTGTTTACGGGTCACACGCTCGCGGAGCCTGTTTTCGAGGGAAAGGGCTTTACGGCTGTCACCTTCGAGCTCGTCTCCGCAGAGCCCAACACGCGCGGCTATTGGCTGGGCAAAACGCTTTGGACGGAGTACACCTACGAGGTCACGCTGGAGGCGACGGGGGAGGGCCCCTCGTTCTCCTTCCAAGCGGCCTTTGAAACGGACAACGGGCTGACGCTTCTCTGCGGCTTTTGGGGGTACCGTCCAAGCGAGGGGAGGCACGCGGGACAGCTCTTCTGCAGTCATCTCTCGAAGGATTCCGCCTTTATCAACTACCTCAGCTATATGCTGAACGCGGGCGAGATCAGGCAGGACGAGTACGACGAAATGCTCTCCTCCTACTGGCGCAGTAGCGGTGCCGTCAAGGAGGAGACGCGGGTAGAATAAACCCCTTTGGTCTGAAGGCCACCTTGTTTGCAGGGGCAGCAAGGGAATTCTGAATTTAAAATTAAAAATTGCAGTGGGGGGCGATTGAGAATAAGGGTTTGTTGCCTACGGGCCATTCCAATTACGCCCTTCCTCTCGCCTGCCCCCTTTCTAAGGGGGCGGGGTAGGGGTGGGGGTTCATTTCCAATCGGTTATGGTGAGCGTAGTCGAACCATCACCTTATTCTTGGCTCCCCTCATAGGGGAAAATTTTGCAGTTCTGTCAAGAGTTGATAACTCTTGACGCAAAATTTTCTTGGCAT
>CANQWI010000068.1 GCA_947627515.1 uncultured Clostridia bacterium
CCCCCTTAGAAAGGGGGCGGGCGAGAGGAAGGACATCATTGGAATGGCCCGTAGACAACAAGTCTTCATTCTCACTCCCCCACCACAATTTTTAATTTTTAATTTTAAATTTTAAATTTCCCAAAATCGGAGTAATATCTTGAAGATTATATTTGCAGGCACGCCCGAATTCGCGGTGGGCCCCCTCGAAAGCATCCATAGCACATTCGGCGTTGCGGCGGTCCTCACCCAGCCCGACAAGCCGCAGGGGAGAAAGGGCATTCTGACCCCCTCTCCCGTCAAGGAGTATGCCGAAATGTGCGGCATTCCCGTTCTGCAGCCCGCAAGACTCAAGCTCGACATCGGACCCGTCAGGGACGTTCGGGCCGATCTCATGGTGACCTGCGCCTACGGACAAATTCTGACGCAGGAGGTTCTGGACCTCTTTCCTCTCGGCGTTTGGAACATCCATGCCTCCCTTCTTCCCGCCTACCGCGGTGCCGCACCCATTCCCCGCGCCATCATCGACGGCCAAAGGGAGACGGGCGTCACCATCATGAAAACGGAGCTCGGACTCGACACGGGGGACATGCTTCTTTGCGAAAGGACGCCCATCTACGACTCCGACGACTGCGGGACGCTCGAGGATCGGCTCTCCCGTCTCTCCTCCGAGCTCATCGTAAAAGCCCTTACAATGATCCAAAACGGCGATCTCCCCCTTCAGAAGCAGGGGGAGGGGTTCACCTGCAAAAAGGTGGAGCGGACCGAGGTGGACTTTTCCAAATCGGCAAGAGAGGTGAGCTGTCTTATCCGCGGTCTCTCGCCCTCTCCCTTTGCGTATGCGCGGAAGGGGGAGCTCACGCTGAATTTCTGGTTCGCGGAGGAGATGCCCTGCACGGAGGAGGCACCTGCGGGGACCATCCTTGCGGCCTCTCCCAGGGAGGGGCTTGTCGTCAAATGCGGCGAAGGGGCGGTCTCCATCACCGAGCTCCAGCCCGCGGGGGGCAGAAGGATGTCCGCACGCGATTTTTGCAACGGCAGAAGGCTCTGCAGGGGGGATCGCTTTGACCAACCCGTTCTATGACCCGTATGTCATTTTAAGCAGGGTATATTCGGAGGGGGCGCATTTAAAGCTCGCTCTTGCCGAGACGCCCATCGAGGAGCTCAACCGCGCCCGCACGGTCAGAACCGTCTATGGCGTGCTCGAGAATGACGGGTATCTCGGGCTTTGCATTTCGACGTTTGCCGAAAAAACGCCCAAATCTGCCGTGCGGATCGTGTTAAAAATCGCGCTGTATTGGCTGATTTTTCTCAAAAAACCGCGCTACATGGTGACGGATACGGCCGTCTCTTTGCTCAAAAAGCTGGGGAAGGGCGGCGCGTCGGGCTTTGTCAACGCCTTTTTGCGTAGCTTCGACGAGAGCAAGGTCGTTCTCCCCGCGGGGGAAGAGGGGCTCAGACTTAGGAGCAATTTTCCCCTGTTTGCGGTCAGGGAGCTTCTCGCCCGCTACGGGGAGAGGGCCGAGCGCATTCTCCTTGCCAAAAGCCACGGCGTCTCCGTTCGCTTTGAGAGAAATGAGGAGAGCTACCTCTCCCGCCCGCATGAGGAAACGCCCTTTCCGCACCTCTTTATCTTCAAAAGCTTTGTCCGCGACGGGGGCTACGATCGCGGCGAGTACACCTTTCAGTCCGTGGGGAGCGTCGCCATCTGTTCGGCCGTTGAGCCCTGCGAAAGCCTTCTCGACGCCTGTGCCGCGCCCGGGGGGAAGAGTGTGCTCCTTTCAAAGAAATGTGCGCATGTGACCTCCGCAGAGCTGCACAGCCATCGCGTCGGGCTCATCGAGAGCTACCTTCGCCGCATGGACGTCAAAAATGTGACCGCGCTGCAGGCAGATTCGAGCGTGTTCGATCCCGTCCTTGCGGAGAAATTCGACGGCATTTTGTGCGACGTGCCCTGCTCGGGCCTCGGGACGGTCTCCGAGAATCCCGACCTGCCCCTCTTTAAAAAGAGCGCAGACATTGCGCAGCTGACGGGGGTCCAGCTTGCGATTTTACGGAACTGCGCCCGCTATCTGAAGGGCGGCGGCGCACTGTACTACTCGACCTGCTCTCTGCTTGAGGAGGAGAACGACGGCGTCGTCGGGGCATTTCTGAGGGAGCGGTCCGACTTCACCGCGGAGGCTCTCTCCTCCCCGCTTGCGCATGACAAAACGGCGTACGGGCTGCAGTTTTTGCCCGATACAGCGTTCGGCGCGGGCTTTTATATCGCGAAGCTGAGGCTGAAGGCATGAAGAAAATTCTGCAGGATCTGACTCTTGAGGAACTCACCGCGCTCACACTGGAGCGGGGCGAAAAACCCTTCCGCGCGCGGCAGCTCTTCGAAGGGCTCATGCAGGGGAGGGCTATCTCGGAGCTCCCCGTCTCCGCCACCCTCAGGGAGGCCCTTTTAAGGGAATATGAGGACGCGCCCGTCAAGATTTTAGAGACCTATGTGTCGAGGGACGGGACAAAAAAGTTTCTCTTTCTCCTTGCGGACGGCAACATCGTCGAGGGCGTTCTGATGTCCTATAAATACGGCAACACACAGTGCGTCTCCACGCAGGTCGGCTGCCGCATGGGGTGCAAATTCTGCGCTTCCACCTTAAACGGCCGCATCCGCGACCTCACCGCGGGGGAGATTTTGGGACAGATCCTCGCTGTCAACCGCGCGGAGGGGGGAACGCTGAAGGAGCGGAAAATAACCAACGTCGTCCTCATGGGCAGCGGCGAACCCTTCGACAACTATGACAATGTCGTGAGATTTTTGCGGCTCGTGACGGCATATGGGGGCATCCACATCAGCGCACGGAGCATTTCGCTCTCCACCTGCGGCCTCGTTCCCGAGATGAGACGGTTTGCCCTTGAAAATATCCCTCTCAATCTCACCGTCTCCCTGCATGCCGTCACCGACGAGGAGAGGCGGCGCACGATGCCCATCGCGAACAGGTACAAGATCGCAGACATCCTCGACGCGTGTGCGTTCTATTTTGAAAAGACGGGGCGGCGGTACATCTTTGAATATAGCCTCATCGCAGGCGAAAACTGCGACGAAAAGCATGCCCTGTCCCTTGCCGCGCTCCTGAAGGGGAGGCCCTGCCATGTCAACCTCATCCGTCTCAACGAGGTCAAGGAGCGGGAGCTCAGGACGACGACCGAGAAGGAAGCCTACCGCTTTTTGGGGATCTTGGAAAGGCAGGGCATCTCCGCGACTCTGCGCCGCAGCATGGGCTCCGACATTGGCGGTGCCTGCGGCCAGCTGAGGGCAAGATATTTGGAGGAAAATTAAAAAATTTCCTCTCTCCTCTTGACAAAATGTACATAATTATGCTACAATAATAGCATAATATAGTTTGGAGGAAAAAAATGCCGCAAATCATTCCGATTCGGGATCTCAGGGACACGAATAAAATTTCAGAGATGTGCAATTCGACAAATGAGCCGATCTTTGTGACAAAAAACGGCTACGGTGACATTGTCGTTATGAGTCTTGCCGCCTATGAGAAACGGCTTGCGCAGGCTGAAATGTACACCAGTATCATGGAGGGAAAGGAGCAGGCAGACCGTGGAGAGCTGCTCGACGGCCCGACCGCGCTTGCAGGACTGAGGGCGAGGTATGGCGGCTAAATACAGTTTTCAGCTGACGCCGATTGCCGAGCGGGAGATCGACTCGGCACTTTCCTACATATCTGAGCTCCTTAGTAACGGCAAGGCTGCGCTCGATCTGTTGGACAAGATCCAACACGCGATCGAGACAATTTGCGAGTTTCCCTATTCGTCTGCCGATTGCAGGCTGTTCCTCGTGACGGATGAAAAAATCCGTCATATTCCCGTGGATAACTATGTGATGATCTATGAGATTAACGAGGAAATAAGATGCGTCAATATATTGCGATTCTGCTTTACACGGATGGATCTCAGCAGACTTACTCTTTCAACGTAAGGAGGAAACCATGAATATCAAGATCGCGCCGAGCATACTCGCAGGCGACTTTTCAAGGCTGGGCGAGGAGGTAAAATTGCTTGAGGAGAGCGGGGCAGACCTCATCCACTGCGACGTCATGGACGGGAGCTTTGTGCCGCCCATTACCTTCGGCGCACAGACGGTAGGGGCCATCCGTCCGCACACAAGCCTTCCCCTCGACTGCCATCTCATGGTGCTTCATCCAGAGACGCACATCGAGGATTTCGCAAAAGCGGGCGCGGACAACATCACCGTCCACGTCGAGACCTGCGATATCCCCGCACTTTTCCGAAAAATCGCAGAATATCATGTGAAAAAGTCTGCCGTGATCGATCCCGAGACGGCGGTCGAGAGAATTTTTCCCGCGGTGGAGGAGGGCGCGGACATGCTCCTCCTCATGAGCGTGCACCCCGGCTGGGGCGGGCAGAAATTTATCCCCGAGACGCTGAAAAAAATCGAGCTCCTGCGTGATTTCTGCATCAGGTGTGGGAGAACGGAGCTCGACATCGAGGTGGACGGCGGCGTCACCGAGGAGAACGTCAGGGACATCATTTCGGCGGGGGCAAACGTCATTGTCGCGGGCAGTGCCGTCTTTCGCTCCCAAAACATGGCCGAGACCATCAGGAGACTGCGCGGATGAGGGCGGTCATCCTGCTCAACGGCGAGCCCTTTCGCGGCGAGCTCTCCGTCGGGGACGCCTATGTCCTCTGCTGTGACGGCGCATACCGCTGGGCAAAAGGGCGGGTGCGGATCGACGAGAATTTAGGGGATTTCGACTCCCTCGACGAGCAGCCGAGCCCTGCACCCCTTCAGAGCTTTCCCTCCGAAAAGGACGAAACGGACGGGGAGCTTGCCGTGGACCGTGCCCTGCAGCTCGGCTGTGACAGCGTCTGCATTTACGGCGGCGGGGGCGGTCGGGAGGACCACTTCCTCGGGAATGTGCATCTTCTTTTGAAATCGCTGCGGGGCGGCATGCACTCTGCCGTGATGAGGACGAACGGCGCGTGGCTTTCCCTCCATACCGTCGGCGAATACGAGTTTGCATGCAAAAGGGGACAGACCGTCTCGCTGTTGCCATTCGGCGGCGACGCGCATATCATGGGGATGAGGGGGCTCAAGTATCTCTCGGAGGACCTGCGGCTTTGCTACGGCACCACACGCGGCGTCTCCAACGTCACGACGGAGGAGAGCTTTTGTTTTCGCGTGGAGAGGGGATACGTGCTCGTCATTCTCAATGAGGAGGCGCAATGATCATCTGTATCAAGCTGCCGAGGGCGATCGGCTGCATCGTACGGCTGTTCTACAGGGGATGAAATACATCGATCTGCACACGGACGCTCTGACCGGGGAGGGCGTCCTTTCTGTTACTCCCGAGACCCTCCGACGGGGGGACTGCGCTCTTGAATGCTTTGCCTGCTTCACCCCGCACGGGACGCTTTGCGATACGCTGAGACTGTGCGACAGGTTTGACGAAATGTGCTCTTCCTGCGGCTATAAAAGGGTGGAGCGGGCAGACGGTCTGAGCGCAGACGGCATTCACGCGATGCTCACAGTGGAGGGCGGCGAGGCGGTGGAGGGGGAGCTTGAAAACCTCACCCTCCTTTATAAAAGAGGGGTACGGCTTCTGACCCTCGTCTGGAATTTCGACAACAATTTGGGCGGGACGCACGGGGGAGGGCAGGGGCTCACCCCGTTCGGGCGGGCGGTCGTGGAGAAAATGGGGGAGCTTAAGATGCTTGTCGACGTCTCGCACGGCTCGGATGCCCTCTTTTATGACGTCGCAAAATGGAGCAGGGAGCGCGGGCTCCCCTTTGTCGCGAGCCATTCCAACGCGCGTGCCGTCTGTGCGCATTCGCGGAATTTGACCGATGAGGAGATCGGAACGCTTGCCGACTGCGGGGGCGTCATGGGGCTGAATTTTTACGATGAATTTCTCTCCTCCGATAAATCTGCCGAGGGGCAAAAAATCGCACTTATTGCGCAGATTTCGCATATTTTGAAGGTCGGCGGGGAGGATGTTCTTGCGCTCGGGAGCGACTTTGACGGCATCCCGCAGAACGCATATTTAAAAACCGCAGCCGACATGCCGCGATTTTTTGAGGACCTCTGCGCCGTCTTCCCGCCCCGCCTCGTCGAAAAGCTCGCCTATGCAAACGCCGCTCGGGTGATACGGGAAATTATAAATTAAAAATTTAAAATTTAAAATTAAAAATTAAAAATTGTGGTGGGGGGAAATCAAGGATAAAGGATCGTTGTCTACGGGCCATTCCAAATACGTCATGGTGAGCTCCGTCGAACCATCACCATAACTTTTAATTTTCTCGCTGCCTCTGTAGGGGAAGTGGCCTTCTGGCCGAAGGGGTTTTGAAACCCCTCAGTCGCTGAAGCGACAGCTCCCCTGGAAGGGGAGCCAAGGATAAGGTGGGCATGATTGGAATGACACCCCTTCCGTCACTAAAGTGACACCCACCCCTCAAGGGGTGGTCAAGTTTTTTTGAGAGCTGTAGTTTTCTCCCTCATTCCGAGCCCCCGAAGGGGGCGAGCGAATCTCATCAATAAGTACGGAGGTCCGTGGGTATATGGGCCCCCTTGCTGCCCCTGTAGGGGAAGTGGCCTTCAGGCCAAAGGGGTTTTGAAACCCCTCAGTCGCTGAAGCGACAGCTCCCCTGGAAGGGGAGCCAAGGATAAGGTGGGCATGATT
>CANQWI010000069.1 GCA_947627515.1 uncultured Clostridia bacterium
ATAGAATGTGCGCGGGGCGGGATGAGGTCTCAAAACCCCTTTGGCCTGAAGGCCACTTCCCCTACAGGGGCAGCGAGAGAATCCTGAATTTAAAATTAAAAATTAAAAATTGCGGTGATGGTTCGACGGAGCTCACCATGACGTGATTTGAAATAATCACCACATATCCTCGCCCTTCATTCAATCTTACGGCGCGTGGCGGGGTCCCCCCGCCTAAGCGCACCCTATTTGGTACCCTACGGGAACCTTACTGTACGAATGAAATACGGAGCGCGTGGCTGACTAAGAAATTGTGAAATACGAAATCTAACCCCTCGATGATTTCTTTTTTCGCCCATGAAAAAAGAAATCATCGAATTTCAATCTTACGGCGCGTGGCGGGGTTGCCCCGCCTAAGCGCACTCAATTTGCGCGATACCTCGCGCTTATTGTCCATGCATATAACGCTTCCGAGACCAACTTGATTGATGCGCAAGGCCTATTCGCTCGAGCATTTTTTCGCCCTTGAAAAAACAAAATGCTCGAATTTTAAGATTTTCAGGTTTTCGTCTCAACGGTGACGAGGATCTCGGCGGGGAGGGCGGGCGAAGGGATCATGTCCTTGAGGGCGGCGTACTTTTTCGGCGAGCGGCGGTAAAGGTCGCGTTTGAGCTCAAACAGGTCGCACCCGCATTGGACGCAGCTTGTCCACAGGTCGTTGATGTCCCTTTTCAGCCCTTGCTCGGCACTTTGCAGTGCCTCCTCCCCCACCTCATCGGAGGAGACGTCGTCAATGGGCGCGGTGGCCCCGCGGCAGCAGAGGCGCACGGTGAGAGAGACCTGCAACTTGACCCTCGGCTTTCCGTCCGTCTCGAGTGAAATGCCCCCGCCGTTCTCCATCACAGTGAGCGTCAGAGCCTTTCCCCCATCGTCGGCGTTGAAGTTCCCCGCAAACACCTCCCCCTTCAGCAGTGAAAACGCAAACGTCTCCCGTTCGTCGAGGAGGCCGACCATTTTCCCGCCCTGAAAGAGGGCTGTTTTATCTGCCATATAAATTTTCTGCGTCTTTTCCTGCCCGCCTGCGCCGCCCGCGCTCTCGTTGCCGCCGGCATCCTGCGAGCCCTCCTGATCGTTCATGCGAACATAGGGCAGATACCCGCTCTCCGCAACGCTGTAATAGGCTCTGGAAAACTCCTTGAGCGTGTTCGGCATGACCTTTCCCGCCTTGATGGCAGCGTCCGAAAACAGCTTTGTGATGGCAAGCGAGGAGGCGTCGTCGATGGCACTCTGCGAGGAAATGGTCTCGCTCGCCCTTCCCTCACAGACGGCGAGGAAGCAGGAATCGGGCATGTATTCGTTTCGCAAAAAATAATCGAGACTCCCCATCGCGTCCGTCCTTGCCGTCTCCTCGCCCAAAAGGAGCAGATTACAAAACACGAGCTTGGGCACCCAGCCCGTCTTGGCATAGAGCATGGAGATGCAGTCGGAGGCCGTCTTGCCCTCCGTTTGGATCTCGACGGAGGAGGTGCCGCCCGTCGTCCTGTCGCTCCCCTTTGGCACGGCGACCTGCGCGGAGAGGGTGTAGCCCGTCTCCGTTTTATCGATGCCCGCCGCGAGGATGATGGCCGTCTTCTGCACGTCGACGAGCCCGAAATCATTGGAGAAGAAGGCGAACAGGATCACGGCGAGGACGAGGAGATAGAGCTTCATGGGGATCGTTTTCAGAAATCTATGCATGGTCCCTCCTCAAAAGCAGGGCAAGGGGCGGGAGCAGGACACAGAAGATGGGAAATATCCAGACTACGGGCCCCGTGAGAAAGCGCAGCACCTCGCCGAAGCGGTTTTCCAATAGATACAAAAGCACGAGAAAGAGCGCGTTGACCGCGACCGAGAGAAGGGTCGCAAGGTGATGCTCCCTGCCGAAGGGCTCCAAATAGCACTCGAGCCCCGCCTGCAGGGGAACTGCGCAGAGGAAGGCCATCACGAGGGAGAGCGCGAAGATAAAGAGGTAGTCGATCCTGCCGAGCACGGTGATTCCCGAGAAGTACTTTGACGTTTTTGCGATCGCAAACGTCTGATTCACCGCGAGTCCGCCGAAAACGGAATAGAACACGGCGAGAAAGAGCAGCACGCCCAGGCCGCCCGCGAGATACCAGAGCGTCCCCTTCCACGCCGTTCCCGCTCTGTAATCGATCTTGCCGAGCAGCATGAGAAGGACCGCCCCGTCGAAAAACCAGCCCGAGAGGGTGCCGAGGGCCTTCCATACTCCCGCGCCGCCACCGCCGATCGGCAGAAGCTCCCCGAAATCCGCTTCCCCCACCGAGAGGATGAGGATGCCGACGAGTCCGACGATCGCGAGGGGCCCGAGGATGTCCCACACCCTCCCCTGCGAGGAGAAGGGCTTTGCACACAGATAGACGGCAAAAAGAAAGAAGGGCGCAAACGCCGCGAGCGAGGGCAGGGTGTCGTAAAAGACGCTCTGCACAAACAGCCGCTGCTCGAGAAGTGGCAAAAGGGCCGCATAGAAGAAGAACAGCGAGAGAACGCACAGGATCGCGATGGCCGCGATCTTGCCGAAGGTGGCCTTCAAAAGCTCATACAGGCTGCAATTTTTCTTTGCCGTCAGAAGCACCGCAAAGACGACGGCCGCCTCGATGAGATAGCCGATGAGCACGGGGAGGAGCAGGTCGTTTTTCGCATCGCGTGCAAGGAGCGAGGGCAGAGTGACGAGCTTTCCCGCGGGCAGGACGCAGGCGAGGAAAAAGTACAGCTGACGGGGAGAGATCCTGTTCATTTCATCCTCCTCCTGTTCGGGCTCCCCAGCGTTGCGGGGCGCAGCTTCAGGGAGCCGAGGTTGTATTTGACGACGCTGTCCCTCAGATCCCGTCCCACCATCGGGGAGAAGGGAGAAAGGAGCGGCACGCCGTAATTTTCCGTCGTGACGAGATAGAGCAGCATGAACCCCGTCGCAAGAATGATGCCGTACGTCCCCACGCTCCCCGCGATGAGGAGCATCAGAAGCCGCACGACGCTCGTCTGCTCGATGAGATTCGGCACGGCATAGAGGCCGATCCCCGAAAAGGCGACGATGATGATCGCGGGAGTGGAGACAAACCCCGCCGACACGGCCGTTTCCCCCAAGACAAGCGCACCGACGACGGAGAGCGCCATACCCACATACTTCGGCATGCGGATGGACGCCTCGTTCAGGACCTCGAGCACAAAGAGCACGAGGAGCATTTCAAGCGAGGGGGAGAAGGGAATGTCGCGGATGCTTCCCGCGATCGTGAGGAGCAGTCTCACGGGGAAGAGCTGGAGCTTAAAGAGCTGCGCCGAGACATAAAACGCAGGCAGATAGATCGCAACGAGCAGGGACAAAAGCCGCAGGATGCGGGTAAATGTCGCACGGTAGGGCGGGACAAAGTAGTCCTCGCTCGATTGAAAATCCTCGACGATGAGATAGGGAAGGGTCAGGGCGATGGGAGAACCGTCCGCGATCAGCCCCACTCTCCCCTCCGCGAGCTTGGCGCAGAAGATGTCGGGCTTCTCGGTCGTGCCGACCTGCTTTACGAGGGAATAGGGACGGGAGGAGAGAAAGTGGGTGAGATAGCTGGAGTCGGGCACAATGTCGATGTCGATCTCCTGCAGCTTTTTCTTTACCTCCCTGACGGTCTCGCGGACGGAGGTGCCCTCGAGATAGCAGAGCGCGACGACGGTTTTGGAGCGGCGGCCCACCTCGAGCATCTCGATGCGCAGCTCCCCCGTCTTGAGGCGGCGGCGCACGAGAGAGGTGTTGATCTTGACGTCCTCGATGAAGCCCTCCCGCGGCCCCTTGACGGCGACGTCGGTGGAGGGCTCCGCAATGGCGCGAACGAAGACCTTTTTGGTGCCCGCCACAATCGCTTCATCCATGCCCTCCCAGAGGAGCACGGGATTGCCCGCAAGCACCTCCTCGGAGAGTTTTTCGAGCTCCTTTTCCCTGCGAAGCTCGGGCGAAAGAACGCTTTTTGCGACAATATCTGACGTTTTTTCGCCGTGAAAGCGCAAAAGAGGACGGATGATCTGGTCCCCTAAAAGCTCCTTGTCCGTGATGGGATCCGCATAGACGACGGTGAATCTGAGTCCGCTCTCCGCCGTAAATTCAAAGGTCAGGATGTCCTCTGCGGGCAACGCCTTTTTCAACAGCTCCACATCCCGCCCGAGCTTTCCCGTGATATATTTCATGCCTCAAGTATGTGTGTTGGAAGGAAATTTAAAATTTAAAATTGAAAATTAAAAATTAAAAATTGCGGTAGAGGGATTGAGAATGAAAGCTTGTTGTCTACGGGCCATTCCAATGACGTCATGGTGAGCTCCGTCGAACCATCACCTTATTTCCTTGCTGCGGTGACCCTTCGACAAGCTACTTCGCACCAAGGGCGGTGCTCGTACCGCGCTTAGTCACAAATAGAATGTGCGCGGGGCAGGATGAGGTCTCAAAACCCCTTTGGCCTGAAGGCCACTTCCCCTACAGGGGCAGCAAGAGGGCCCCCTTCATTCTCAATTACTGCGCGGAGCAAAACCACGCTTTTGCGGCAGCGCACTCAATTTGCGCGATACCTCGCGCTTGTTGAACTTGCATATAACGCTTCCGTAGCCAACCTGATTGATGCACAAGGAAGGTTCGTTCGAAGGTTTTTTTACGAAGGCCCACGGCCGAGCAAAAAAACCTTCGAAAACTAATTGCTCGAACTCTTTTTCTTCGACATCAACCGTCATGATTTCCGCGGATACGGGCGGCGGATTTTTTTATAATCGAGGAAAAACCGAGGAGTCTGTATATGAAACGCCCGCATCTGAAAATTTCATGGAAGAAAGCTCTGCTGTATCTCATTCCCCTGCCCGTCATGGTCCTGATGAACCTCTCTCTGCCGATGAGAGAGCCGGTATCCCTTTCGCTTGCCTACGCGCTCATGGCCTGCGGCCTTGACCCTTTCATTCTCTCCGCAGAATACGTCCTCGCCTCCGCGCCCGCCCTCTCCCTTGCGGCGAGCCTCGCCAGCCTACTGCAGGGACTTTTGCTTGCCGTCTCCTTTGCACTGCTTGCGCGGGCAAAAAGAAAGCCGCTGTGGATAAAGCTCCTTCTCCTTGCTGCCGCCCAGCTGCCCTTCCTCTTTCTCTATCCGCATGCAGGCTATGCCGCGATCCCGCTCCCTGTCCTTTTGCAAAAGCTCATTCTCTCCCTCTTTCTCATTCTCCTGTCACTGCTCTTTGAGGGAGCGGTGCGGGCACTTCTCTTCCGCGCCTTCCGCTGTCGGCTGATGGCCGCGGAATTGAGCGAGCTCGTCCTCCTGTGGTTCTTCACGGGCCTCGGGCTATACGCGCTCGGGGGGGATATACCCTACCTCTTTGTCACGCTCCTGCTCCTTCTTATTGCGGTGATCGGAATGAAAAACGCGACCGCCGTACCCTTTGCGCTCGTCCTGTCCGCACCCCTGTGCGCCGCGACCATGAGCGTCGTCCCTGCCGCCGAATACGCCCTTCTCGCCTGTGCGGGACTGCTCTTTTCCTCCTACGGGAGCATCGTCACCGCGCTCTCCGTCTTCCTCGCCTTCCTCGGCGTGCAGTATTTCGAAGGGCTTTTTGCAGGGTCCGCGCTCGAAATCTCCCTCACCCTGTGCGCATGCTTCATCCCCGCCGCCCTCTGTGCGATCCTGCCCGAGAGGACGGTGAAAAGGCTTCGCCGCAGCCTCCTCTTTTACCGTGAACGCGCCCTGCCCCGCATCGCCATCAACCGCAATCGCCGCGCCGTCGGGGAGCAACTCTACGAGGTCTCCTCCCTCTTCCGTGAGATCGAGGCGGCCTTCACCGCCGAGAGCGACTCCGCGCAGGGGGTGCATTTCAAGGAAAAGCTCATCGCCTGCCTGTGCGCCTCCTGTCCGAACCGCCGCAAATGCCGCGAGACGGGCATCTATGAGAGCTTTGAAAAGCTCATCGCCGTCGGCAAGGCAAAGGGAAGGGTCAACCTCATCGACCTTCCGCAGGAGCTCTCCGCGTCCTGCCGCAACTCCGCGGGCATCCTGTTCGCGCTCAACAAGCTTCTCGCGGACTACCGCCGCATGGAGCAGGAGCTCGAGGCCGCGCGGGCGGGCAGACGGCTTCTCGCGGAGCAGGCGCATGGCGTCAGCGAGATTTTAAAGGACATCGCCCTCGAGCAGAGCGAGGAGTTTGCCTTTTCGGAGGAGGAAAGGTTGCTCTCGGCCGCTCTCTCGGCGGCGGGCATGATGAGCACGGAGATCTTTTTGTACGGCGAAGGGACACTCTTTACGGCCACCGTGACGCTTGCGGAGGGGCTGGATACAAAGAGGCTTTGCGCCGTCGCCTCGCATGCCCTCGGCATCCCGCTCGCCCTCTCCGAAAAGCTCCCCCTCTCTGCCGACCGCGCCTGCTATATCCTGCGAAGACGACCCGACTTTGACGCGTCCTTCGGCATCGCGGCTTGTCCCAAGGCAGGGGAGGTCGCAAGCGGCGACACGCACTCTGTGTTAAAGATCGACGAGCGCAGATTTATGGTCGCCCTCTCGGACGGCATGGGGAGCGGAGACGGCGCGAGGGCGGTCTCGGACAGGACGCTCTCCCTGCTTGAAAGCTGTTACAAGGCAAAAATGCCCTC
>CANQWI010000070.1 GCA_947627515.1 uncultured Clostridia bacterium
AGGAGTTGGAGCCTCGGGATGAGGGGAAACCCCTTTGGCCTATAGGCCACTTCCCCTACAGGGGCAGCGAGAGAATTCTGAATTTAAAATTAAAAATTAAAAATTAAAAATTGTGGTGGGGCGTGATTGAGAATTAAAAATTTAAAATTAAAAATTAAAAATTGTGGCGAGGCGTGATTGGAATGACACCCCCTCCCGCCCCTTTGGGGCACCCACCCCTCAAGGGGTGGGCAAGGGACCGCCGCGTCATTCTGAACAGGCGAGTTGGATGAAAAACGACAAACTAATCTGAAGAATCTCGCGGCGGTCATACTCCGTAGAAGGGTGCGGCGAGATGCTTCGGACCCTCCGTAGACCCTGTTCCCGCTCTCTTGCTCAGCATAACGCCGCCACCCACGTCCTTCGTTCCAATTACTGCGCGGAGCAAAACCACGCTTTTGCGGCAGCGCACTCAATTTGCGCGATACCTCGCGCTTATTATCCATGCATATAACGCTTCCGAGGCCAACCCGATTGATGAACGAGGAAGGTTCACTCGAAGGTTTTTTTCGAAGGACCCGTGGCCGCCTACGGCGGGCAGGGAACCGAGCAAAAAATCCTTCGAAATCCTTCACTCCTCTCCCGCGATCGAATCGACAGGGGCACCCTTGGCGGCGAGACGAATCTTTTGCTCGATCTCGGCGGCGAGCTCGGGGTTGTCCTTCAAAAACTGCCGCATCTTCTCCTTGCCGTTGGCGATCTTGTTGTCGTTGTAGCTGAACCACGCGCCGCTCTTTTTAATGACGTCATACTGCACGCCAAGGTCGATGAGGCAGCCCTCCTGCGAGACGCCCTCGCCGTACATGATGTCAAATTCCGCCTGACGGAAGGGCGGGGCGAGCTTGTTCTTGACGACCTTTGCCCGCGTGCGGTTGCCCGCCGCCCCCTCGGTGTCCTTTAAAATATCCGTCTTCCTGACGTCGATGCGGATGGAGGCATAGAACTTCAACGCCTTGCCGCCCGGGGTGACCTCGGGATTGCCGAACATGACGCCCACCTTTTCGCGGAGCTGGTTGATGAAAATGACACAGGTCTTGGACTTGTTGACGATGGCGGTGAGCTTGCGAAGGGCCTGTGACATGAGGCGGGCCTGAAGGCCGACATGGCTTTCCCCCATGTCCCCCTCGATCTCTGCCTTGGGAGTGAGCGCGGCGACGGAGTCGACGACGATGATGTCGACGGCGGAGCTCCTCACGAGCGCGTCGACGATGTCGAGGGCCTGCTCGCCCGTGTCGGGCTGGGAGACATAGAGCTCATCGAGGTTGACGCCGAGCTTTTTGGCATATACGGGGTCGAGGGCGTGCTCGGCGTCCACAAAGGCGGCGATGCCCCCTCTCTTCTGCGCCTCGGCGACGCAATGCAGTGCGACGGTGGTCTTGCCCGAGGATTCGGGGCCGTAGATCTCGACCATTCTTCCGCGGGGAACGCCGCCGATGCCGAGCGCAAGGTCGAGCGAGAGGCAGCCCGTGGGAATGACGTCGATGTCCGTCTCCCCCGCGTTCTCGCCGAGCTTCATGATGGCACCCTTGCCGTAGCTCTTTTCGATCTGGGCAAGCACCGCCTCAAGGGCCTTTTGTTTTTCTTCGTTCATGTTGTCTCTCCTTATCTATGGTTTCATATATGGTTTTAAAGGTCATTCGCTCTCGTGATCTCGCGGAAGGCGAGAAAGAGCGCGAGCTGGATGGCGGTTTTAGTGATGGTCTCCCTGTCCCCCGTGAGTTTGGGGCGGTAGACGCGGACGTTCTCCTTGGTGCCGATCGCAAGATAGCAAAGCCCCGCAGGCTGGCCCTCCCGCGAGGGACCCGCATACCCCGTAGTGGCGATCGCGATGTCGCAATGCCCCTGCTCGAGGAGCCCCGCCGCCATCTCGTAGGCGGTCTGGTCGGAGACGGCACCCTTTTGCATCAGAGTCAGCTCCGAAACGCCGAGCCTGTCCCGCTTGGAACCGCTGTCGTAGGTGTTGAGCCCCTCATAAAAGACGCTGCTCGCCCCCGCGACGGAGACGATGGCCGCGCCCACGCCGCCGCCCGTAAAGCTCTCCGCGGTGGAGATGTGCATGCGGTGCAGCTTGAGCGCGTCGACAAGACGCTGCTCCATGCTCTCGTCGTCCATCGAATAGATGTAATCCCGAAGGTCGGTCGCGAGGATGCGGACGACCTCATCGGCGGTCATTTTGGGGGTAGCCCTATCGTAAATGACCTCGATGCGGCCGTTGCCGAAGGAGGTCTGCATGTGAATGAGAAGCCTCCCCTCTGCCGCGGCCTCGGCCTTTTTCAGCGTCTCGCGGACGAGCGCGGGCGGGGCGCAGACGGTGCGGATGCAGGTGCGAAGGAAGCTGTTCCCCCGCTTTTCGTCCACCCGCGGGACCGTCTCGCTGTGCACGAGCTCCGCGCCCTTTTGGCCTGCAGGGAGCACGAAGCAGAGCCTTTCCCCATCCTCGAGAGAAAAGTCCTCGGTAAAGGTCTTGCCTGTGACGGCGGTGAGAGCCTCCCTTGCGGAGGGCAGAAGTGCCCCGTCGCAGATGAGATAGACAAAGGTATGGTCGGAAATCAGCCGAAGGAGCGCGGAGGTGATCGCCTCGGACGCGTCATAGGGCAGGGCGACAAGCTCGTCGAGGAAGATCCCGCCCGAGAGCAGTGCATCCGTCACGGCGGGGTAATCCACAGAGGAGAGCGGATTTTTGTTGTTGAAAAGAACGGCGGCGGCGTGCATTCAGACCTCCTTCTCGGAGAGCACCCGACGGTTTTTCACAAGATAATTTGTGCCCGAGACGACGGTGAGGACGGTGGCAAGGAGCAGAAGCGCAAACCCTACCGCGGCCGTGTATACCCCGCCCATTGAGAAGCCGACGGAGCCACCGACAAAGGGCATGACGAAAAGAAGCAGCGCGATGGAGACGTCCTGCACGGTCGTCTTGATCTTGCCGAGCTTGTCTGCGGCGAGCACGAGGCCGCGCTCCACCGCAAGCAGACGGAAGCCGCTTACGATGAGCTCCCGCGCCATGATGAGGGCGATCGAGACGCCCGCAAGCACGAGCTCCCAGCCCCCTGTCGCTTCCGTAAAGCGGAATACGAACGGGCGGGTCAGCAGCAGGATGAGTGCCGTGGAGACGAGCACCTTGTCGGCGATAGGATCGAGAAATTTCCCCATATTTGTGACGAGATGATATTTCCTCGCGATATAGCCGTCGAGAAAGTCGGTGCAGGCGGCCAGCACAAAGACGATCGCGGAGACGAGCTCGTGATAGGGAAATTCCACATAGAAGAAGATGATGAAGACAGGGATCATGAGGATCCTTGTGAGAGTCAGCTTGTTGGGTAAATTCATGGTTCAATCCTCGATTTTGGCGTACAGATCGTATGTATCGGCAGAGGTGACGGTGACAAGGTACCGCTTCCCCTCTTCTGCGCGGGGGGCCGTGAAATAGACGCAGCCGTCGATCTCATAGGCCTGAAAATATGCCCTACCGACGAAGCAGCTCTTTTCGTAGTCGATGCCGTCGCAGAGGACCTCGATCTGCTTCCCGACGTAGACTCGGAGCTTATTTTGAGAGATCTCGGCCTGTCTTTGGTAAAGCTCCCTCTGCCGTCTCCGCTTGGTGCCGTAGGGAAGCTGCCCCTTGAGCTTGTAGGCGGGCGTGTCCTCCTCCCGCGAATAGGTGAAGATGCCGCAGTTTTCGAACTGAGCCTCGGAGAGAAAGCCGAGGAGCTCTCTGTGCTCCTCCTCCGTCTCCCCGGGAAAGCCCGTGATGAAGGTCGTGCGGATGGCGATCTCGGGGATCTCCGCTCTGAGGCGGGACAAAAGGGCAAGATATTCCCTCCGCGTTCCCCTTCTCCCCATGAGTCTTAAGATCCTGTCCTCGCTGTGCTGGAGCGGGATGTCGAGATACTTGATGAGCTTGGGGTTCTCCTTGAGCTCGCGGATGAGCTCGTCCGTCACGACCTCGGGATAGCAATAGAGAAGTCGGATGCTTTTGATATTTTCAAGCGCGGAGAGGCCGCGAAGAAGCTCGACAAAGCGGTTTTTCCCCCTGTCCTCGCCGTAGCGGGTGGTGTCCTGTGCAACGAGCACAAGCTCCTCCGTCTCCTTCAGAGAGGCCGCCTCGGAAAGGAGCTCCTCCATCGGATAGGAGACATATCCTCCCCTGATTTTCGGGATGAGGCAATAGGTGCAGTGGTTGAAGCACCCGTCGGCGATCTTCAGATACTTGAGGTGCGGCATGGTGGAGACGAGACGCTCGGGACGGATGCCGCTGCCCGTGCCGACGGCGTTGACGCGCACCCCCTCGCGGTAGGAGCGTTCAAGGGCGGGAAAGAGCTCGGAAAAGTCCTTTACCCCCAGAAAGACGTCTGCCTCCGAGAGGGCGGGAAAGAGCTCGGAGATATATTTTTCGGGCAAACAGCCCGTGACGACGATCTTCTCGAGCGCACCGTCGCGGTATCTGTTTCCCTCAAAGACGGCCGCGAGCGATTCCTCCCGTGCGCTGTTCAAAAAGGCGCAGGTGT
Source organism: uncultured Clostridia bacterium (assembly GCA_947627515.1). Taxonomy (GTDB): domain Bacteria; phylum Bacillota; class Clostridia; order Christensenellales; family Borkfalkiaceae; genus Gallimonas. The sequence goes on from CANQWI010000070.1 coordinate 4,545, forward strand.
TGACGATGAGAACCTGAGCCTTGGCAAGGTCGTCGGTGACGGTGCATCCGTGGCGCACGATCTCCCCGAGAAGGCGTTCCCCGTCCACGCGGTTCTTGTCACAGCCCAAAGAGATCATGCCGAAGGTCTTTTTCAGCATCAGTCCATCCCCCCGTATCTGCTCTCATACTCCTCCTTGGTGAGGAGCACGGTGCGGGCCTTGGAGCCCTCGAAGGAGGAGATAAAGCCCTGCGATTCCATCCACTCGATGATCTTGCCCGCATGGTTGTAGCCAATGCCGAGGCTCCGCTGAATGAGCGAGATGGAGGCCTGTCCGCGCTTGACGACGACGCCGAGGGCCTTGATATACGTCTCGTTGACGCTGTCGTCGCCGCCAAAGCTGTTCTGGCCGCCGCCGTCCGGCTTATCGATGGCCTCTGCGACGGAATCGTCGAAGTAGGTCTCGTTGTTTTCACGGATAAAGTTGATCACCCTCTGCCGCTCGGGTGCGCTGATAAAGGCTCCCTGCGCACGGCGGGGCTTGCCCGTCGTCTTGATGAGCATGTCTCCGAGGCCGAGCAGCTTTTCCGCGCCCGACTCGTCGAGCATGATGCGGGAGTTGAGGTCGGAGTCCACGGAGAGGGAGATGCGGGTAGGGAGATTGCTCTTTATGACGCCCGTAATGACGGTGGCGTCGGGACGCTGGGTGGCAAGGACAAGGTGGATGCCCGCCGCCCGCGCCTTCTGTGCAAGACGTTGGATGCGCTCCTCGACCTCCTTCCGCGCGGTCATCATGAGGTCGGAGAACTCATCCACGACGACAAGGATCTTGGGAAGCCGCTCCTCATCCTCGTTGAGGGTGAGATTGTATTCGTCGATCTTGGAGACGGCGATGCCCGAACGGGTCTTTTCGTTGAAGAGGGTGTACCTTCTCTCCATCTCCGCGACCGCCCAGTTGAGGGCCGCGACGGCCTTGGGGGCCTGCGTGATGATCTCGTTGATCATGAGGTGCGGGATGCCCTCGTAGAGCGCGAACTCCGTCTGCTTGGGGTCGATGAGGATGAGACGGAGCTCCTCGGGAGAGTATTTGAAGAGAAGACTGATGAGCATCGCATGCATCGCGATGGATTTGCCCGAGCCCGTCATGCCTGCAACGAGGATGTGCGTCATTTCGGTGACGTTGCCGCAGACGGGTCTCCCCTCGACGTCCTGTCCGAGGGCAAAGAGAAGTGCATCGGGGCTGTCCTTCCTGAACTCCTCCGATTCGAGCACGGACCTGAGGCCGACGGTGGAGCGTTTGTCGTTGGGGACCTCCACGGAGATGCCCCTGACCTCGGGGTTGGCGTACATGTTGACGCCCTTTACCTGCAGATAAACGGCAAGCTCCTCGTCGTAGCGGGTGACGTTGCTGATGGTGCCGCTCTCGGGCATGGCGAGGTCGTACCGTGTGACGGAAGCCCCCGCCTTGACGCCGATGATGTGCGTCTCGATCTTGTAGCGGCGTAGAGTGTCGAGGATGATGCCGGAGTTGCGGCCGACCTCCTCGTTGGAGAGGGTGGGCCTGTCCTCGTAAGTGTTCAAAAGGTCTGTGCTCGGGCGTTTATACTTCTTCCAGACGTGCTTTTTCTTCTTGGGGACCTCCTTGCGCTGCGGTGCGGCAGGCTCGGGGTCGGGCACGGGATCGTCGAGGGGCTTGTCGTCGTCAAAAAGATTTGCCCTGCTCCCCTCCCTGAGCCCCTCGGGCACACGGGTGCCGCCAAGCTCCTCTTGGGCGGGCGCTTCGGGTTCCTCAGGCTTTTCCTCGCGGGGGAAACGACCGAGACCGAAGCCATCCTCTCGGTCACGCGTGGGAACTGCGGGCTCCTCAGGCTTTTCCTCACGGGAAAGGCGACCGAGACCAAAGCCATCCTCACGGTCACGCGTGGGGATCACAGGCTCCTCGGTCTTTTCCTCACGGGAAAGGCGACCGAGACCAAAGCCATCCTCTCGGTCACGCGTGGGGATCACAGGCTCCTCGGTCTTTTCCTCACGGGAAAGGCGACCGAGACCAAAGCCATCCTCTCG
>CANQWI010000071.1 GCA_947627515.1 uncultured Clostridia bacterium
TGGGAACGGCAGAACTCGAATCTGCGACCTCTTGCATGTCAAGCAAGCGCTCTAACCAACTGAGCTACGCCCCCGTGAATAACAGTATTATCATACACGAAGCCAAAAAAGATGTCAAGCGTTTTTTTTGGTTTTTGTGATTTTTTTAAAAAATTTTGTCGGGAAAATTTTTACCGCTTTATGATCCTGAGCGCATTGCGAAGATGAGCGATCTCCTCCTCGCTGAGCCCGCTCTTAGGGACAGGAAACACGCTGACGGAATTCGGATACAGAAGAAAGAAGTCCCTGCGCTCCCTGCGCTTTGCAAGATCGTTATAGTACACCTTGGCCACGCCGACCCTCTCCCCGCGACAAATCGATTCAACGCACATATAGTCCTCATAAAAGGAATACTCGTTGGTTTGAATGAGATTCTCTGCATTTCTGATGTTTTTCCGCACCGTGAAAAGAAACACGAGCCCCGTCGCAAACAGCACCGCCCCCACAAACAGAAGAACATACGGGATCGCGGCGGGTAGCCCGACGAGAATGCCCTCATCGCTCAGAAGCGACAGGACGATATACCCGATCACAAGGGGAAGTCCGACGGGCATTGCGATATAGGAGTAGATGAGAAGCGGCTTGGAAAACTCCCTCTGCGCATTTCCGTCGATCTTATAGGATGTCACGAGAAAGGGCTGCTCCTGTGGAGATGTCTCCTCATTTTGCTCAATTTGTTGCTGATTTTCTTCTATTATGTCTGACATAGTACTATGCAAATCTCAATTTTTCTTGCTTTATTCGTACATTTCGTCCTTGGTGCTGCGGGCAAAGAGCTTGTCGATCTCCTCCTCGCACCGTTTTCTGTCGTCCCCGCTCCCATAGCAGACGCGGTAAACGGCCTCGGTAATGGGAAGCTCCACATGATACTTTTCCCCGAGAGAGCGCATCGCCTCGCTGGTCGCCACGCCCTCCGCGAGCTTGTCGTATCTCTGTCCCTTTGCGAGCATTTCCCCGTACATCCTGTTGTGGGAATATTTGGAAAAGAGGGTCGTCTCATAATCGCCGAGGTGCGCAAGCCCGTAGGCAGAAAGCTCGTTCCCCCCCATTGCCTTGATGAGGCGGGCGACCTCCCGTGCCCCTCTCGACATCAGCGGCCCCTTGAGCGGAACGCAGACGACGTCAAGGATGCCTGCCGCGATTCCCATGACGTTCTTGGCTGCGGCCCCGATCTCGGTGCCGATGAGGTCGTTTCCGTAGTAAAAGCGGATGAGGTCGCTCTTGAAGGAATGAACGAGCTCCTTTTTGAGCTCCTCGTTGACGGAATCGATCACCATGCAGTTCGGAACGCCCTGCACAAAGCTCTGGATGTGCCCCGGGCCGACCCAGACGGCGATTTTTTGGGGTGAAATCCCGCTCTCCACCATGATCTCGGAGAGCCGTTTGCCCGTCCCTGTCTCGATGCCCTTCATGCAGAGCACAAAGATCTTCCCTGAGACGTCATACCTTGTGACCCTTTGCATAAAGCCTCTCAGCCCCTGCGAGGAGATGGATATGACGATGAGCTCTGCCCGCTCCACGGCCCTTTGGAGATCGCAGGTGAGCGTGATGCTCGGATCCAGCGTCACGTAGTCATTTTTCCCCGTCTCCTTGAGTATCCGATAGGAATAATCCTCCTCGGGCCCCCAGCTGTACACCTCATTCCCGCGGCGGGCGAGATACCATGCGATAAAGGAGCCCCATCTCCCGCAGCCTAATACACTGATCTTCATAGCCTACCTCTTAAATTTCCTTTCTCTCGATGAGAGCACGTGCAAGCGTGACATCGTCCGTATATTCAAGCTCGCTACCGATCGCAACGCCCCTTGCGAGGCGCGTGACCTTGACGCCGAGCGGCTTTAAAAGCTTTGCAATGTAGAGTGCGGTCGCCTCCCCCTCGACGTCGGGATTGGTCGCCATAATGACCTCCTGCACCCTGCCGCCCTGCACGCGCTCCAAAAGCTCTCGGATGCGGATGTCGTTCGGAGTGACGCCGTTCATCGGGTCGATCACGCCGTGAAGAACGTGATAGACGCCCTTGAATTCATGCAATTTCTCGAGCGCAATGACGTCCTTTGGCTCCTTTACGACGCAAATCGTGTCGCTTTCACGGAGCTTACAGATGTCGCAGACGTCCTCCTCCGTGAAATTTCCGCAGATCTTACAGAAATGCACCCGTTTTTTGACGCCGATAATGGCCTCGGCAAACGCATTCGCCTCTGCCTCGCTCATCTTGATAACGCGGTAGGCATATCTCTGTGCCGTTTTTTTCCCGACCCCCGGGAGCTTGGAAAACTCATTCATGAGCCGTCCGATGGGTTCGATAAAGACATCCACCTCAGAAAAGTCCCCCTAAATTTCCGCCTGCCGCACCGAATTTTGCCATCTTCTCCTGATAGACGGCGTCTGCCTTCTTGTAGCCGTCGAGAATGGCTGCAAGGATGAGGTCCTCAAGCATCTCGCTGTCCTCGGGGTCGACGACCTCCTTGTCGATCTCAATGCCGTCGATGATTTTTTTCGCATTCATGTATACGACAACGGACTCGCCCCCCGCCGTGCCGACGATCTCCCAATCGTCGAGCAACTTTTCGGTCTCCTGCATCTCTTCCTGCATCTTTTGCGCCTGCTTCATGAGGTTCTGCATGTTCCCCATGCCGCCCATATTTCCGTATGACATACTGTCCTCCTTTATTTCAAATCAATGGGATATTCCCGAAAATCCTTTTTTAGCTGTTCCACGCCGTCGCTTTTTTCGGCCTGCCCCTTCTTCCGCACCTCGTACCTTTCGACCCCGATCCTTCCGAATACATCCTTTAAAATCGCCGCATGATCCTCCCGCTTCAGCGAGCGGAACACCGTCTCGTTATCGGTACAGAGGAGAAAGACATCCCCCTCGTATGCGGCTTCGAGGTCGGAGCAAATGGTCACGAGGACGCCGTTGCGGCACATCCTCCTGAGTGTACGCATGAACGTCCCAAACGTCACCGTTGCATCCCCATTCGGTCCCGTCCCTGCACTGCCCACATCCGAAACAGCCTTAGGCGCAGGGGAAGGAGAAGGGAGCTCCTCTGCTTTTTCGCGCCTCCCGCTTTGTATCTCAGGGGCCTCTCCCGTCTCCCCGTCCGCGAAATATGCCTCGTCAAAGACGGGTTCCTCCATCGGAGGCGGCAGGATTTCCTCAAAATCCTCCTGCAAATCGGGCAATTTTTCCGCAAAAGTCTCCTGCGGCACAGGCATTTTTCCATCAGAAGACGGCTCAAGGGCCTGCTTGGGGGGTAAATTGACTGCTACGCCATCTTTTTGAAGTTTTTCGAGCGCGGTCTCGAGCGTCTTGACCCGCACAAGAAGCGCGTCAAGGTCATAATCCTCGGCGGGCGTTGCGATGCGAACGATCGCGGTCTCCACGGCAATGCGCGGAGAGGCCGTGTAGCGGAGCTCGCTCTCCGTTTCCGACAAAACTTCCGTCGCCCGCAGGATCGCCCTGCCATCCGTCCCGTCTGCAAGCCCCTTGACCTCCTCGAAGAGCTCCTTGGGAAGCGATAAAAGTTTCTCAGCCGTACGGCAGGTCTTGGCAACAAGAACCTGATTCAAAAGATCAAGCACATTTCTGACGAGCACCCCCACCGATTTCCCCTCGGAAAGGATCCTCTCGGTGCGCTCGATCGCCTCGCCGCTCTCTGCGGAGAGAAGCGCGTGCACAAGGCCGCAGGTCACATGAAAATCCGCTGCGCCGAGCACCGCAGTGACGCCGTCATAGGTGAGCTCATCCGAATAGGCGATACACATCTCCGCAATGGAGAGCATGTCGCGATCGCTTCCCGCCCCCGCACGGGCAATGGCCGAGACGGCCTCCCTTTCGTATTTTTTTCCGATCCCGTCGAGCACCCGCATGAGATGCTCCTCAAGATCCTCCTCGGGAATGAGCTTGAAATCCAATCTCATGCAGCGGGAGAGAATGGTCGCGGGCAGCCTTTGCGGCTCCGTCGTTGCGAGGATAAAGACAGCATGCGCGGGCGGTTCCTCCAGAGTCTTGAGAAGTGCGTTGAAGGCACTGTCCGTCAGCATGTGGACCTCGTCGATGATAAAAACCTTATACCTGCCGTTGACGGGGGGATATTGGACCTTCTCGCGAAGCTCCCGCATCTCATTGACGCCGTTGTTGGAGGCGGCGTCGATCTCCGAGACGTCGAGGGAGCCGTTCTGCAGGGCAAGGCAGGTCGGGCACTCCCCGCACGGAGAGCCGTCCACGGGATGCTCGCAGTTGATCGCGCGTGCAAAGATGCGGGCGACCGTCGTCTTACCCGTCCCGCGGGGACCCGTAAAGAGATAGGCATGCCCGATGGATCCGCTCCCGATCTGGTTTTTAAGAATGCGGACGACGTGCTCCTGCCGCACCATTTCATCAAAGGATTGCGGTCGGAAGCGTCTGTACAGCGAAACGTGCGCCATAGATTCCTCCTAACTTTTATCTGAAAATGCGACCTGCAGCTTGCGTCTGGCGCGGCCGAGAGCGTTATCGACGCTCTTCAGGGGCTTTCCCGTCGCCTCGCAGATCTCCCGATAGCTCATCCCGTCGAGATACATCGTCATGACGCGGAACTCAAAATCGCTCAGCACTTTCATGAGCTTTGTCTGGATCTCCCTCGTGGATTCGTCGTCGATGAGAAATGCCTCGGGGGAATCACCGCTCTCCACGCTGTCGGGATCGAGCTCCTCGGAGGGGCCCACATGTCTGCCCGCGATGCGTAGCGCATCATAAATGCGGCGCGTCACACAGAGATAGGCAAAGTTTTTGAACCGCTTCCCCGCCGTCGGATCATAGACACAGATCGCAGTATAGAGACCGATCATCCCCTCCTGCACGAGATCGTCCGTCTCTCCCCCCGCAAGAAAAAACTTGCGTGCACGGGCAAGGACGGCGTTTTTGTAGCGGAGAAGGAGCTCCTCCGTCGCCGCCGAGTCACCCCGCTGTGCCAACGCGACGAGCGATTCATCTGTTTCATTTTTGAATTCTTGCACGAACGACCTCATACACGGCGATCCCCAGAGCAACGGATGCATTCAGCGAATTCACCCTGCCAAACAGCGGGATGGACAGAATTTTATCGCATTTTTCACGGGTGAGACGCTTTACGCCGCTGTCCTCGCCGCCCACCACGAGGGCGACCTTGCCCGTGAGCCTATTTTCGTAAATGCTCTCGCCGCCCGCCTCGAGCGCGTATACCCAATAGCCGCGCTCCTTTAAGACGTCGATCGCGGAATTGATCGAGGAGACCTTCGCGACGGGAAGATGCTCGGCCGCACCTGCGGAGATACGGATCACGGCCTCCGTCACGCTCGCTCCCTTTGCCTTTGGAATGACAACGCCGTCCGCACCCGCGCACTCCGCGACGCGCAGGATGGAGCCGAGATTATGCACATCCTCGATGCCGTCGCAGAGGACGATGAGACTGTTTTCTCCCCCGCCGAGCTCAAAAAGGTCGGCATAGGTAAACTCTGTCGTATACGCAATGACGCCCTGATGCCGTCTGTCCGTGCTTTCCTTGTCGAGCACCGCCCGATCCACAAACTGGACGCGGATATCCTTGCGACGCGCTTCTGCAAAAATCCTGGCGAGCGTCCCCTGCGCACCCTTTTCAAGCAATATCTTATCGACCGTTTTGTCTGTTTTGAGAAGCTCCAAAACGGCATTCCTGCCCTCAGTTTTCATGATCCTCCGATATTCCTCCCTCTGTCGGCGCAAATGAGGCCTTCATCGGGCGTCAAAAGAACAATTCCTCGATCCGCTTGTTCTGTCCTGTGAGATAGAGATAGCCGATCACGGCCTCGAAGCCCGTGGAGCGCACATACTCTCCCACGCTGGCATTCTTGCTCTTCGTGGGCTTTTTGGCATTTCTTCCGCGGCGATAGATCTCTGCCTCCTCCTCTGTGAGAAGCGGAAGGATGCGCTCGAGAAGATCGCTCTGCCCGCGTGCGGAAACAAGCTCGGATGCACGCTTGTTGAGTGCGCCCGTCTTTTCCCCCGACGAAAGGGCAAGCCTCTCCCGTATAAGCAGGGTATAGACCGCATCTCCGACAAAGGCAAGGACGACGGGATTCAGTTGTCTTGCCCGCATCCCCGATACAGGCTCGCTCTCACTCAGCATATATGCCATTATAACATAGAGCGCAAAAAATAGCAAGCAGTTCCCAAAAACCATTGCCCGAAAATCAAATTTTTAAAGAATTTATCCAGAGAGCGACCGTGAAAAAGTTGCTTTTCGGCAGAAAAAGACTATAATAGAGAGAGTTGTCGCCCACACGGCGATCTCAGGCGATCGATATGGAAGCTTTTGAAATCTTACTCCCCCTTGCCCTGATCCTGCTTTTATCCAAGCTCATGGGGCTCGGTGCACATAAATGCGGCATGCCTGCCGTCCTCGGAATGCTCATCGCTGGCATCTTGATCGGACTTTTGAGATACATCCCTTGGGAGCCCCTGCAAACCGCCTTCTTCGGCGAGCTTGTCACGCAGGTCCTGAGCGTCATGAGCAAGATCGGCGTCGTGCTCATCATG
>CANQWI010000072.1 GCA_947627515.1 uncultured Clostridia bacterium
GTGGCGCAGAGCGAGGACGGCGGCAAGAGGAAGAACGCCGCCAAGCGCACCGTCGAGAAGGGCAAGGACTTCGTTTGGGACGTCCTCGAGGAGGTCATAAAGGAGCATCCCGTCCTTCTCAACCGTGCACCCACCCTGCACAGGCTCTCCATTCAGGCGTTCGAGCCCGTCCTCATCGAGGGCAGAGCCATCAAAATTTCTCCGCTCGTCTGCGGCCCCTTCAACGCCGACTTCGACGGCGACCAGATGGCAGTGCACCTTCCGCTCTCCATTGAGGCGCAGGCCGAGGCAAGATTTTTGATGCTCTCCGCGAACAATATCCTCAAGCTTGCGGACGGAAAATCGGTCATGAGTCCCACGCAGGATATGATCATCGGCGCGTACTATCTCACCATTCTCAGAAGAGAGGAGGGCAAGAGATACGACTCCTACTGCCGTCCGAGCGAGGACGGGGAGGAGTATGTTCCCCCGATCTATGCGTCCTTTGACGAGGCTCTCATGAGCTACCAGCTCAAGGATGTTCACTGTCAGGACGAGATCTACGTCCGTCGCACGGTGGAGCTTCCCGAGGGCAAGTTCGAGGATCTTGCGCTTCCCTACGAGAGAGAGTTCTCCCGCGACGAGATCGTGCCCAATAACGGCGTTCGCGGCAAGGTCACCGTGCTCCGCGACCCCGCGACGGGTAAGCTCACCGTGACGGGCACCATCAAGACGACGGTCGGCCGCATCATCTACAACGACGGCATGCCGCAGGATCTTGAATTCGTCAAGCGCGAGAAGCCCGAGGACTATCTCAAGCTCGAGCTCTCCACCGAGTTCATCGGCGGCGCAAGAGCCATCGGCAAAAAGCATCTTTCCCGCATCGTCGAGGCCTGCTTCAAGACGGGCTACGCGCCCAAGGCCTCCGCTGTGCTCGATATGATCAAGGAGAGGGGATACAAGTATTCCACCCTCGCGGCTCTCACGACCTCCGTCTTCGATATGAAGATCCCCGAGGAAAAGGAGGGCATCGTCGCGGATGCGGAATCGCAGGTCGCCCTCATCGAAAAGAAGTACAACCGCGGTCTTCTCCGTGAAAATGAGCGGTACGAGGCCGTCATTAAGGTCTGGGACAACGCGACCAACGACGTTGCGGAGATCCTCAAGAAGCAGGGCAATTCCGACAAGTTCAACCCCATCTGGATGATGGCGGACTCGGGTGCCCGCGGCTCTATCGACCAGATCAAGCAGCTTTCGGGCATGCGCGGCCTCATGGTCAACCCGCAGGGCAAGAAGATCGAGGTCCCCGTCAAATCGTGCTTCAGAAACGGCCTCTCCGTGCTCGAGTATTTCATCTCCTCCCACGGCGGCAGAAAGGGCCTCGCGGACACCGCCCTCAAGACGGCCGACTCGGGCTACCTCACAAGGCGGCTTGTCGACGTTTCGCAGGACGTCATCGTGCGTGAGGAAGACTGCTCGGCAGGCAAGAAGCCGAGAGGGACGCTGCTCAAGCCCATTTATGGCGACAAGGGCAACCTCATCGAGAGCTTGCAGGACCGTCTCACGGGCAGATTCGTCGCAGAGGACATCACCGACGAGGACGGCACCGTGCTCGTTCCCGTCAATGAGATGGTCTCCGAGAGCATGGCAAAGAGGATCGCCGCGATGCCCAAGTATGCGGAGAGAGGGGTGTATATCCGCTCCATCTTTACCTGCAATACCCGCTACGGCGTCTGCGCAAAGTGCTACGGCAAGAACATGGCCACCACGCTTCCCGTACAGGTCGGCGAGGCGGTCGGCGTCATTGCGGCACAGTCCATCGGTGAACCCGGTACCCAGCTTACGATGCGTACCTTCCACACGGGCGGCATCGCTGCAACCGAGGACATCACACAGGGCCTTCCCCGTGTCGAGGAGCTCTTCGAGGCAAGAAAGCCGAAGGGCGTTGCGACCATCTGCGAGTTCTCGGGCGTCGTCACCGTGGACAATTCCGACAACCTTCAGCACGTGATCGTCAACGACGCGCAGACGGGGGAAAAGCTCAAGGACTACGAGCTCCCCTTCAACGCCGCTCTCAGAGTTGCGACGGGGGACAAGGTCGAGCCCGGTACTCAGCTCAACGCAGGCTCCATCAACCCGCAGGACATCATCAGGGTCAAGGGCGTCAAGGGCGTGCAGGACTATATCCTCGAGCAGGTGCAGTCCGTGTACCGTTCTCAGGGCGTCGAGATCAACGACAAGCACATCGAGATCATTGTCCGTCAGATGCTCCGTAAGGTCCGCGTCGAGGATGCGGGCACCACGGATATGCTCCCCGGGCAGCTCGTCGACATGTATACCTTTGAGGAGAAAAACGCCAAGGCCGTCGCAGAGGGCGGCCCCGACGCCACCGCAAAGGGCAAGAGAGTGCTTCTCTCTATCACGAAGGCCTCGCTTGCAACGGACAGCTTCCTCTCCGCAGCCTCCTTCCAGGAGACCTCGCGTGTGCTCACGGAGGCCGCGATCGGCACCAAGCGCGACCCGCTCATCGGGCTCAAGGAGAATGTCATTATCGGTAAGCTCATTCCCGCGGGTACGGGACTCAAGGAGTACAAGAACGTCTCCGTCTCCATGGCGGGCGGCTACCGCGACGTCCTCGCTACCGCCCCTGCCGACCTTCCCGCCGACGAAGCCTGAAAATAAGATCCACCCACTCGGGTGGATTTTTTTTGGAATTAAAAATTAAAAATTTAAAATTGCGGTGGGGCGTGAGAGTAAAAGCTTGTTGTCTACGGGCCATTCCAATTACGTCATGGTGAACCTGTCGAACCATCACCTTATTCTTGCTGCCCCTTATAGGGGAAGTGGCCTATAGGCCGAAGGGGTTTCAAAACCCCTCAGTCGCTGAAGCGACAGCTTCTCATGCGGGTAGAGCCCCGCATTCGGTCAGCATTTGCCCGTGCATATGGGCAAATGTCAAGAAAATTTTGCAGTTCTGTCAAGAGTTATCAACTCTTGACAGAACTGCAAAATTTTCCCCTATGAGGGGAGCCAAGTAAGACTCCTCATCCCGCCCCGCGCGCATTCTATTTGTGATTAAGCGCGGCACGAGCACCGCCCTTGGTGCGAAGTAGGCGAAGCCGAGTGGATCTCATCAAAACCCACGGAGCATCAGCGGATTCATCCGGCCGCACCCAAAAAAATTTTCCGAAAAATTTTTATATTTTTTCCAACAAAATTGCATTCGCCGACGTTTTATTGGTAGAAAAATAAAAAAAAGGAGATTTTCAATATGAAAAAGATCATCACGACAATTGCAGCGGGGGCGATGATCCTCGCAATGGGCGCAACGGCCGCGGGCTGCAGCTTCAACACTGCGGGCGGCGGCAACAACGGGCAGGGCTCCTCGGACATCATGGAGACGACCGCCTCGATGTACGGCATCGGCGCAGTGACGACGGCCAAGCTGCTCGGCGAGACCAAGCAGGGCGCAGCCTCCCTTGCGGCCCTTCTCACAGATGAGACCGCTCCCGACACCCAGCCCGACACGCAGACGCCCGAGACCTCGACGGACCCCGGCACACAGACTCCCGAGACCTCGACGGACCCCGGCACACAGGCTCCCGAGACCTCGACGGACCCCGATCCCACGGACCCCGGCACCTCGACCCAGCCGACCCAGCCCGATTATCAGCTTCCCGCAGAGGGCAACGCCGCGACGGACAAGGCGCAGGACGAGGCAGAGACCTTTAACAAGTACTTCTCCATGCTGGAGGGCTTCCTTGAAAAGGGCGCAACGAGCGCGACGACCTCCGTCAACGACTCGACCGATCCCCTGCTTGCCGACTACACGACAAAGCTTGTGATCAAGGGCCGCAACGAGCTCGGCGAGGAAAATGTGCACACCATGTACTACACCGAGACTAAGTTTGAAAACGTCGGCCGCGACCATGACGACGATGATTGGGACGACGATGATGATTGGGACGATGATGAGGACGAGAGCTCGACCGTTGAGGCTTGGCAGCTCGAGGGCGTGCTCGAGATGGGCAGCGATGCAAGCGGCGCACCTGTGTATTACTACATGACGGGCTTCCGCAGCCTTGAGACCGAGCAGGATGGCAGGGAGACGGAGGAATCGAGCGAGCTTCGCATCCGTGCCTATGCCGACAAGACGGACACCCGCAATTATGTCGAGATGAAGCATGAGACGAGCACCGAGACAGAGGGCAACGAGACCGAAAACGAGGCCGAGTATGTCTACTCCGTCGTGCAGAACGGCAGGGTCGTCGAGACGACTTCCGTGGATTTCGAGAGTGAGAATGCCGAGGTCGAATACGAGCTCGAGTACACCAAGAACGGCGTCCGCAGCACCTACGAGATCGAGCGCGTCGAGCGCAACGGGCAGACTTATGTGGAGGTCGAGTACAGCATCGGCGGCGAGCGCGGCAGGTTTGTGATCGTCCGTGACGCAGACGGCAGCTTCGATTACAAGTTCACGCAGAAGAGCTCCGACGACAAATATTTTGACCGCTACGACGATTAAAGCTTGACAGCGGACGGACGGAGTGATACAATACTACCCTTGAAGGGAGACCTCCTGCGGGAGTATGCGGGGGAGCCCTTCAAGGGATAGCGGAGGCAGGACTGTGTCACTCGATGAATCACTCAGGAGGATCGCGGCAGGGGATATGTCGGCATTCGACGCCCTGTACGAGCAGACGAAGGGAACGGTGTTCTACATCGCTCTCTCCGTGCTCAGGGAGCGGTCCCTTGCGGAGGATGCGATGCAGTCCTGCTTTTTAAAGGTCCTGCGCTTTGCGGGAAGGTATAAAGAGGGGACAAACGCCGCGGCTTGGATCGGGCGCATTGCCAAAAACGAGGCACTCGATCTCAAGCGCAGGCGCAGGAGAGAGCATTCCGTCGACGCGGGGGAGAGCGAATACCTCTTTCCCACCTACGATATCGATGAGAGCTCCCAGCTCATCACTCTCGCGAGAAAGGTCTTAAAGGACGGTGAATTCGCCGTCGTCATGCTCGTGGCGCAGGGGTACAAGCGCAGGGAGATCGCAGCGATGCTCGCCCTTCCCGTTCCCACCGTCACATGGAAGTACAACCAAGCCATCAAAAAGCTCAGGCACGCCCTACAGGAGTGACCCCCTTGAAAGAAGAAGAGATCATCCAAAGGCTTCGCGAGGAAGCGGAGCAAAATATTCCCGACGTGCGGGAGAAGGTCGCAGCGGCCGCACGGGAGCCCGCCCCTGCAGGCGAGGTGCTTGTCAGGACGCGGAAAAAGGGCCTTCTTTTTGCGGCTCTTGCCCTTGCGGTGCTCCTGATTTTGTCCGCGGTGCTCGGCCTTGCGCTCTGGGAACGCGGAGGCGTCGGCTTCAGGATCTTTGTCAGTATCGATCAGACCGTCGCAGAGACCGCCTCGGTGAGCCCCGTCCGCATGAGCTACACCGTCACGGCCGCCGAGGAGCCCGTCAAGGACCACTCCATCGCCGTGGAATTTACCCTTGCAGACGGGAAAAAGGTCTCCTCCACCCGCTCTCTCAACCGTGACTCCGTCGTGCTCCTGCGCGGGCAGGACTTTACGGGAAATACCGCCGAGGACGCCATTCTCCGTCTTGCGGAGCTCGCCGCGGGCAAGCATCTCATCGGCACGGACGGCATCCGTCTCCGCGCAGAGGGGGAGGACGGCGGCGCACTCTCCAAGGTGCAGGACGCACTTTCCCGCCTCTATTCCGTCGCGGATCTGGACGAAAACGCCCTCTCCGTTCTCCTCGATTCCTACGACGAGACGCAAATGGGGGATTTCGAGGACTGGCTCACCCGCGAGTTCGACGGGCAGGAGGCGCAGTTCAAGGAGAGAGTCGACGCCCTTCTTGCAAGCTATGAGGAGGAGCTCGCCGCACTCGACACCTCCGATCGGGACGCCGTCAAGGCCTTTAACCAAAAATACCTCACGCTCGGGGACGATCTCATCTTCGAGGACGGCGATGAGAAAAAGTCGGAGCTCATGGAGGAGTTCGCGGAGCTGAAGGACGAGCTCGCAAGGCACCCCGACCGCGTGCTCGACGAGCTGTTCGAGGAGTTTATCGACGAGCTCGAGGACGTCTACGAGTCCCGCACCGACACCCGCGACGACGACCCGCATTCTCCCGCCCGCCCCGACGATGAGGACGACGAGGACGATGATGAAGAGGACGACGAGGACGACGACGATTGAAAAGTAGTTCAAAAAAAGCTACGAAAGCTTTTGACGAGGAAGAATTTCCGTGATACAATGCAAATAGGAGCAAGGGCCCACCTACCGTAGCGGTCAGCTCCGTAACAGTTACATGAAAAATAACCGCTTGAGCTTGGTCGCAGGGCGGTTATTTTTTTGTGCGCTTGATGGCTATGTAAAAGGCTCAACCCCTCATCCCGTCCCGCGCCGTGAGATTGAATGAGGAGCCTCTTGCTGCCCCTTATAGGGGAAGTGGCCTTCAGGCCGAAGGGGTTTTGGAACCCCTCAGTCACGCAAGGGCGCGTGACAGCTTCTCATGCGGGTAGAGTCCCGCATTCGGTCAG
>CANQWI010000073.1 GCA_947627515.1 uncultured Clostridia bacterium
ATACTTGAGGGGAGGGGCGCCAACAAGCTCGCCCTCCCCCTTTTTGAGGGGGAGGGGTAGGGGAGGGGGTGCCATTCTCAATCACTCTCCACCACAATTTTTAATTTTAAATTTTAATCCTTCAATCCGCATAAGCGGCTGAGATTTTCTCGGCCTCTTTTTTGATGCGCTCGACGAGGGCAGGCGGGGAGATCACGGCGATCCCAGACCCCGCAGAGAGGATGTTTCCGACAAGTGCCTCATCGTCGGGGAGGATAAGCTCTGCAAAATACTCTCCGTCCCGCTTGTAGATATTGTCGACGCCCAGCCAGTCCTCCGCATAGGGGAGCTTTTCAGGCGCGATCCTCAGCTTGACCTCTGTGATTTTCTCATTTCTCCAGAAATTGAGGGGGATGTCCTCACGACGGAAGGGCTTTTTCTCAAATGTCTCGCCCGTGAGGGTGATCGCGCGGATGCGTCCGACGCGGAAGGTGCGGAATTCCCCGCGCAGCGTGCAATACGCCCAGATATACCAAATATTCTGCTTATAGATGAGAAGATGGGGATGAACGACCCGCTTTGTCGCTTCGCCCGCACGGTCAAAATATTCGATCTCGAGTGCATTCAGCTCCTCGATGGCGCGGTCGAGCATGGTGAGTTTATCCGAAAACCTCCGCTCGTCGCCCCACGTGCCGCTGTCGACAAGGATGTTCCCCGAGAGTGCGGTGTCAAATTTCTCCGTCTTGACCTGCGCCGTGAGCTTGCCCAACGCAGCCTCAAGGACCGCGTCATGCGTCTGTCCGAGCATTGCAAGCATCGCCTCCGTCGTGCGGGCATACTCCTCGCGGGTGAGAAGCCCCTTGGGGAGCTTAAAGTTATCGGGGATGCTGATGCCGCCCAGCGACCCCCGCGTAACGTCGATGGGGATCCCCGAGACCGTCATTTCATCCACATAGCGGTAAATGGTGCGGACGGAGACCTCGTATTTTCTCGCAAGCTCTCCAGCGCTTATCTTGCGCTTGGAGAGAAGGGTGAACAGGATCCCGAACATGATTTCGTGCTTCATGGGGAAATTGTACCATAAATGTCAGACCTTGTCAAGATTTTGCCTGCACGGTGCGGGCAGACCTGCAAGAGGAGAAAATTTTTAAACTATTTTTTCAAATATGACAAATACTGTCATGATTCTTGCATACAATAGGAACCATGACAGAGCTTCAGGTAGAGATCGCGATCAATAATTATCAAAGACGGCAGAGGGAGGCCCGTAACCGCGAGCTTTCTCTTACCATGCGCGGCATGGAGACGGAGGAGCAGTTCCTTTCGGCTCTTCAAAGACTGCACGGCTTGCGGCCAAAGGAGTGCGAACGCAGCCCCAAAATTTTGCAAACGCTCGCGTAACGTTTGACATGCCCTCATATTCTATTGTATAATGAATGCACCAAGGAGAAAACTATGGCAAACGTTATGGATACCCTCAGAGAGAGGGGATTTATCAAGCAGACCGTCTTTGAGGACGAGCTCTACGACCTCTTGGGCAGGGAGAGCGTGCCCTTCTACATCGGCTTTGACCCCACGGCGGATTCCCTGCATGTCGGGCACTTTATGCAGCTCGTCGCGATGAAGCACATGCAGGACGCGGGCCACAGGCCCATCATTCTCATCGGCGGCGGGACCGCCATGGTCGGCGACCCCTCGGGCCGTACGGACATGCGCGCCATGATGACGAAGGAGACCATCGCCCACCATGTGGAATGCTTCAAAAAGCAGATGGCGAGGTTTGTCCGCTTTGAGGGAGAAAACGCCGCAATCGTCGTCAACAACGCCGATTGGCTCCTCAATTTGAACTACATCGACTTTCTCCGTGACATCGGCGTGCATTTCTCTGTCAACAAGATGCTCACCGCCGAATGCTTCAAGACACGCATGGAGCGGGGACTTTCCTTCCTTGAATTCAACTATATGCTGATGCAGGCGTATGATTTTCTCGTTCTGCACCAAAGGTACGGCTGCTCACTCGAGCTCGGCGGCGACGACCAGTGGAGCAACATCCTCGCGGGGGCAGATCTCATCCGCAGAAAGGAGAGGAAGCCCGCCTTTGCCATGACCTTCCAGCTCCTCACGACGAGCGAGGGCAAGAAGATGGGCAAAACGCAGAAGGGAGCCGTCTGGCTCGACCCTGCCAAGACCACCCCGTACGAGTTTTACCAGTATTGGCGCAACACTGCCGACGCGGACGTCGAAAGGTGCTTCATGCTCCTGACCTTTGTCCCGGTCACCGAGGTCAGGGAGCTGTGTGCTCATCAGGACGAGCGAATGAATGCCGCCAAGGAGCGTCTTGCCTACGAGCTCACCAAGGCGGTCCACGGCGTCGAGGCTGCCGAGCTTGCGCAGTCTCAGGCCCGTGCGGCCTTCTCGGGGGAAGGGGAGATGCCCGAAAAGGTCGTTCCCGCCGAGGTCAACAGCATCATCGGCGTACTCGTCGCGACGGGGCTGTGCAAGAGTAACGGCGAGGCGCGGCGGCTGCTCGAGCAGGGCGGCGTCACCCTCGGCGAGGAGAAGGCGACGATGGAGACCCTGCTCCCTGACGGCGAATTTATCCTTCACAAGGGCAAAAAGGTCCACATCAGGGTAAAGCGTTCCTGAAATGTTCTACAAGAGCGTCGTCGGCGAGGCAACTGCCGAAAAAGTGATCGAGAAGTCGAGATTTCTCGCCTATGTCTCCCATATCGGGGACGAGGAGGAGGCAAAGGCGTACCTTTTGAAGGTGCGCTCCCTTCATCCTATGGCGACGCATGTCTGCTACGGCTATATCGCCGACAAGCTCGGAAACCTGCAGCGGTTTTCGGATGATGGAGAGCCGCAGGGCACCGCAGGCATGCCAATCCTCGGCGTCTTAAAGGCGCAGGAGCTCAGGGAGACCCTCATTGCAGTCGTCAGATACTTCGGCGGGATCAAGCTGGGTGCAGGCGGCCTCACCCGTGCCTATGCGGGCTGTGCCGCGGACGGTCTCTCCGCGATCCCCGTCAAGGGCTATGAGACAGGCGTCGAGCTCACTCTCTCCGTCGAGTATTCCGAGGTAAACGCCGCGCTCCGCTTTCTCGAGAAACAGACCGTCCTTTCGCGCGACTTTTCCTCGGAGGCGGAATTTACCGTAATCGTAAAGGAAACGGATGCCGCGCAGTTCATCGCCCGCGCCCGCGATTTCCTCAACGGCCGCGTCAAATTCCGCGAGGGCAGGAGATATTTTTATCCCTTTTGATTTTCCTTAAAAATCATCGGTAAGTTCCAAAGGGCCCGACAAAGCCATCGGCTTTGTCGGGCCCTTTGGGACTCCCTCTGATTTTTCCTTATTTTTCTCTCCCGACGACAAAATCGACGGAGCAGCCAAAATAATCGGCAAGCTTAATGACATAATCGAGGCTTGGGGCGAATTTCCCGTTTTGCCAATTATAAATCACGGAGTGCGTGATGGGAATTTCCTTGCAGAGACGGTACTTGTTTGTGTGAAAGTACGCAAGCAAATAGGGCAGCCGCTCATTGAAGGGAGGAATCGGGGAAAATTCTGTCTGTCGAAATTCAGGCGTTCTCCCGAGCAGAAAATCCAGAGAGCAATGGAATAAATCTGCGATTTTGATCAAAACGGCGATGTCAGGCTGCTGTCCGCGCAGATAGGAATATACGGCGACCTCGCTGATATCCAGCTCCCTTGCGAGTATCGGAGCTGTGAAATGATTGTCAAACAACAGATCCTTGAGGTTCTCGACAAAATTCGACAAAGCTTCCATAAATACGACAAAATCTCCTATTGAAATTATGTCCTGTTTGCGTTATAATTAAATCATCCTAAATCTAACAGGACATTATATGTCAAAGGAGAAAAGCATATGGAACAAAGGAAGTACGATGTAACGGAAGAGCAGATTGTGACAGATCTGGAGCTGCTCACGGACGGTGTGTTTGAGGCCGAGACGGAAAGAAGCGGCAATGCGCTCCTCCTCAGCTTTACCAATGGCCGTCGTTTCCGCGTCACTGTGCAGGAGGAGACGGCCGAGTAAAATTGATTTTCAGACAAAGCATGCGCCCGCCGATTTCGGCGGGCGCATGCTGTTTTATCGATTCAAAAAAGCGGTATAATAAATGCGAAGAAACATAGAGGGGAGGAGAAGAATGGACAATCAATTTACGCAAAAATCTATGCAGGCGGTCCAAAGCGCACAGCAGCTCGCAGAGGAGTACGGCAACACCGAGCTCAACACGCTGCATCTTGCCTACGCGCTTCTCGAAAAGGACGGCCTCGTCTCCCGCATTCTCATCCATGCGGGCAAGGATGCGGACGGGCTCTCCCGTGCCGTAAAAGAGGAGATCGAACGCCTTCCCCGTGTCAGCGGAACGGGCGCGGGGCAGATCTATCCCACCTCCGCGCTCGCCACGACGCTGAAGAGTGCCGAGAAGCTCGCAGCAGGCATGAAGGACGACTATATCTCCGTCGAGCATCTCTTTTTGTGCCTGTTTGACAGTGCCGAGCCTCGCCTTTCCGCGCTCTTTAAGCGGTTTGGCGTCACGAAGGAGGATTTTTTAAAGGGGATGAAGGAGGTCCGCGGCAATCAGAATGTCACGAGCGACAACCCCGAGGACACCTATGAGGCCCTTGAAAAGTACGGTGCAGACCTCACCAAGCGGGCACGGGAGCACAAGCTGGAGCCCGTGATCGGCAGGGATGAGGAGATCCGAAACGTCATCCGCATCCTCTCGAGAAAGACCAAAAATAACCCCGTGCTCATCGGCGAGCCGGGCGTCGGCAAGACGGCCATCGCGGAGGGCCTTGCCCGCCGTATCGTCTCGGGCGACGTCCCCGAGGGGCTCAGGAACAAGACTCTGTTCTCCCTCGACATGGGAGCCCTGATCGCGGGCGCAAAATACCGCGGCGAGTTCGAGGAAAGGCTCAAGGCCGTGCTTTCGGAGATCGCGAAATCGGAGGGGAAGATCCTGCTCTTTATCGATGAGCTTCACACCGTCGTCGGCGCGGGCAAGACGGACGGCGCGATGGACGCGGGGAATCTTTTAAAACCCATGCTCGCCCGCGGGGAGCTGCACTGCATCGGTGCGACTACCCTTGACGAATACAGAAAATATATCGAAAAGGACGCCGCCCTCGCAAGGAGATTCCAGCCCGTCATGGTCGGCGAGCCCACGGTCGAGGATACCGTCTCCATCCTGAGGGGGCTCAAGGAGCGGTTTGAGATCTACCACGGCGTTCGCATCCATGACGACGCGCTCGTCGCCGCCGCGACCCTCTCCAACCGCTACATCACCGACAGATTTCTTCCCGACAAGGCCATCGACCTCGTGGATGAGGCTGCCGCGATGATCCGCACGGAGATCGACTCCATGCCCGCCGAGATGGACGCCCTGCACCGCAGGATCGTGCAGATGGAGGTGGAGGTGAACGCCCTCGAGAAGGAGAGCGATAACCTCTCCCGCATCCGCCTTGAGACCATCAAAAAGGAGCTTATGGAGCACAAGGAGAGGTTTGACGCGATGAATGCGAAATGGCAGGACGAGAAAAAGGCCATTTTGCATGAAAAAGAGCTCAAGGAGAGACTTGACGCCTGCCGCGGCGAACTTGAGTCCGCAAAAAACCGCGGTGACTACAACACCGCGGGCCGTCTCGAATACGGCGAGATCCCCTCCATCGAAAAGGAGCTCGCCTCGCTCAAGGAAAAGGACGAGGACGCCATCCTGCAGGATGAGGTCACGACGGAGCAGATCGAAAGGATCGTCGCCCGTTGGACAGGCATCCCCGTCTCTCGTCTCAAGGAAGGGGAGCGCGAGAAGCTTTTGCGTCTCGAGGAGACCCTTCACAGGCGTGTCGTCGGCCAGAATGAGGCCGTCAAAAAGGTCTCCGAGGCCATTTTGCGGGCGCGGGCGGGCATTTCCGATGAAAACAGACCCATCGGCTCCTTCCTTTTCCTCGGTCCCACGGGCGTCGGGAAGACAGAGCTCGCCAAGGCTCTCGCAGAGGCTCTCTTTGACGACGAAAAGAACATCGTCCGCATCGACATGAGCGAATATATGGAGAAATTCTCGGTGTCCCGCCTCGTCGGTGCGCCTCCCGGATACGTCGGCTATGAGGAGGGGGGCACGCTCACCGAGGCCGTCCGACGCCGTCCCTATTCCATCATCCTCTTTGATGAGATCGAAAAGGCGCATCCCGACGTTTACAACATTCTCCTGCAGCTTCTCGACGACGGTAGGGTGACCGATTCGCAGGGTCGGACGGTGGACTTCAAAAATACCGTCGTGATCCTGACGTCCAATCTCGGGAGCGATCTCATCGCCGAGGGCATTGAGAACGACGAGCTCACCGACGAGGCGAGGGAGGGGATCAAGGAGGTGCTCAAACGCTCCTTCCGTCCCGAATTTTTGAACCGTCTCGACGAGATCATTACCTTCAAACCGTTAACGAGGGAAAACATCGACAGCATCGTCGACATCCAGCTCGCAAGGCTCTGC
>CANQWI010000074.1 GCA_947627515.1 uncultured Clostridia bacterium
CCTTCTCACGCGCCAGCTTGTGGATGCCCAGACCACCTGTCTGCGCATTCGCCACCGCGCAGCCGACGGCTTCGCAACCGGCACCTTCACGCTGGCCGACGGCACGCTCACCTATGTCGGCAAATACAGCGCCCCCGATTTCGACATGCTCGTGAACGAGGGGACCGACCTCGCGCTCGAGTCGACGATGATCTTCCACAGCCCGGACATTCAGGAACAGTTGGAATCGCTCGGCATCCCCGTCGTCGTCGAACGCTCGAGCTACGAGTCCGACCCGCTCGGTCGCCTCGAGTGGATCAAATTCTTCGGACTGCTCACCGGCCGTCTCGACGAGGCCGAGGCGCTGTTCTCGTCCGCAAGCACGCGGATGCGGGAGGTGTCGGTGAAATATTCGCCGAAATCATTCCCCGCCGCCGTGTATCGGTCCACCCTGCCGTTGCGGTAGCGGGCGGTGGCGACGAGCGGGCTTCTTCCCTCGGCATTCTTCAGAAGATGCGCCGCGATCTGACACAGGGTCACAAGGTACCCGCCGCCGTTACAGCGCAGGTCTAAAACGAGGTTTGTCCTGCCGCGCTCCTTCATTTTCTCAAGGCAAAGCCTGAACTCCCGCGCCGCATTCCCGTCAAACTCGGTGAAGCGGATGTAGGCGGTCGTAGCATCCAGCGAGGACATGCCCCCCTGCTCCGTCTCGGCAAGCACGGTCTCGCCCTTGCCGCGGAAGCGGAAACTGCTCTCGCTGTCACGGTACTCGCAGTAGGCCGCGGAATAGCTCTCGCGGGTCACGGTGTAAAGCTTCCGTTCTCCCCCCTCGAAGCCCGCCTCTAAAGTGACCGTGGAAAGGGCCGCAACGCCATTCATAAAGGTCCCGCTGTTCACCTCGGCAAGGTGCTCCGCGTCCTGTCCGTAGCGGTAAAGGTACATTCCTCCCTCAAGCCCCGCACGCTCGGCGGGAGAGTTGTAGACGGTGCGGTAAAGGCGCACGGCGTCCCCCTCGTAGATCACGCTGATGCCCAGCCCGCTGTTGTTGCCCTGACTCTCGCGGATGAGGGAGTCGTATTCGTCCTCATTGTAATAGGTGCAGAACTTGTCGAGCTCGAGTGCGGCGTAGAGGCGGTCGTAGAGCTCCTCATCGTCGATCTCCCGATAGTAATTTGCCTCGACGCGCTCCAGAAGCCAAACAAGGCTGCGGGCGCGGTCGTCCAAGCTGTTTACGCCGATGAGCCAGCCGCCGATGAGCCCCGCAAGGAGGAAGATGAGGGCAAGCAGCACGGCGCACATGAATTTGACGACCTTGTCCCGTATTTTCTTGGGTTTTTCTGCCGCTGAGGGCGTGGAGGGGGTGCTTGTCGGCTCGGACATGGGCACTTCATTTTTTTCTGATTCGGACATGGTATCTCCTTTTTTTATTCGCCCGCCAGCTTCAGGAGGGCGGTAAGGACGCGGAAGGTGACCGCGTCGGAAAATTTTCTGATATCCAGCCCCGTGAGACGCTCGATCTTGTCGAGGCGGTAGGCGAGGGTGTTGCGATGGATAAAGAGGGCACGGCTCGTCTCGGAGAGGTTGAGGTCCTTTTCGAGAAACATCTCGGCCGTCGAGAATAGCTCGCCCTCCTCAAAGACCTCCTCCTGCCCCTCGATATGATAGGAGAGCAGGCACTCCCGCACCCGATCTGCGGGAAGGTCGGAGAGCAGCCTTACGAGAAGATATTCACGGTAGGAATGGACCTCGCCCCCGTCGCCGAGCAGGGCCGCCATGCGGAGCGCGGAGACCGCCTGCGCATAGGAGAGCGCGATCTCGCCGAACGAGGCCGTCTCGCACCCGACGCCGACGGAGGCGCGGATGCCCGCCTCCTCATAGAGGGAGCGGCTGAGAAATTCTCCGAAGGCAAAGGGCGTCTGCCCCTCGGCCGTGAATTTGACGACGCTGATGTGCCCGTCATTTAAAATCGCGCCGTCCCGCCCGTCGATACAGCGTTCGATGTGCTCAAGCGCGTCCTCGGGCCGTTTGTCGGGCACGACCTCAAGGGCATAGCAGGGGCCGTCGGGCGAATTTTTCCCCGCAAGATAGCGGAAGGCGCTCACCTTCCCCCCTTTCCCGAGAAGGACTGTCCTCAGTCCCTCCGCTTCCTCCTCGCGGGAGGAGCCGAGAAGGTAGGCAACGAGCCTTGCGACACGCGCCGCGCTCTCTCCGCTCCCCGCAAGGTAGAGCGTGACGGTGTGTCCGTTCCAGAGCGCGTCAAAGGCGGTCTCCTCACCCCCTCTCGGTGTAAGACTGACGTCCGCACCCGTCTTTTCGCAGATGTCGGACAGGATCCTTTCAAGTCCTTCGTAGAATGACATTGCTTCCCCCTCGGGGCAATTCCCCATTTTACCCAATTATAGCACAGTCGCAAACAAATAGCAAGTGATAAAAATACCTCCGAATGTGCAAACTGCCCTCGGATTTCCGTCGAAAAATCGAAGATGTAGTTGACAGTCGTCGGAACGTGTGTTATAATGTAATTTGAAGAACAAGGAAAAAGGAGTACTTGTATGGACTATCGTGAATCAGACCTCGGCGAGACAGAGGAATTTGCCGGGGACGAAGCGGGATTCGATACGGAGGCGGAGCAATTTACGCCGGCCGCTCCCGCGGAGCCTGCGGTCAAGGCGGGGAAATACCGCGTCTTTTCGCTCCTGCTCTTTTTGCTGACGGCGGGCGGGCTCTTTTTGGGCCTCATCGGGAATTATGCCGCCTGGCTCAAGCCCTCCTATTACTACGGCGTTGCGGGGGCGGGGCTCGACAACTCCCTTTTGGGCTTTAGCATCGCACATGTCAAGGAGCTCTTTTTGAACTTCCGCGGCGTGTTTCAGGGCTCGGCGGGCAGCATCGTCAGGCATGTGTTTGCCCTGACCGCGACCGTTGCGATCGCCGTTGCCGTGCTCACCTCGCTCATCTGCCTCATCATCACCCTCTTTTCCGCAAAAAAGGCGAAAGGGGCGACCAAGGTCGGCGGGGCGGTCTCTCTCCTTGCCTATATCATGCTCTTCTTCTGGGCATATCTCATCGAAAGTCTTCATGCGCCCGCCTTTTCGGCATCGGTGATCGATGTGCCCGTCGCGCTCATCGCCTGTGCGCTCTTTGTGGTCTTGGCGATCTTCTCGGTCGTCGAAAACGGTGCGCAGGGTCTCTTGGGCCCCGGGATCTTCCTCTTCACGGTCGCCATCGGCTTCGCGCTCTTCTTCCCTGCGTCCTTCACGGAGACGCACTTCACGCTTTTGCACAGCTTCAAGCAATATCCGCTCTATAACGTATTCTCCGTGCTCACGGTCGGGGTCCTGTTCTTTAACCTGATCGTCTCTGCGGTCACGCTCCCGAATCGGAGCCGCGGCATTTTCCGCTGTGTGTTCTACTGCTTCCAGTTGCTCTTTGTGGGGCTTTTGGCCCTCTTCGGAAGCTCGCTCGGCCGGGTATGGTCGACCGCGTTCTTTACAAACGGCACCCTGCTCCCCTCTGTTGTCCTGCTCATCGCCTCCTTCGGCGCATTCCTGCTCTCCTTCCTCGCCGTGCTCACCGAATCCCGTGCCCGTGCGCTTGAAGAGGAGGCCGCAAGAGCCGCCGCGCTCGCAGAAGAGGAGGAAGAGGAGGACGAGAAGCCCTATCTTCTCCCCGAGACCCTTCCCGAGGAAGCAGACGAAACGCCTGAGGAGCCCGAAATGGAGCCCGTCCCCGAGGTCGAGGAGAGCGAGCCTGAGGAGGAGTTCCCTTCAGAGGAGATCGAGGCAGAGGAAACAGAGGAGCCCTCGGAGGAGCCTGAGGCAGAGGAAACAGAGGAGGACAAGGAGGAGCTGAGCCCCTTCGAAAAGAGGATGCTCGCCTTCACGCAGCACTCGGAGGAGGAAGAGCTCACCGAGACGCCCGAGGAGGAGCCCCCCTTCCCGCCCTATGTCCGTCCCGCGCCCGCACCCGAATTCCGTCCCGTCAACGTCTACACCGACCCCTCCACGCAGTACACGTACGACCCGTTCATCAACGAGCTCACGCCCGAGGAAAAGAACGAGTTCGGCGACCTCTTCATCGCGTGCAAGTCGGGCCGCTTCGGCGATCTGCCCATCTATAAGATCGGCGGGGACAACACGGAGTTCTTTGACAAGGTCTGGATCCGCTACGGGCTCTATGACATGTCGCCGAAGCTCAGGGAAAAACTCTTCAACTATCTCAAAAAATACCGCAACAGACCTTGACATCGAGGTCCCCGCATGTCAAAAAATCACCCCCCGTTTCTCTCTGAGGAACGGGGGGTTTCTGTGCGATATGTGTTATTTTTTGGATTTGACCGCGATGTTTGCTTCGTCAAGTTGCTTCTGTTCGACGGGGGACGGGGCGTTCATCAGAAGGTCACGGGCCTTGGCATTCATCGGGAAGGCAATGACCTCGCGGATGTTCGTCGTATCGGCGATGAGCATGACCATTCTGTCCACCCCGGGGGCGACGCCTGCGTGAGGCGGAGCACCGTATTCAAAGGCGTGATAGAGCGCGGGGAACTTCTTCACCACCTCCTCCCTGCCGAGCCCGACGAGGGAGAACGCCTTCAGCATGATCTCGGGGTCGTGATTTCTGACTGCGCCCGAGGAAAGCTCCACGCCGTTGCAGACGATGTCGTATTGGTATGCCAAGATATCCAGAGGGTCCTGTTCAAACGCCTTCATCCCGCCCTGCGGCATGGAGAAGGGATTGTGGCAGAACTCCAGCTGCCCGCTCTCCTCGCCGATCTCGTACATCGGGAAGTCGACGATCCAGCAGAACCTGTACACGTTCTTTTCGAGAAGGTCGAGCCCGACCCCAAGCATGGTGCGGAGCAGGCCTGCCCTCTTTTGCACGTCCTGCAGCTTGTCCTCGGCGGTGAGGGCGATAAAGCAATCCTTTTCGACGCCGAGCAGTTTTTTCCATGCGTCAATGTCTTCGGCGACGAACTTTGCGATGCCGCCCGCGGGAGCGCCGTTCTCGTCCAGCTTGAACCAGAACATTTTCCCGCCCTCTGTCCTGACGGTAAAGTCCTCGGCGGTCTTGTCGACCCACTTCCGCGGCACGTTCACGCCGCTCACGGCAATGGCCTTGACATGCTTGAGCATGAGGGGGTCGAATCCGCAGTTCACGGTGAGCTCCGTCACATCCTTGATGAGGAGCGGGTTGCGAAGGTCGGGCTTGTCGGTGCCGTAGTCCTCGAGCGCGGTGAGATAGGGAATGCGACGGAACGGGGGCTTGTCGGCGTCCCAGCCCGAATACTTTGCAAACACGGGCGGCAGGACCTTTTCGAGCACGGCGAAGACGTCCTCCTGCTCTGCGAAGGCCATCTCGATGTCGAGCTGGTAGAATTCCCCGGGGGAGCGGTCTGCCCTCGCGTCCTCATCGCGGAAACAGGGGGCGATCTGGAAGTATTTATCAAACCCCGAGCACATCAGAAGCTGCTTGTACTGCTGGGGTGCCTGCGGAAGCGCGTAAAATTCCCCGGGATAGAGGCGGCTGGGCACGATGTAATCGCGCGCACCCTCGGGGGAGGAGCTCGTCAGAATGGGCGTGGAGATCTCGAGAAAGCCCTGCTCGGTCATGAGCCTTCTCAGGTCCTCGATGATGTGCGAGCGGAGCACGATCTTGTCGCGCACGGCGGGGTTTCTGAGGTCGAGAAAGCGGTACCTAAGCCGCGCGTCCTCGCCCGCCTCGGCAGAGCGGGAGACCTCAAAGGGAAGTGCCTGCGTGAGACGCTTTCCCAGCACCTCCACTCTCTCGGGAATGATCTCGATGAGGCCCGTAGGGAGCTTTTCGTTGGGAGAGGAGCGCAGGACGACGGTGCCCTCGACGGAGACGGTGGATTCGGTGGGAATGTCGCGGAGCTGCGAAAGGCAGGGCTCCTCCTCCGCAACCACCTGCGTCGTGCCGTAAAAGTCGCGAAGAACGGCAAAGAGCAGGCCGCCCTTGTCGCGCTTGCTGTCCAGCCAGCCTGCAAGCTTGACCCGTTTGCCGACGTCGGATGCACGAAGCTCGTTGCAGTTGTGTGTTCTGAATGACATAAAAATCACCCTTCAGTAAGATTTTTCTTTTATTGTATGCTTAACTTGCAAAAAAGTCAAGTTGAAGCTATAAAAAATTAAATTTAAAATTAAAAAATCGGTAAAGCATATTTGGAATGACACCCCCTTTAGGCAGCAAGAGCGGCGTGACAGCTTCTCATGCGGGTAGAGCCCCGCATTCGGTCAGCATTTGGCCGTGCATATGGGCAAATGCCAAGAAAATTTTGCGTCAAGAGTTATCAACTCTTGACAGAACTGCAAAATTTTCCC
>CANQWI010000075.1 GCA_947627515.1 uncultured Clostridia bacterium
TCCAACTCACGTCATGGTGAGCTCCGTCGAACCATCACCGCAATTTTTAATTTTTAATTTTAAATTCAGAATTCTCTCGCTGTCCCTGTAGGGGAAGTGGCCTTCAGGCCGAAGGGGTTTTGTCCTCATCCCGCCCCTTCTCCTCATCCCGCCCCGCGCACATTCTATTTGTGACTAAGCGCGGCACGAGCGCCGCCCTTGGTGCGAAGTAGGCGAAGCCGAGCGGATCTCATCAAAGCTCACGGACTCAATACAAAACGGACCATTCCAATCATGTCATGCTGAGCTCCGTCGAAGCATCACGTCGAAACATCACCTTAATTTTAAATTTTTAATTTCTAATTTTCAATTTCAAATGTAGGAGCAACTATGAAACATCTCGACATTTCCACAGTTTCCACGGATGCGGGCCTTCTCGGCCAGACGGTCGTCGTCTGCGGCTGGGTGAGGACCTTCCGCGATTCCTCTGCCGTCTCCTTTCTCGAACTCACCGACGGCACCTCCTTCCAAAAGCTCCAGATCGTCATTGACAAGGGAACTTTGACCCCCGATCCCGAGTGCTGTAAGCTCGGCGCGAGCGTCTGTGTCAAGGGCGAGGTCGTCAAGGCATACAAGGGAGAGGGCAACGAGCTCAATGCCAAGGAGCTCGCACTTCTCGGAGCTTGTCCCGCGGAGTATCCCATTCAGAAAAAGCGTACGACGCTCGATTTTCTCCGCACCATCCCGCACCTGAGGCTGCGCACAAACACCTTTCAGGCCGTCTTCCGCGTCCGCTCGGTCGCCGCGCAGGCCATCCACAGGTATTTCCATAGCAACGGCTACTACTACATCAACACGCCGCTCATCACCGCAAGCGACTGCGAGGGGGCGGGGGAAATGTTCCGCGTCACCACACGGCCGTGGAACGCAAAGGAGAAGACGGAGGAGGAGTATTTCAAAAACGACTTCTTCGGCGTAAAGGCGGGGCTGTCCGTCTCGGGCCAGCTTGAGGGGGAGGTCGCCGCGACCGCACTCGGCAAAATCTACACCTTCGGACCCTCCTTCCGTGCAGAGAATTCCAACACAAAGCGTCATCTTGCCGAATTTTGGCATGTGGAGCCTGAGATCGCCTTTGCTGAGCTTCCCGACGTCATTGAAATCGCGGAAAGCCTCTTGAAATATCTCATCAACGCCGTCCTCGAGGAGTGTCCTGAAGAGATCAAGTTCTTTGATTCCTTTGTGGAAAAGGGTCTCATCGACAAACTCACGCACGTTGCGACGAGCGATTTCGGCGTATGTACCTATACGGAGGCCGTCAAGCTCCTCGAGAAAGAGAATGATAAATTCCAGTTCCCCGTCCACTGGGGGAGCGATTTGCAGTCCGAGCATGAAAAATATCTCACCGAGCAGATATTCAAGCGTCCCGTCTTCGTCACCGACTATCCCAAGGAGATCAAATCCTTCTACATGAAACAGAACGCGGACGGCAAAACGGTCGCTGCGACCGACTGTCTCGTGCCCGGCATCGGCGAGATCATCGGCGGAAGCGAGAGGGAGGCTGATTATCACAAGCTCCTTGCGGCCATGCAGGAGAGGCATATGGATGTGGACGCCTACAGGCAGTATCTCGACCTGCGTCTTTTCGGCAGTGTGCCCCACGGCGGCTTCGGCCTCGGCTTCGAACGGTTCGTGATGTATGTGACGGGTATGGAAAACATCCGCGACGTCACCCTCTTCCCGAGAAGCGTAAAAAGTATCTATTAAAGCTTCGAGCAATTTGTTTTTTCAAGGGCGAAAAAACAAATTGCTCGAGCGAAGGTGCTTCATGCATCAATCAAATTGGCTGCGGAAGCGTTATTTGCAAGAACAATAAGCGCGAGGTATCGCGCAAATTGAGTGCGCTGCCGCAAAAGCGTGGTTTTGCTCCGCGCAGTAATTAGGAATGAAGGGCTTTCCCCATGTTACCATGGCCCTCATCCCGCCCCGCGCACATTCTATTTGTGACTAAGCGCGGCACGAGCACCGCCCTTGGTGCGAAGTAGACGAAGCCGAGGGGGTCTCATCAAAACCCACGGACTTCAATAAACTCGCCCTCCCCCTTTTTGAGGGGGAGGGGTAGGGGAAGGGGTGATTCAAAATTTTTCCTCAAAAACCGTCGAAGGGTCACCGCAGCAAAGAAATTAGGTGGTGGTTCGACGGGGCTCACCATGACGCATTTGGAATGGCTCGTAGGTATCAAGCCTTCATTCCAAATCACTCCCCGCCACAATTTTTAATTTTCAATTTTCAATTCCCACTATAGTTCATGCGAGAGTTTTTCAAAAATTCCTTCCCATATTTTAAAAAGACAATGCCTGTGCAGGTGCTTGCCACGCTGTTCGGGCTCTTTCGTGTTGTCATTTTGCTCATCACGCCGCAGGTCGTCGCGCTTCTCGTCGACAGGGTCATAACGCCTCTTCTCGGCGGCGAGGTGAGAAGGACGAGCAGTATTTTCCTTTTCCTTATCGAGGACATTCCGACGGAGGAGTATCTCAAGACGTTTGCCGTCCTTGCCGTCACGCTTCTCGTCTTTGCCGCGCTCTTTTTCCTCTTTTTCTATCTGAAATGGAATCTTGCGCATTACTTCTCTCTCAAGAGCGAGGGGGCGATGCGTGCGGACGCTCTCAAAAAGCTCGGCAACGCAAGCGGACAGCTTCTTTCCCGTTACACCGCGGGCGACCTCATCCTCATCACGACAAAGGACCCCTTCAATGTGCGCGACCTCTACATCCAGCGGTCGCAGGGGTTTGCCGACTGCAGCTTTTATATCGTCGTCGCGGCAACTCTGCTCGCGCAGATCCACTGGTCGCTGCTCTTCCTTCCGCTTGCGGGCGGTATCTTCTGTATTTTTGTTATTCTCGTCTATAAAAAGCGCATCAAGGAGTATTTCGAAGCGGTTTGGCGTGACTCCGCGACCCTCTCCACTACGGTGCAGGAGAGCATCTATGGCGTCAGAACGGTCGCAGCCTTTGCCCGTGAGGACGAGCGGGAAAAACTCTTTGATTCGGACAACGAACGCCTCAAAAGGACGGAATTCGGCGGCATCGACATCTTTGCCTACCGCGACCTCACGATCAGGATCGCCCGCGTATGCGTGTTTTTGGGAACGCTCGCCCTCGTCATTTGGCTGGGCGTCAACGGAGTGCTCACGGCGGGGGAATTCACCGCGACGATGGGGTACCTCGGGAGCCTGATGTGGCAGTTCAACAGTCTTGTCTTCAATGTAAACGCCTCGCAGAGGGACTTTGTCAGTGGAAAGCGTCTCTTTGACTTCCTCAACGCAGACGATGAGGTCGCAGACCGCTACGGCGACAGGCTTCCCTCCGACAAGCCGAGCATCCGTGTCGAGCATCTCTTCGTCAAGAGCGGCGACAATTATGCCCTGCAGGATGTCTCCCTTGACCTTCCCTACGGCAAAAAGCTGGGCGTCATGGGCAAGACGGGGAGCGGGAAGACGCTGCTCTGCAAGCTTTTACAGGGGCTCGCCGAGGCAGACGAGGGGGAGATCTACA
This sequence comes from uncultured Clostridia bacterium, assembly GCA_947627515.1. Taxonomy (GTDB): domain Bacteria; phylum Bacillota; class Clostridia; order Christensenellales; family Borkfalkiaceae; genus Gallimonas. The sequence continues at coordinate 3,531 of CANQWI010000075.1, forward strand.
TCGACGGAGCTCCCATCCACGAGTATTCGCGGGACGCACTTCTTCGCACCTATTCCTACGCCATGCAGAATGTCTTTCTCTTCTCGAACACGATCGCGAGCAACATCGCCCTCTATGACCCCTTTGCCGAGGAGGAAAGGGTGGAGCGGGCCGGAAAGCTGGCCGAGGTGGACGAATTTGCCGCACGGTTTCCCGACGGTTACAGGACGACCATCGGCGAGAAGGGCTTCGGCCTCTCGGGCGGGCAGAAGCAGCGCATCTCCATTGCCCGTGCTCTCTTCAAAAACGCATCCGTCTTTGTCTTTGACGACGTGACGAGCGCCCTTGACCTCGAGACGGAGCACGCCGTCTTCGAAAATCTTGCACAGGAATGTGCGGAAAAGACCATGATCACGGTTACGCATCGCGCCACTGCGCTCAAGGACTGCGACGAGATCGTCTTTTTGGAGGACGGAAGGATCACCGAGCGGGGGAGCTTTGACGAGCTCATGGCCCTCGGCGGCAGCTTTGCACAGATCTATACGCGGCAGGCCAAGGAAATGAGCTTTACGGAGCAGATATGAACGATCTTTATTACAAGGATGAATATGTGCGTGAGCGGTTTTCGGCACGCATGATGGGGAAGCTGTTGAAGAGTGCCCTGAGACACAAGGCACCCTTCTTCGGCAGTATTCTCATTGAGGTCGCACTCGGGCTGACCTCCCTTCTCCCGGGGATCCTCTACTCTGTCATTATCTCCGCGCTCTTCCCGACGGAGGGGGGATTGCAGGACAACTATCTCCTTATTACATTGCTTGCATGCGGCGGCCTCGCGCTTGCGTGGGCGGGCTCGCTCGTCTTTATGCATCTTGAAAATCTCATCCCCGTCAAATACGGCACGCTCTTTTCGACAGAGCTGAGAAAGGAGATCATGGACCATGTCATGCAGCTCTCCTTCCGCTATTTCGACACACATTCGACGGGCAAAATTCTTGTCCGCGTCACCAATTACGTGGACGACATTGCGGAGCTCTTCGGCACGCTCTTCTATTCCATCATATATGCGGCGGGGGTCTCCGTCGTCGGCCTCGTGTGGATCCTGTGCCTCGACTGGAGAATCGGCGGGGCGGTGCTCCTTGCAATTTTGCCCCTTGCCGTGCTCATGTACATTTTGAGCGTGCTGATCCACAGGCGTTCGGGCCTCGACCACAACAAAAACGCCAACTATACCGCCTTTGTCGCAGAAAACATCGGCGGGGCAGAGGTTGTCAGGGCATACAACCGCGCCACCCTCAACTGCGAGATCGGAGCAGAGCTCTTTCGGGAGTACAAGCACGCCTTCATGCGCACGACCAATGTCCGAGAGGCCTTCTTCCCGCTCACACACGGTTTTACAAACGCCCTCGTCCTTGTCGTTGTTTACGGCGTCGCCCTTGCGATCGGTCTGAGCGGGGGAACGCTCGCCCTCGGCACCGTCGTCGCGATCGGCACCGTCCTCTCCGAGGTCACCTCCTCCATCGGCGAGATCTGCAACAATCTCACCACGGTCTTTACACTTACCTCCAATCTGGAGCGCATCTACGACACCATCGACACCCCGATCGAGATCCATGACGAGGAGGGGGCAGAGGAGCTCAGGGAATGCGTCGGGAACGTGGATTTCGAGGACGTCACCTTCTCCTATGTCGAAGGGATCCCCGTGCTCGAGCACTTTACTCTCTCCGCAAGGGCAGGGGAGACGGTCGCGCTCGTCGGGGCCACGGGCTCGGGCAAGACAACGGTCGTAAACCTTTTGTCCCGCTTCTACGATGTGCAGGAGGGGGCCGTCCTTCTCGACGGTAGGAACATCAAAAAATACACCCTTCACTCTCTTCGCGAGGGCGTGGGTGCAATGATGCAGGATACATATATCTTCAGTGGGAGCGTTCTCGACAACATCCGCTTCTCCCGTCCGAATGCGACGGATGAGGAATGTCGGGCGGCGGCAAGGGCGGCCTGCTGTGAGGGCTTTGTCTCCCGTCTGCCAAACGGCTACGACACGGAGATCTCCGAGGATTATCCGCTCTCGGGCGGGGAGAGACAGCTTCTATCCTTTGCAAGGCTAATTTTAGCCGATCCAAAGGTCATTGTCCTTGATGAAGCGACAAGTCATGTCGATACGCAGACCGAGCTCGAGGTGCAGGCGAGTCTGAAGGCTCTCCTTGCGGGTAGAACGAGCTTTGTCATTGCCCACCGTCTCTCGACCATCCGTGACGCCGACAAGATCGTCTTTCTGAGCCACGGCAAAATTATGGAGCAGGGCTCCCATGAGCAGCTCCTCGCCTTAAACGGCGAATATGCGAAGCTGGTAAAGGCACTGTAGTATTTCGAAGAATTTGTTTTTTCAAGGGAAAAAAAACAAATTCTTCGAGCGAAAAAGCTTTGTTCATCAATCGGGTTGGCCTCGGAAGCGTTATATGCAAATACAACAAGCGCGAGGTATCGCGCAAATTGAGTGCGCTGCCGCAAAAGCGTGGTTTTGCTCCGCGCAGTGATTGAGAAATTCGATGAATTTGTTTTCAAGGACGAAAACAAATTCATCGAGCGAAAGTGTTTTGTGCATCAATTAAGTTGGCCTCGGAAGCGTTATATGCATGGACAACAAGCGCGAGGTATCGCGCAAATTGAGTGCGCTGCCGCAAAAGCG
>CANQWI010000076.1 GCA_947627515.1 uncultured Clostridia bacterium
AGGCCAAAGGGGTTTTGGAACCCTATCCCCCCTTCGGGGTACTTCCCCTATAAGGGGAAGCAAGGGATTCCCCCACCACAATTTTTAATTTTTAATTTTAAATTTTCAATTTCCATAAAGGAGTCATTATGTCATTATACAGCGAAAAGGTCATGGACCATTTCAGAAATCCGCGCAATGTCGGCGTCATTGAGGACCCCGACGGCGTGGGCGAGGTCGGCAACGCCAAGTGCGGCGACATCATGAAAATGTACATCAAGGTCGAAAACGACATCCTCGTCGACGTCAAGTTTGAGACCTTCGGCTGCGGCAGCGCGATCGCGTCGAGCTCCATGGCGACCGAGATGATCAAGGGCAAGCCTTTAAAGGAGGCGTTAAAGCTCACCAACAAGGCCGTCACCGAGGCCCTCGACGGGCTTCCCGCCTACAAGCTCCACTGCTCCGTGCTTGCCGAGGAGGCGGTGCAGGCGGCCGTCCGCGACTACTACGAGCGGCACAATTTGCCCTACGACGAGAAGGATTTTCCCGCACTCGACCACGGGCATCATGACGGAGAGGAGCAGTGATCGTCTCCTCGCGCGGAGAATACGCTCTGCGGCTCATGGTCGCGCTGGCCGGGCGGGAGGGCCTTACCCCTCTCAAGGACGCCCTCGGCGGGATCCCGCATAAGTATGCCGAAAGCATCATGACCGCGCTTGTCAAGGCGGGGCTTGTGGAGGGCTCGCGCGGAAAAAACGGCGGTTATCGTCTGAACCGCCGCCCCGAGGAGTATTCTGTTGCAGAAATTTTAGAGGCAATCGAGAGCTCGCTTTCCGCGACAAGCTGTTCCAAGGACGGCTCCTGTCCGCATGCCGAGACCTGCCCGACCCTGCCCATTTGGCGCGGCCTCGACGAGACCGTGCATGCCTACCTCTCCCGCTTTACCCTCAAGGACCTCCTGTAAAATTTGTGAATATAAAAGCGGCGGGGCGATCGTAACGACACCCCTTCCGTCACTAAAATGACGCCCACCTCTCAAGGGGTGGGCAATTTTTTTATGTGGATAAAAGCTCTCGGCTCCCCTCTTAGGGGAGCCGAGAATAAGGTGATGGTTCGACTACGCTCACCATGACGTCATTAGAATGGCCCGTAGATAACAAGCCCTCATTCCCAATCGTCATCCTCAATTTTTAATTTTTAATTTTTAATTTTTTTCTACTCGCCGACCGTGAAATCGGTGCTGCGGGAGTAGGTGACGGTGACGGTGGAGAGGACGTTGTTGCGGGAGATCGTGACGGTCAGGCTGTCCCCCTCGCGCACGGCAAGGAGCAGGTCGAGGAGCATATATTTCCGCGTCATTTGCACGATTTTGCCGTCAAGCGTCACAGAGATGAGCGTATCGCTGATGTCGATGCCGCCGCACCGTTCGACCGCACCGCCGCGCGGGATGGCCTTTATCGTGAGCTTTTCGGAGATAAACGCCCTGCCCGTCTGTGCACTGTAGGCAGAGCGGCTCTCGGCGATCTCCACGGTCGCAAAGGTGGCAAGCTTGAGTCTCCCGCCGTTTTCCTTGAGATTCTCCACAACGGCCATCGCATGGTTGATGGGAATGGCATAGCCGACGCCCTCCACCCCGTCCGCTTCACTGCGGGCATTGACGATGCCGATGAGCTCTCCCGCCGCGTTGAACAGCCCACCGCCCGAGTTGCCGTGATTGACGACGGCGTCCGTCCGCATTTCAAGCATCTCGACCTTCTCTGTCCTGCCGAAATAGCCGCTTTTCTCGCTGTCGATCGCGTCCATTTCGATAAATTCCGCATCCACGGAGAGAACGCCCGACGTCACCGAGGTCCCCCATGCCGCGGGGTTGCCGATCGCATACACCCTGTCGCCCACGAGAGTGGACTCCGAATCGCCGACATTGACCGCCATTGCCGCAGAGGAAAGTACTATCTCCCCGTTTGTGGGGCTCTTTGCATCCGCTCTGCCGTCCGCCTCCACCTTGAGAAGGGCGATGTCCTCCTTGGCAGAGCCGCCCTCATAGGTCGCCTTCAGCTCCTCCGAGCAGCCGTAGAGGCCGACGACGATGTTGTTGGAATTGCTGACTACATGGTAATTTGTCAAGATCTCGAGCTCCCCCGTCGTGCTGTCCAGCGAGAGAATGACGCCCGCGCCCGCGTTTGCGGTGGAGGAGGTCACGTACGCCAGAATTTCCACCGTGGACAGGAGTGCCTGCTGGAGATGAGTGCCGTCGTCCGAGAGGTCGAGAGCCTGTAAAAATTCAAAATATGTGCCCGTAAAGGAGCCATCCGCGACCGCCTCCTCCCACATGCGGCGGTAGACCGTCGAGGGCGAGGACTCTGCAAGCCATTCCCCCTCGCTCCCCGTATACCCCTCCGCGATTGCGGCGTCAAAGGGATAGCTGTCGTCGGACGAAATTGTGCCGAAGGACCCGCAGCCCGCAAGCCCGACGGAAAGGCCGAGCGCGAGCGCAAGGACAGCGGCGATTTTCTTTTTCATTTGGAACACCTCACTGAAAAGGCCTTTCTTATATTATAGCACAGCCGCAGGGATTATGCAAGAAATTTTCCTGTTGCGTTCATGACAGCCGCATGAAGCTTTTATGAAAATGCGTCGACAAAAGAGACGGGGAAAATTCCCCGTCTCCCTTGCTTCATAGATCGTCCGCATCCTGTACGGGCCGCTCATGCCTGTCCTCGGGGACCCCCGTGTAGCTGCCGAGCGGGTCCTCAGAATGCATGTCCGATCCGTTTTTGAGAGTCTTTTTTCTCTCCATCAGGAGCAGTCCTTGCTCCCTCTGCCGCAGGAACGCGTGCTCTTTGTGTTCTTCGTGGAGCTGTTCTGCACGTTTTCCGTCCTTGCATTTTTCGTGTTCTGCGTCTTGTTGGTCTTTTTCATATATTCTCCTTTTTGAAGGGGAGATGAAGCTCGACCTCACCCTGCGAGGCTCCGCAAAGCGGGCAGATGCTCCAAGGCTCCTTGGCCGTATGCATATAGCCGCATTCACTGCAGATCCAAAGCATGGGTTTTTCCGCTTTGTAGAGGGAGCCGTCCTTGAACGCCTCGTAGAGGTAATTGAAGATAATACGGTGATTGCCTTCGACCATTGCCGTCTTTTCGAATTTGAGCGCGATTTGCCCAAACCCCTCTTCTCTTGCGATCCTTGCGAATTCGGGATAGAGGTTTTCCGCCTCATCCTGCTCGTCGATCGCCGCAAAGCGTAAATTGTCCTCGATGGTTCCCGCATGGAAGGGATAGCTTGCGTCAATATGAATATTGTCTTGGCTTCCCGCATTCTCGAGAATCGCCTCGAAGAATACCTTTGCATGGTTGGTCTCATTCTTTGCGATCGTGCGGATGGTGTCCGCGAGGACCTCGTAGCCCTGCTTCATCGCCTCTTTTGCCGTGAGCTGATAGCGCATGCCCGCCTGACATTCCCCCGCAAACCCGCGGGCGAGATTCAGATACGTCTGCGTCTTGGTGAAATCCATATTCGCCTCCTCTTCGCAGACAGTTTGGGCGGGAAAACCGCCGTTTATACACAAAACAAAATTTTCCTCTCTTGACAGCGGACGCCTTTGGGATTATAATGAGAAAAACGGAGGTCGTTATGAAAAAGAATTCGCGGGTCTTCTACGGGGTCCTCTGGACGCTCATCCTCCTGCTCTCTGCGTTTGCGGTCTTTCTCGGCGTGTGGTGGTTCGGCTTCTCCTTCCCCGACTTCGACAGCGTCGCGGTAAGGGAAAAGCGCATCCCCGGGCTCTCCTCGGGGCTCTCCCCGCAGGGACTTTGCGCCCTGCCCGACGGCGGGCCGTACGCCTTTGCCATGAGCGGGTACATCTCGGGCGAGCCCTCGCGCGTCTATCTCATCCCCGACGACCCTGTCGCGAGCGATATCAAGGAGGCGGAACGATTCGTCACCTTTACCGAGGACGGCAGGGACATCGACACCCACTTCGGCGGCGTGACCTGCTCTGAAAGCTACATGTACATCGCGAGCGGGCAGAAGATCATCCGCATCTCACTCGATAAAATTCTTGACGCCAACAACGGCACGGCGGTGGAGATCGACGATTCCTTCGAGACGGACCTGCGCAGCAACGCCTACTGCTACATCTACGACGGCATGCTGTATGTCGGGGAATTTTACCGCCCCGGGAACTACGAGACGGACCCCTCCCACCACATGGAGGTCGAGGGAAAAGTCAACCATGCCCTCGTCTACGCCTATACCATGGACGAGAAATGCGAGGGTGGGGTCGCGGACACGGTGCCCGCAAAAGCCGTCTCGGTGTGCGACGAGGTGCAGGGCATCGCCATCGACGGGGAGGGCATTTACCTCTCCTGCTCCTACGGTCTGCCCGCCTCCCGCCTCAAGATCTACGACAATGTTTTAAACGAAGCGACCGCGGAAACCATTACGATAAGCGACGTACAGGTCCCCCTCTATCAGCTTGCGGACAGGGAGGCAGACCTCACGCTGCCCTGCATGAGCGAGGAGCTCTGTCTCAAGGACGGCAGGCTGTACATCCTCTTCGAATCACTGAGCATGCAGTACCGCTGGGTCGTGCACAACCGCATCTCCACGCTCGTCTTCATCGAAAGCCCCTTCTCGCTGAAAAAGGCCTGACCTTCTTTGCATCTGAAAAGCCCCTCTGCATTCGGGCAGAGGGGCTTTTTTCGTTTGTCGTTATACAGTTTCCTCGGGCGCGGGGGGCGGCGCGGTGACGGCGGTGACGCTCCCCTTCCCCTTCAGCGTATAGCCACTTTCACAGAGGAAAAGCTCGCGGAGCTCGAAGGAGAGGCTGAGCGCGACGGAGCTCTCCACGGAGTACTCGCGGAAGAGGCCGTTTTCATCGAAGGTGAGAAGGATGGAGAAGGCGGTCTCGTCGTAGCGGAAATCGACGCGGGGCAGATATTCAAGGACGGTATCGGGCAAAAGCTCCTCGAGCATGTTGTTGAGAAGGGTGCTGTAGAATCCCTTGGTCGCGGTGAGACGGATGGCGACGCCCGCGCTGTCATCAAGCTCTGCCGTAAAGCCGAGGTCGATGAGGTCCTCGACGGCAAGACGCAGCGAGAGACCCTTTCGGATGTCCTCGGGAATGGTCGCCGTCGCCTCAAAAATGCGCCCGTCGATGCCGCGCTGTACGCCCTCGAAATACGCGGCCGCCTCCTCTAAGGGGATGCTCTCCTCCCCGTGCTCTCCCGCATACCAGATGAGATCGCCGTCATGACGGAAGCCCGCGTCAAAGCTGCCCTCGACGGGCTCGGAGTCGGAGGTCGGGCCCGTGTAGCGGGTGGAGATGTTGATATTTCCCCCGCCGAAGAGGTCAAAGCCGAGCGGACTCGTCTCATCCGCGCGGACGCCGACGGTATCGTCAAGGGTGAGTCCGCCGCCGATCAGGGCATAGTAACGCTCCTCCTCGCTGAGCTCGGAATACCAGCGGAAACGGTAGGAGGCGTCAAACCCACCCGACAGGTGCAGGCCGTACGACCAGTCCTCCGAGGAGGTGTCGCCGAATGCCTCGGAGACGTCGAGCGTCTCGAGCGCGGCAAGCAGGGCGGGATTTTTATCGATGTCTGTCTCAGAGCCTGAGGGCGAGGGAGTGCCCTGCACATCGGGCTCCGCATAGGGGGGCGTATTTTCGGGAGAATCAGAGGGGCTCTGCTGTTCCTCGGTACCTTCCGTTCCGTCGGGCGTTCCGCAGCCCGCAAGGCCGACAAGCCCGAGAGCAAGAAGAAACGCCATGAAAATGCTTGCTGTCTTTTTCATCATATTCCCTCCTGTACCTTCATTTTATTGCTTTTCACTTCTTTTGTCAACATTTTTGCGAAATTTCAAACATCCTCCCTCACCTGCGGGGATGCGGGCGGGAGCTCCTCGAGCATTTTGTCGAGCATAAATTCATAGATGGGCTGCGTGTGGAAGACCGCGCCGACGAGGTAGGACACCGCGGCACAGATCACGGCGGGGAGCAAAAAGGCAAACTGCCCCGTGAGCTCCACCGTCATGAGGATGCCCGTGATGGGCGCCCGCACGACCGTCATGAAGAAGGTCACCA
>CANQWI010000077.1 GCA_947627515.1 uncultured Clostridia bacterium
CGAGATGCTTCGGGTAAGTTCCCGTAGACCTTGTTCGGACATTGCTGCTCAGCATGACGCCGCCACCCCACAGAGTCAATAAAATACGGACCGTTCCAAATCATGCCCCGCCATAATTTTTAATTTTTAATTTTTAATTCCTGCGGCGCGTCCGTAGAAGGGTGCGGCGAGATGCTTCGGGTAAGTTCCCGTAGACCTTGTTCGGACATTGCTGCTCAGCATGACGCCGCCACCCCACGGAGTCAATAAAATACGGACCGTTCCAAATCATGCCCCGCCGCAATTTTTAATTTTTAATTTTTAATTTTCAATTCCAGCATTTCCCCGTCGGCCATGACAAAAATTCATCCATCAAATAATACTTGTCATTTTCGCGCATGTATGCTATAATAGGGGCATGTGTAAATTACTCGGGATCGACGTCGGCTCTACGACCGTGAAGGTGACCGTGCTCGACGGGGAGGGAAATGTCCTCTCCTCATCCTATGTCCGTCACTTTTCACGGGTCAGAGAGACCGTTCTTTCGGAACTTGAAAAGATTCGTCCGTTCGGAGCTACATACAGGGCGGCCGTCACGGGCTCTGCGGGGCTCGGGCTCGCCCAGCGCGGCGGGCTAACGTTTGTGCAGGAGGTGCAGGCGGCCTACGGCGCCATCCGCGCCCTTCATCCCGACGCAGACGTCGCGGTCGAGCTCGGCGGCGAGGACGCCAAGATCATCTTCGTGACGGGCGGCGCAGAGCAGCGCATGAACGGCAGCTGTGCGGGCGGCACGGGGGCATTTATCGACCAAATGGCCACCCTTCTCGACATCAGCGTGGGGGAGATGGACGCACTCTCCCTGCAGGCCGAAAGGGTGTATCCCATCGCCTCCCGCTGCGGCGTGTTCGCAAAATCGGACATCCAGCCCCTTCTCAACCAAGGGGCGAAGAAGAGCGACATCGCGGCCTCCATCTTCCGCGCCGTTGTCGACCAGACCGTCTCGGGCCTCGCGCAGGGGCGGCGCATCAAGGGAAGGGCGCTCTTTCTCGGCGGGCCGCTGTACTTTTTAAAGGGCCTTCGCAAGGCCTTCAAGGAGACGCTCGGTCTCGACGATGAGCATGCGATTTTCCCCGACAACGGTCCCCGCTTTATGTCTATCGGCGCGGCGATGTACGCAAAAAGCGCGAGGGAGGAGTCCCTCGATGAGATCATTGCCCGCCTCACCGCGGCCTCGGACGGAGACAGTATTGCAGTCGGAAAGCCGCTCTTTTCCTCCCAAGAGGAGTATAACGAATTTATTCGCCGCCATCAGAGGAGCGATCTGCCCTTCCGCGACATCCATCACTACGAGGGAGACGCGTACCTTGGCATCGACTCGGGCTCGACGACGACCAAGCTCATGCTCATCACGCCCCAAAACGAGATCTTATGGAGCCATTACCAGTCCAACAACGGCCAGCCGCTCGAGATCGTCGTCAATAAGCTCAAGGAGCTGTATTGGATCACAAGGGACAGGATCGCCATCCGCGGCGCGTGCGTCACGGGGTACGGCGAGGACATGATGAAGGCGGCACTCAAGATCGACTTCGGCATCGTAGAGACGATGGCGCATTTCAAGGCTGCTCTCCACTTCAACCCCGACGTCGATTTCATCATCGACATCGGCGGGCAGGACATCAAGTGCTTCAAAGTCAAAAACCGCGCCATCGACTCCATCATGCTCAACGAGGCCTGTTCCTCGGGCTGCGGCTCCTTCATCCAGACCTTTGCGAAGGCGATGGGGATGGAGATCGAGGAATTCGCCCGCTTGGGACTGTTTGCAAAACGTCCCGTCGAGCTCGGCTCGCGGTGCACCGTCTTTATGAACAGCTCCGTAAAACAGGCGCAGAAGGAGGGGGCGAGCATCGAGGACATCTCCGCGGGCCTCTCCTCCTCCATCGTCAAAAACGCCATCTACAAGGTCATCCGCGCACGGACCCCCGAGGAGCTCGGCAGTCACATCGTCGTGCAGGGCGGGACTTTCCTCAACGACGCCGTCCTCCGCTCCTTTGAGATCGAGACGGGAAAGGAGGTTGTCCGTCCCGCCATCGCGGGGCTCATGGGCGCGTTCGGGGCCGCTCTCTATGCCAAGGAGAATACCCCCAAGGAAAAGCCTCTCTCCGACATCCTGACGGAGGCGGAACTTCAGAATTTCACCTATGCCTCACGCGCCGTCACCTGCGGGGGCTGTACCTCGCACTGCAGCGTCAATATCTTGACCTTCTCGGACGGCAGAAGGTTCATCTCGGGCAACAAGTGCGAGCGCGGGGCGGGCCTCAAGCCGCAGACGGACGTGCCCGACATCTATGCCTTTAAATATGAAAGGCTGCTCTCCATGCCGAACCCCGATGCGGAAGGCAAGCGGGGGACGGTGGGGCTTCCGCTGCAGCTTGTCATGTATGAACAGCTCCCGCTTTGGACGGAGTTTTTCGAGCAGTGCGGCTTCAAGGTCGTGCTCTCCGAAAAAAGCTCCCGCGACCTCTACTTTAAGGGCCAGCACACGGTGGCGAGCGATACGGCCTGCTATCCCGCCAAGCTCATCCACGGGCACATCGAGAGCCTGCTCGACAGGGGGGTGGATTTCATCTTTTACCCCTGCGAGAGCTACAATTTAGACGAGCACGACAGCATCAATCACTACAACTGCCCCGTCGTTGCATACTATCCCGAGCTTCTGAAGGCCAACAACGAGCGGCTGACCAAGGACAACTTCATCATGCCCTATCTCGACCCCAACGACGAGAGGACGGCGGTAAAGGCCCTCAAAAAAGCCCTTGCACGCTACAAGCTGCCAACCTCTCTCATCCGCAGAGCCTTCCGCGCAGGCAGGGAGCGCGTGGATGCATGGCATGAGGAGATCCGCAAGAAGGGCAGGGAGATCCTCGAGATGGCCGCACGGGAAAACCGCCGCACCATCGTCCTTGCGGGGCGGCCCTACCACGTCGATCCCGAGATCAATCACGGCATCAACAAGCTTTTATGCTCATTGGGGCTCGCAGTGCTCTCCGAGGACGCCGTGTTTGAGGAGGGGGCGCAGGTCACGGTCAACGTCCTCAACCAGTGGACGTACCATGCGCGGCTGTATCGGGCGGCAGAGTATTGCACGCACAGAAGGGACGTCGACCTCGTCCAGCTCGTCTCCTTCGGCTGCGGCATCGACGCCATCACGACGGATGAGGTCCGCGCCATTTTAGAGAAAAACGGCAAGCTGTACACACAGATCAAGATCGACGAGATCAACAATTTGGGGGTGGTAAGGATTCGTCTCCGCTCCCTTCTCGCCGCGATCGAGGAACAGACAAGGAGGGAGGAGGAATGAGCACCGTCGATTTTACGGACGACTATCCCCGCTTTACCCCCGCGATGAAGAAGACGCACAAGATCCTCGTGCCCGACATGCTCCCGTGGCACTTTGACATCCTCATCCATGTCATGAAGCAGGAGGGGTATGACGTCGACGTCCTCAGGAGCGAGGGCCGCGAGGTCATCGACGAGGGGCTCAAGCATGTGCACAACGACACCTGCTTCCCCGCGCTCTGCGTGATCGGCCAGTATCTCAACGCCCTCAAGAGCGGCAAATACGACCCCGACAGGACAGCGGTGCTCATCACGCAGTCGGGCGGCGGCTGCAGGGCAAGCAACTATGTCCCGCTCATCCGAAAGGCCCTCAGAGCGGAATTTCCCAAGGTGCCCGTGCTCTCGCTGAACTTCTCGGGGCTCGAGAAGGGGAATGGGCTGGAGCTCAGTCTGAGCTTTTTGCTGCGCCTCATGTACGGCATCTTCTATGGCGACCTCATCATGAGCTGCTTCAACCAGACCAAGCCCTACGAGCTGAACGCGGGAGACTGCGACAGAGCGAGGGCGGCCTGCGTGGAGGAGATCAAGCGTGCCCTCGATGCGAAAAAATACGCGCGGCTCAAGAAAAACGTGCGCTTTATCCTGAACACCTTTGCCGCCGTGCCCGTCTCGGGGGAGAAGCGGCTCAGGGTCGGCATCGTCGGCGAGATCTATGTCAAATATTCCCCGCTTGGCAATTCCCACCTCGAGGATTTCCTCCTGAGCGAGGGCTGCGAGCCCGTCGTGCCCGCGCTGATGGACTTTATATTGTACTGTATCATTAACAATGTAAACGACGCCAAGCTTTACGGAAAAAACAAAAAATCTGCGATGCTCTACAGATTTATCTACAAATATGTGTACGGGAAGCAGAAAAAAATAATTAAGCTCACAAAACAACATGGCAGATATGAGCCCCAGCACGATTTTGAGCATCTGAGAAGCTGTGCGGACAGGGTGATCAATCAGGGCGTCAAGATGGGGGAGGGCTGGCTCATCCCCGCCGAGATGGCCGCGCTCGCCGAGACGGGCACGGAGAACATCGTCTGCGCCCAGCCGTTCGGCTGCCTTCCCAATCATATCGCGGGAAAGGGGGCGGCCCGTGTCGTCAAGCAGCTTTTGCCCGAGGCCAACATCGTCCCCGTCGACTACGACCCCTCTGCCACTAAGGTCAATCAGGAGAACCGCATCAAGCTCATGCTTGCCACCGCACGGGAACGGATGGGAAATTAAAAATTCACCACATATAGTGCAAAAGCTCCGCTTTCAAAGCGGAGCTTTTGTGCTACACATATTCAATTCCAACTGATTTTCGGTTCTTTCCTGTTCCTTGCACAGTCGGAGAGATAGAGGTTGATCAAGATCTGATAGGGGATCCCGAGCTTTTCCGCGAGCGATTTGAAGTACGCAACGGCTTCGGAATCAAGATTGATCGTGACCTGCTGTTTCAGTTTTTTTACATAGGGATTCCTTTTTGCATTCGAAAAATCGTATTCTTCTTTCATATTATCACCTTCCTTCATATGCCCTTTCTTCATTTTTCGTCGCCTTGCGGGCAGAAATGATCCGAATCACAAGGTCCGCTTCACGGTAACAATGGCAGACGATCAATAGGCTTGCGCGGCTGCTCATGCCCAAAATGATGAACCGCTCTTCCTCCGCAGAATGCTCCGGATCACTGATAACAAGTGCGTTTTCATCATAAAATACGGACGTTGCCTCTTCAAATGACACTCCGTGTTTTGTCTTATTTGTCTTGTTTTTGTTTTCGTCCCATTCAAAGCGGAGCTCTTCCATAATTATATTATAATTATGAAATAGGGATTTGTCAATAGATTTTTGAAAATTTTACAAAATATTTTCAAGGGCGGGGGAGTAGGTGTCGGGAAGGCAGGTCGAGAGGTGCAGGAGGATCTCGAGCTTGCTGAGGGCGAGGGAAAAGCTTTTTTCACCGATGAGTCGGACGCTTTCGGCCATGTAGTCGTCGATTTTATTGACGTCGTTGTGCGGGATCCAAACGTGCAGGCGGCTCTTCCTGTCCTCCCACAGCTCCTGAACGACGCGGGCGTCGGTGAGCGTGGCCGTCTCGGCCTCCGTTTTGTCGTAGAGCAGACGGATCTCCTCATGAAAGGCGGAAAATTCCTCCCGCACAAAATACCATTCAAAGACGGCAAGCCCGCATAAGATCGCCGCCGCCACCCCGATCGCTGTAAGTGATTTAACCATATGTATTTCGAAGAATTTGTTTTTTCAAGGACGAAAAAACAAATTCTTCGAGCGAATAGGCTTTGTGCATCAATTAAGTTGGCCGCGGAAGCGTTATATGCAATAACAACAAGCGCGAAGTATCGCGCAAATTGAGTGCGCTTAGGCGGGGCGACCCCGCCACGCGCCGTAAGATTGAATGAAGGGCGAGTTTATGAAGGGAGTATTCCAAATCACGTCATGGTGAGCTCCGTCGAACCATCACCACAATTTTTAATTTTTAATTTTAAATTCAGAATTCCCTTGCTGCCCCTTATAGGGGAAGTGGCCTATAGGCCAAAGGGGTTTTCGGAAACCCCTCAGTCGCATAAGGCGACAGCTTCTCATGCGGGAGAGTCCCGCATTCGGTCAGCATTTGCCCGTGCATATGGGCAAATGCCAAGAAAATT
>CANQWI010000078.1 GCA_947627515.1 uncultured Clostridia bacterium
GTTCGGGATCGGGATCGGGATCAGGCTCAGGATCGGGTTCGGGGTCGGGTTCAGGTTTGGGGTCGGGGTCGGGGTCAGGCTCAGGTTCGGGATCGGGTTCGGGATCGGGTTCGGGATCGGGTTCAGGGTCGGGCTCGGGAATTGGGTCGGCGGCGAGGAGCGTGAGGGTCAGCTCGCGGGTGAGATAAAGATAGCTCTCCGCATCGGGGCCGACATAGCGGCAGACGGCGGTCATTTCCCCTGCAGTGAGCGGAGTCTCCCCATTTTCCCACTGCCAGCCGTCGGGAAGGACGATATCGGAGAGCGTGGTGCAGTCGGGAGAGAGCTTGAACTCGGTCTTTTGCAGCTCAAAAGAGGGACGCTCAGCCCTCCCGATCTCAAATTCTCCCTGCGCGGAGTCCTTATAGAGGAAGATGCCGTCAATGACCGCGAGGGCACGTCCTGCGCCTGCAGAGACGCTTCTGACCGTATAGTGGACGTCCTCCTTCAGCACGAGGCCGTTGAGGGTGACATAGACCTTTGGCGTAAGCGGGGAGCCGGTGTAGGTATAGTCGCCCAAGACGGTGACCTCGGCATCCGCGAGGGAGAGCGGCGCGTGGGGAGAGCTTTCACGGAGGACATAGACGCCCGCCTGAATGTAGTCGTCGACGTTTGTGATGTAGTTGCCGTCCGTCACGGGGTACTTGAGGGCCCATTCCATGGGGACGTCGCTGTCAAAGAGGGTCAGATCGACGTCAAAGAACCATTCCCAGCCCTCGGGAAGAGGGATCTGTGCGAGGTGGGTCACCTCACTGCCGACGATGATGGGCCGATTTTTATCCATGACGGGCTTATTGGCGGGAGCCTTGGCGGGAGCAATGCGGAAATAGGCGCGCAGCTCCCCCGTATAGCTGCCGCGACCCTCGGCGATCGCGACGGCATTTTGGCATGCGTTTAGGTTATTTTCATAGCGAAGGACGTAATCGGTGTACTCGATGAGAGTCCTCCCGCCGAGCGTCAGGGTAGCGGTCGGGGTATGCGCGAGGCCGTTGTAGACAAAGCTCTGTTCGGAGAGCTTCATCGTCGCAAATTGCAGATCGTTGGCGGGCAGAGGCGTTTCGCGCGGAAAATTTTTGGTATAGGCGCGGATATGGGCACAGTAGTTGCCGTAGCCTTTGAGATTGCTCCATGCGTTTTCCTTGAATTCGAAGGTCATGTCGTTGGAGCTTTGATATTCGATCAAGGCATAGATGCTTGCCTTGCCCTCCTCCGCGACGGCCTCTGCGACGACGGAGAAAGCGTCTCCGTTCTCGAGAGGGACGGGTTCGTCGAGGTAAAAGGTATAATATCCCTCCCGCGGGACGGTGCGGGTGAACGAGGAGACGAGCGTGCCCTGCGTCGGGTCATTCATCGGTGAGGAGGGCGAGCCGAAATTGGGCGAAAGGTCCTTGTAGACGGAGATGTTGAGCGTGATGCTCTTTTTGCCGCCGACGCCGAGATTTACGGCATTGACGGCCTCAAATGTCTCGCTTGTGCCGCCCTGCGCACGGAAGATCGCCGCCGCCCGTGCACTCTCCCCTTCGCCGTAGACGGAGAATTTTCCCCGCGAGAGCGTGCCGTTGTAGTAGTATTGATTGTCGAATTTGTCCGCTTCCGTATATGAAAATGCCCAAATATCGTAGATGGTAGAATCATAGGAGAGGTAAAAGTAGCCCCGATCGTGACGGCCTGCGCCCCAACTGTTCTTGACGATCCATGCGCCGTCGGTTGCGGAATGCTTCGGCGTAAACTGCGTCGCGGGGATGCTGTCGTCCCATCCGACGATGATGCAGCCGTGGGGATTTTTGGGGTCCTGCCCGTCGTTGTTGAAGTAGGTAGGGATATCGTAATATCCGTTCGAATAGGTGCGGATGGGAAAGCTGAATGCTACGGCCCCGTACTCTGCGACCGCGCACTTGACATTCTCCTCCGAATAGGAGATGGGGACCATGCTCTCGAGCTTGTAGGGTACGGGATAGCGGGCCCTGATGTCCTCCTCCACGTCGTCGCTCATGTCATTGGGACGGTCGGAGAGCTGATCGGCGGGCCCCATCCACTGCATGAGGACCTTGCCCGCGACCTCGACATAGCCACCCTTGTTCCATGAGCCGTTCCCCTCCTCGACATCCTCATCGATGAGTCCGAAATCGTCCGTGCGGGGATTATGCGCCCAATAGGCGAGGCTCCGCTCCTCAAGATCGAGCGTCTGCGCGGTCGCCCCGCCGAGGCCCTTTCGCAAAATAGCCGTCTCGGAGGCCGCAATCGTGGCATACGCCCAGCAGAGGCTGTAGCCCGTCTGATTCCTCACGGGAGTGACGATGCCGTAATCACGGCTGTCGTATGCGTCAAGCGAGGCAATGTCTGCAGGGTCGGCCGCACGGAGCTCCTCAAGCGTCTGAGGGCGCACGAAGCCCTCGTCGGCAGACGCCCGAAGCGCAGACGTGCAAAACAGTCCCGCCGCCGCAGACAGAAGGCATAAAATCAGCAGAAAAATGAGAGTCCTGTTTCTCTTGGCAAGCATCTCGGTCTCCTTGGAAAAGCTTTCTCGGATAGATTATATCATATCCGCTTTCAAATTGCAAGCATGAAAACTCCTCCCCAAACGGGAAGGAGCCTTCAGAGATTTATGGAGATGGTATGGATGTGCGTTATTTCTTTTCCTGTGGGGCCTTGGCGTCCCTCGCGCGGGCGCAGGCGGGGCAGGAGGCGCAATTTCCCCCGCAGTCACAACAGGAGGATTTCCCCTGCTTCTTGCGTATGATCCTCCAGACGATCACCCCGACGACGAATGCGGCCGCCGCGATGATAATGAGAATTTCCCACCAGCTCATTGTTCCCCTCCGTCGCTTGCCGCAGCCTCTTTCTGAGCCTCGGTCTCGGACATGGGTGCCTCATTTTCCGTCAAAGGGTGTTTTTTATTCCACAGAACGATACCCGTAACGGCGGCCGCTGCGACGGCGAGAACGGGGAAGAGCGTCCACCACCACGAGCCCACGAGATAGATGACCGTGCCGACGACATAGCTCGTTGCGAGCCAAAAGAGGAGCGTCCATTTGAATTTACCCTTGGGCAGCTCCGCTCTTGCCGTGGCGCAGGCTGCAAAGCAGGGAATGGTCGTCATATTGAAGGCGATGAAGGCGATGAGCGCGGGGACGGTGATGCCCGTGGCGTTGATCATTGTCACGGCCTCGACGATGCCCTCGTCCGTTGCGATATATCCACCAGCGACACAGGCGGCGAGAGTGCCAAAGGTGGCAATGACGTTCTCCTTTGCGACGAGCCCCGTGATGGCGGCGACGGCAAAGACCCAACCGAAGCTTTTGAGCTGTGAGCCGAAGCCGAGCGGCGTGAAAAGCGGCTGGATGAGCATGCCGAGCGAGCCCAAAATGCTCTGATCGGCGTGGAGATTTGCGAGAATGGTCTCCCCCTCGTACTCGATCTCCTCGGGCAGGAAGTGCCAATTCCATGAGAAGTTTGAGAGGAACCAAATGACGATCGTCGAGGCGAAAATGATGGTAAAGGCCTTTTTGACGAAGTGCTTGGTCTTATCCCACAGGTGGATCATGAGGCCCTTGAAGAGCGGCGCGTGGTAGGCGGGGAGCTCCATGATAAAGGGCGGTACATCCCCGCGCATGGTGGTATTCCGCATGAGCAGCACGCAGACGATGGCCGTGACGATGCCGATGAGATACATGCCGTAGGTGATGAGGTCGGCATTCCCCATATGGAAGCACTGGACGATCCCGCCCGCGATGGCCGTGAGAATTGGCAGCTTTGCCCCGCACGAGAACATCGGAATGACGCGGATGGTCGCGGTGCGCTCCTTGTCGTCGGCGAGGGTACGGGTGTTGATCATGGCGGGCAGCGAGCACCCGAAGCCCATGATCATGGGCATGAATGCCCTTCCCGAAAGGCCGAACCTGCGGAAGATGCGGTCCATGATGAAGGCGACACGCGCCATGTAGCCCGAATCTTCCAGAATCGAGAAGAACAAAAACAGTGTCAGTATCTGCGGCAGGAAGCCGAGGACAGCCGAGAGACCGCCCCAGATTCCTTCACCGACAAAGCTGCCGACCCAAAGGGGTGCGTTCTGAGTGCAGAGGCCGAGCAGCACGCCGACCCAATCGAGAAGCCACGTCCATAGGTTCGTCAAAATGACGCCCGGGGAAAAGATCGCGCCGTCGTAGAAACAGGCGAGCAGGGTCGTCGCGGCATTCTCTTCCATGCCGAGGCCCCCTTCTTCCACCGCTCCGAACAGGCTCGGAAGTCTCCCTCCCGAGATCGCGGAGATGTAGAAGAGGTCCTCCGAAAAGGTCAGATGGAAGATCGCAAAGAGGATGACGAGGAAAATGGGGATGCCCCAGATCTTATGGGTGAGAATTTTATCCGCCTTGTCGGACTTGGTGAGTTTCTCTCCTCTGTGTTTTTTGCGGTACGCGGTGGAATAATTCGCCGATATGTACTTGTATCTCGCGTCGGCGACGACGGCCTCCAAATCGTCCCCGAAAGTATCATCCTGAAAGGTCGCCTTGAACTCCTGCACCATGTTGACGAGCTCGGGGTGCATCTTGACTTCGATCTCGTCCATTTCGACGAGCTTGACGGCGTGAAAGAGCGGCGCGTAGACCTTTGCCCCCTTCAGCGCGATGCTGACGTCACGGACGAGGTGGGCAAGGGGGGTATCGTGAAGCACGGTGACGCCCGTACGCGTCTTTTTGGCAATGGAAATGGCCCTGTCCATGAGCTCCTTGATGCCCGACCCCTTCAAGGCCGAGATGGCGACGACAGGAAGGCCGATCTTTTCCTCAAGCTCCCTTGCGTCGATCTGATCCCCCTGCTTTTCGACGGCGTCCATCATGTTGAGCGCGATAATGACGGGGACGTCGATCTCCATGAGCTGGGTGGTGAGGTAGAGGTTGCGCTCGAGGTTGGTGGCGTCGACGATGTTAATGACGCACTCGGGCTTTTCGTCGAGGATAAAATTCCTCGAGATGACCTCCTCGGGGGTGTAGGGCGAGAGGGAGTAGATGCCGGGAAGGTCGACGATTTTGACGGGCTCCTCCCCCTTTTTGTACGTCCCCTCCCGCTTATCCACGGTGACGCCCGGCCAGTTGCCGACGTAGGCCGTAGAGCCTGTGAGAAGGTTGAAGAGTGTGGTTTTGCCGCAGTTGGGATTGCCGGCGAGAGCAAGCTTCATCATTTTTTCACCTCCATGGTGACGAGCTGGGCCTCGGTCTTGCGGAGCGTGAGCTCGTACCCGCGGATGGTCACCTCGATGGGGTCGCCGAGGGGAGCCTTTTTGCGCAAAAGGATCTCCGCACCGGGGGTGACGCCCATGTCAAAGAGACGGCTGCGAAGTCTGCCCTCGCCCGAGACGGTCTTGACGACCCCCCTCTCTCCGACGGCAAACTCGCTCAAGAGCTTTGTTGTCATAGATACCTCCAGAAAATTTAAAATTAAAAATTTAAAATTAAAAATTGTGGTGGGGCGTGATTGAGAATAAAGGCTTGTTATCTACGGGCCGTTCCAAAATACGTCATGGTGAGCTCCGTCGAACCATCACCTTATCCTTGGCTCCCCTTATAGGGGAAAATTTTGCAGTTCTGTCAAGAGTTGATAACTCTTGACGCAAAATTTTCTTGGCATTTGCCCATATGCACGGGCAAATGCTGACCGAATGCGGGACTCTACCCGCATGAGAAGCTGTCGCTTCAGCGACTGAGGGGTTTCCCCAAAAACCCCTTTGGCCTGAAGGCCACTTCCCCTACAGGGGCAGCAAGGGAATTTAAAATCAAAAATTAAAAATTAAAAATTATGGTTGGGAGAATAAGAATAAGGGCTTGTTATCTACGGGTCATTCTAATGGCATTCTTCCTCGCGCCTGCCCCCTTTCTAAGGGGGCGGGGTAGGGGTGGGGGTTCATTCCCAATCG
>CANQWI010000079.1 GCA_947627515.1 uncultured Clostridia bacterium
CCCCTACCCCGCCCCCTTAGAAAGGGGGCAGGCGAGAGGAAGGACGTCATTGGAATGGCCCGTAGACAACAAGCCTTTCTTTCCAATTATGCCCCACCACAATTTTTAATTTTTAATTTTAAATTCAGAATTCTCTTGCTGCCCCTCATAGGGGAAGTGGCCTTCAGGCCGAAGGGGTTTCCTCGGTGGAGGGTCAGCTGCGCGTGAGAAGGACGGTGGCGTAGGCGGTGATGCCGCGGCCCTCGCCGACATAGCCGAGGCGTTCGTTCGTGCCCGCCGCAATGGCAACGTTTTCACAGCCGAGTGCCTCCCGAAGGCTTTTTTGCATCTCCCCGATATAGGGAGAAAGGCGGGGGCGTTCGGCGAGGATGGAGATGCTCACATTTTGCACTCTGAAGCATTTTGCCCGTACCATGTCCATGACCCTGCCGAGCAAAACCATGCTTGAAATACCCCTATACCTCGGATCCGTATCGGGAAAATGGTATCCGATGTCTCGCTCGCCGATCGCGGAGAGCAGGGCGTCCATGAGGGCGTGGACGGCGACATCCCCGTCGCTGTGCGCCTCGATCGCGCGGTCGGAGGGAACGTGGACGCCGCACAGGGGAATGTAGTTGAGATTGAGGCGGGCAATGCCGCGGTCAAATTCCTCCCGATGGGCAAACGCGTGCGTGTCGACGCCGAATCCGACCCGCTCCGCAGGCAGAAAATCCTCGGGATAGGTGAGCTTGCGGTTGGCGCGGTCTCCGGGGAAAAAGTGCGGCACGGCGACGTAGGTAAGATAGATCCCGCTGTCGTCGGTAAATTCGTTCTGCCGCTTGTCCTCTGATGCCGATCGATAGGCGAGGAGCAGCTTCGCCGTGGGAAAGCCCTGCGGCGTTTGCAGCATGTAAACGTCCTTGCGCGGCAGTTGCGCGAACTTGTGCGGCAGATGCCCGAAGAGGATATTCCCTTCCGCCATAGCGACAGTATCCGTCGCGGGGAGGGCGCAGACCGCGCTTCCGTGCTCGCGGACGCATCGGATGCAGTTGCGGATGATCTCGGGCGTTACAAAGGGCCGCGCCGCGTCGTGAACGAGCACGATGTCTCCCCGCGCTTCTTCGAGGGCGGCGAGCACCGAATGAAAGCGGGTCTCTCCGCCGCGGACGGCGCGCGCGTTCGGGAAGGGGGAGAGCAGGGGAAGGACCCGAGGCTCATCTTCCGCGCGGCATGCCACGAGGATCTCGTCCGCAAACGGCGCGAACGCTGAGAGCGAATAGCAGAGAACGGGCATTCCGTTCAGTTCGTAAAAGATTTTGTTGTAGGGCAGACCTGCCCGCTTGCCGCTTCCCGCGGCGCAGAGAATGAGTGAAATCATACTGAATTAAAAATTAAAAATTAAAAATTGCGGTGGGGGATCGAGAATAAAAGCTTGTTGTCTACGGGCCATTCCGAATTACGTCATGGTGAGCGCAGTCGAACCATCACCTTATTTCTTGCTGCGGTGACCCTTCGACAAGCTCAGGGTGACGTGATTGGGAACGGTCCGTTTATTATTGAAGTCCGTGGGTTTTGATGAGATCCACTCGGCTTCGCCTACTTCGCACCAAGGGCGGCGCTCGTGCCGCGCTTAGACACAATTAGAATGTGCGCGGGGCGGGATGACGAGATTCGGAACGTCTTTGATCTACCCCCTTGCTGCCCCTTATAGGGGAAGTGGCCTTCAGGCCGAAGGGGTTTCACGGGAGCACCTCGTAGAGAGAGGAGGCGTCGTCCTTTTTGACGGTCTCCTTGAGCTCGAGAACGCGGAAGCGGAGCGCACCCGTCGAGAAGCGGAGCTCGACGATATCGCCGACCTTCACGCGGTAGGCGGGCTTGACCTCCCTGCCGTTGACGCTGATCTTTCCCGCAGCCGCGGCCTCCTGTGCCACCGTCCTGCGTTTTAAAATACGACTGACCTTTAAAAATTTATCGATTCGCATAGCTTTTCGAATTAAAAATAGTGATAAAAGGGGGGATTTTTTTGCCTGCCTTGCGCGGAAAAAAACACTTTTTTTGTCGATTTTATGAAAAATTTTTTTTCGGCGGGCAAAAGCGTTTGACATCTTTCGATTTCGGGCTTATAATAACATACTGTATCATTATGTTCAAAATGCGTTTCTCTGCGTTCTCGGGCATTTTCGGACCGCAGACGGACGCACCCGCTAACCATTATATTATAGCGCAAGCTGCGCCGCTTGTAAAGCGGAACGGGAGAAATTTTCGGACATTTCGATTTTTATCGATGAAAAGATATACTCGGTAGATCGCCAAATGATAACATCACCATTATAAGGAGTTATTTGACGGATGAACTTACCAATCTACAAGTACGGCAAGGTCGAAAGAAGAAAATTCGGTTCGATCAACGAGGTCATCGACATCCCCGATCTCGTCGAGATCCAGAAGGAAAGCTATGATTCGTTCGTGAACGAGGGCATCTCCGAGATATTTGAGGACTACTCTCCGATCACCGACTTTTCCGACCACTTCGAGCTGTATTTCCTCTCCCATGAGTTCGGGAAGAGCACCAAGTACGACGAGAAGGAATGCCGCAACCGCGACACAACGTACGCGCTTCCCCTCAAGGTCAAGGTGCGCCTCGTCAACAAGGTGAAGGGGGACATCCTCGAGCAGGAGGTCTTCATGGGCGATTTCCCGCTCATGACCGAGAACGGGTCCTTTATCATCAACGGTGCGGAGCGCGTCATTGTCTCCCAGCTCGTCCGCTCCCCCGGCGTCAACAACAATGCCGAGACGGACAAGACGGGCAAGAGGATCTACGACACGACCGTCATTCCCAACCGCGGCGCATGGCTCGAGTTCAAGCAGGATCCCGCGGGCATCCTTTGGGTGAGCGTCGACCGCAGGAGAAAGCTCACGGCGACCGTGCTTCTGCGCGCGCTCGGCTTCGGCTCCAACAGGGCCCTCGAGGAGCTTTTCGGCGGGAACAAGATGATCGCCGCCACCATCGAGCGGGACGAGAAGGAGACCCCGCCCATCCGCTCGGAGTCGGACGGTCTCATCGCCCTTTACAGGAGACTGCGTCCCGGGGAGGTCCCGACGGAGGAATCTGTCCGTCAGCACCTCAACATGCTCTTCTTCGACCCGAGAAGATACGACGTCGTCAAGGTCGGAAGATACAAGTTCAACAAGAAACTCAATCTTGCCTACCGTCTCCCCGGCTGCCGCGTCGCAGACGACATCATCGACCCCGAGACGGGCGAGGTGCTTGCGACCAAGGGGCAGACCGTCGACGAGGAGCAGGCCCGCAGGATCCAGAACGCGGGCATCAACGAGGTCTTTGTCCTCGTCAACGACCCCGAGGACGGCGAGATCAGGCACAAGATCATTGCAAACAACACCGTCGACTTCTCCGCGCTCTCCGATAAGGACGCCAAGACGCTCGGCATTCTCAAGACCGTTTATTATCCCAATTTCAAATTCTCCAAGCTGCTCGCCGAGGCCTGCGAGAACGCCTCCCCCGAGGAGGTCGCGGAGCAGTACAGGGACGAGATCAACGCCATTTACTACACCCGCGAGACAGATCCCGAGGCAGACGAAAAGCAGGAGGAAAAGCGCAACCGCGAGAAGCGCAGAGAGAGCAGGATCAGGTTTGTCAAGGCCTCCAAGCTCTTCCACGAGATCCTCGCCCGCACGCCAAAGGCAGACGATCCCTCCGCGCCCGTCGACCTCGACAGGCAGAGCCTCATCGGCGGGCTTCTGACCCCCGAGGAGAGAAAGACCATCAAGCCGCTCTGCGAAAAGCTCTGCCACAAGTGCATCACGGTGGATGACGTCGTCGCGGCGGTCTCCACCAACCTCGACCTTGTCTACGGCATCGGCACGATCGACGAGATCGACCACCTCGGCAACAGAAGAGTGCGCTCGGTCGGCGAGCTTCTTCAAAATCAGCTCCGCATTGGCATGTCGCGGCTCGAGCGTCTCATCAAGGAGCGCATGGCGACCGCGGACCCGCAGGAGATCACGCCCTCCTCGCTCATCAACGTGCGTCCCATCTCGGCAGTCATCCGTGAGTTCTTCGGCTCCTCGCAGCTCTCGCAGTTCATGGACCAGACCAACCCCATCGCGGAGCTCACCCATAAGCGTAAGCTCTCCGCGCTCGGCCCCGGCGGTCTCAACCGCGACAGGGCGACCTTCGAGGTCCGCGACGTCCACCACTCCCACTACGGACGCATGTGCCCGATCGAGACCCCCGAGGGTCAGAACATCGGCCTCATCTCCTCGCTTGCGACCTTCAGTAAGGTCAACGAGTTC
This sequence comes from uncultured Clostridia bacterium, assembly GCA_947627515.1. Lineage (GTDB taxonomy): Bacteria > Bacillota > Clostridia > Christensenellales > Borkfalkiaceae > Gallimonas. The sequence goes on from CANQWI010000079.1 coordinate 4,297, forward strand.
GGCTTTATCATGTCCCCCTACAGAAGGGTGGACAAGGAGACGGGGATCGTCACCGACCATGTCGATTATCTGACCGCGGACGAGGAGGACAGGTACGTCGTCGCACAGGCGAACGAGCCGCTCGACGAAAACGGCCGCTTCGTGCATCCCCGCGTCGGCTGCCGTCATAGGGAGCTCATCACCGAGATGCCTCGCGAGGCCATCGACTACATGGATGTTTCGCCGAAGCAGCTCGTCTCCGTCGCGACCGCGCTCATTCCCTTCCTCGAAAACGACGATACCAACCGTGCCCTCATGGGCTCCAACATGCAGCGTCAGGCGGTGCCGCTTCTCACCACGGAGAGCTCCATCGTCGCGACGGGCATCGAGGCCGCGATCGCAAGGGATTCGGGCGTCATTGTGCGTGCGAAGGAAGCAGGCGTTGCGACCGCCGTCGCCTCGGACAGGATCGTGATCCGCGAGGACAGCGGCTTTGAAACAGAATATAAGCTCAAGAAGTTCGAACGCTCCAACCAGGGGACCTGCCTCAACCAGCGGCCCATCATCTCCACGGGAGACAGGGTCGAGAAGGACGAGATCATCGCGGACGGTCCCTCCACGAAGAACGGCGAGCTTGCCCTCGGCAAGAACATCCTTGTCGGCTTCATGGAATGGGAGGGCTACAACTATGAGGACGCCATCCTCATCTCCGAAAAGCTCGTGCAGGACGACGTGTTTACCTCCATCCATATCGAGGAATATGAGACGGAGGCCCGTGACACCAAGCTCGGCGAGGAGGAGATCACGCGGGATATCCCCAACGTCGGCGACGACGCTCTGAAGGATCTCGACGGGGACGGCATCGTGCGCATCGGCGCGGAGGTGACGAGCGGGGACATCCTCGTCGGCAAGGTCACCCCCAAGGGCGAGACCGAGCTCACGCCCGAGGAGCGGCTGCTCCGTGCGATCTTCGGCGAAAAGTCGAGAGAGGTCAGGGATACCTCCCTCCGCGTCCCTCACGGAGAGGGCGGCATCGTCGTGGACGTCAGGATCTTTACCCGCGAAAACAAGGATGAGCTTTCTCCCGGCGTCAACAAGCTCGTGCGTGTGTATATCGCGCAGAAGCGTAAAATTCAGGTCGGCGACAAGATGGCGGGCCGCCACGGCAACAAGGGCGTCATTTCCCGCGTGCTTCCGCAGGCGGATATGCCCTTCCTTCCCGACGGCACCCCGCTGCAGATCCTTCTCAATCCCTTGGGCGTTCCCTCCCGTATGAACATCGGGCAGGTTTTGGAGGTCCACCTCGGCTATGTCTGCCGCCAGCTCGGCTGGAAGATCGCGACGCCCGTCTTTGACGGCGCCACCGAGAAGGACATCGAGCAGCTCTTCCGCGAGAACCATCTGTTCAACCCCGAGGGACAGGTGGACGGCAAATTCCAGGTCTACGACGGCAGGACGGGCGAGCCCTTCGAGAACAGGGTCACGATCGGTATCATGTACATGATCAAGCTCATCCACCTCGTCGACGACAAGATCCATGCCCGTTCCATCGGCCCGTACAGCATGGTCACGCAGCAGCCGCTCGGCGGCAAGGCGCAGTTCGGCGGCCAGCGTTTCGGCGAGTCGTTGGACGTGGACACT
>CANQWI010000080.1 GCA_947627515.1 uncultured Clostridia bacterium
CCCTTGTCGCCGCGACCAAGACGCGTACGCCCGAGGAGTGCGCCGAGAGTGGGGCATGCGGCCGTGCCAAGGACGGCCGACTGTATGACGCCGAGGCGGGCCGCCTCATCATCCCGATCATCAACAATGTCGACGACGTCATTGCCTTCGGGGGAAGGCTTCTTCACTCCGTCCCCAACCGCGGCAAGTACGTCAACACACGCGAGACGGTGCTCTTTGACAAGCGCAAGAATCTCTTCAACATCAACCTCGTCAAGCGAGAGAAGCGGGCGGGGGGACTGCCCAGCCTCATCATCCTCGAGGGGTATATGGACGTCATTTCCCTCTATCAGGCCGGCTTCAAAAACGTCGTCGCGAGCATGGGGACCTCTCTCACCAAGGAGCAGGTGCGCCTTGCAAAGCGGTATTCCGAGAACATCCTGATAAGCTACGACGGCGACCCCGCGGGACAGGAGGGGAACCTGAGGGGACTGCGCCTTCTCGAGAACGAGGGCGTCAAAATCAGGGTCGTGCCTCTCACGGGCGGCCTCGATCCCGACGACGTGGTCAGGCGGCAGGGCTCCGCGGGCTACCAAAGCTGTCTCGACAGCGCAATGCCGCTCATCGATTTCAGGATCTACGCCGCAAGGGCAAAATACGACCTCAAAAAGTCGGACGAGCTCAGGGAGTTCGTGAGGGACGCGCTCTCCATCGTGCGCGAGGCCGAGAGCGAGACGGAGCGCGAGCAGCTTCTCAAGCGTCTCTCCGAGGAGAGCGGCGTGAGTCTCGGGGCCCTTCAGCGCGATTTCGAACGTCTTCCGCGGCAAAAGGAGGAGCCGTCTTCCGCTACAGCCGCCGTGCGGGACGAGGAATCGGGCAGTGCCGTCAAGGCCGCCCGCTTCGTGCTCTGCGCCTGTCTTCTGAGCAAGTCCTACGCGCTCGGGTTTGACCCCACATCCCTCGAATGGGATATGGAGGAGCACAGGACCGTCGCCGAGTTCGTCATGCGGGAGCGGCAAAACGGCAGGGTGCGGGCGAGCGGCATCTTTGACCTGCTCCCCGAGAACGGAGAGATCTCCAATATTTTAAATCTTGATTTTGGCGATAATCTTGAGGGAGAGCACGCAGAGCAGTACTTCCGCGACTGCGTCACCACCCTCAGAAGGCAGCTTTATACCAAAAAAATCGCAGAGGAACAGAGGAAATTCACACAGGCGCAGACCGCTGAAGAAAAGAGAGAATGTCTTCTCCGCATCGACGCCTACACCAAGAAAATGAAAAACACAGGAGGTTTGGCATGAACGTTTCGGACGAAAAACTCAATGAGCTGATCGAGACTCTTTCCGCGGGGTATCGCATGAAGGGCAGCATCTCGACAAACCAGCTCTGCAACGAGCTCGAAAAATACGATCTCACCCCTCAGCAATACGACACCGTCTACAAGAGCCTACCCGATCTCGGCATCACCATCTACGATGAGGACGAGCGGGACAGAGAACTCTTGGATCAGGCCCTCTCGGACATCGGCCTCGACGACCCCGTCAAGATGTATCTCAAGGACATCGGCAGGGTGCCGCTTCTCTCGGGCGACGATGAGATCGAGCTCGCCAAGCGCATGCAGGAGGGGGACGAGAGCGCGAAAAACCGTCTTTCCGAGGCAAACCTCAGGCTCGTCGTTTCCATCGCAAAGAGATATGTGGGAAGAGGGATGCTCTTTTTGGACCTCATTCAGGAGGGGAACCTCGGTCTCATGAAGGCGGTCGAGAAGTTTGACTACCAGAAGGGCTTCAAGTTCTCCACCTATGCGACATGGTGGATCCGTCAGTCCATCACCCGCGCCATCGCCGATCAGGCACGCACCATCCGCATCCCCGTGCACATGGTAGAAACCATCAACAAGCTCACGCGGGTCTCCCGCATGCTTCTTCAGGAAAACGGGCGCGAACCCACCCCCGAGGAGATCGCAGAGGCCATGGGCATCGACGTCCAGCGCGTCCGCGAGATCCAGAAGATCGCACAGGACCCCGTCTCTTTGGAGACGCCTATCGGCGAGGAGGAGGATTCCCACCTCGGGGATTTCATCGAGGATGACAAGACGCAGACGCCCGGGGACAGCGTCGCCTTCATCATGCTCAAGGAGCAGCTTCTGAGCGTGCTCGATACGCTTACCCCCCGCGAAGAGAAGGTTTTGCGCCTCCGCTACGGCATCGACGACGGCAAGCCCCGCACCCTCGAGGAGGTCGGCAAGGAGTTCAACGTCACCCGTGAGCGCATCCGTCAGATCGAGGCAAAGGCCCTGAGAAAGCTTCGCCATCCCTCGCGCAGCAAGCGGCTGAGAGACTTCCTCGATTGATGGACAGAATTGCTAATTTAACTTCTCTATTGGGAAGCTGTACCGTCTTTGCCGACATTGGCTGTGACCACGGCTATCTGACGGAATTCATGCTCAAAAATCACCTCTGCGAGCGGGCCTATATCACGGATATCAGTGCAAAATCGCTGCATAAGGCCGAGATTTTGCTCAAGCAGTACATCGACGCGGGCATATGCGTCCCGATCGTCACCGACGGGCTCGAGAACGTCCCGCGCTGTGATTTTGTCCTCATTGCGGGCATGGGCGGGGAGGAAATTGTTAAGATTTTAGGAAAATCCGACCTTCCGGAGACCTTTCTTCTCCAGCCCATGAGGAATGCGGAGGGGCTTCGCCGCCACCTTGTCGGGCGGGGTGCGCGGATCCTGCTCGATTACACCTTTTCGGACGGAAAAAAGTACTACGACGTCATAAAGGGCACCGCCGTCGGCGGGGACAGCTATACGGAGACGGAGCTTCGCTTCGGGCGGGACAATCTCAACGGGGAATCGCCCTATCCCTTCCTCTTTCAGGCGAAAGAGGAGCTTGAAAAGACGAAAGAAAGACTTGCCCTTGCACGGCAGGCGAATGCGCGGGACGCCCTTTTGCGGCGGGAGGCACAGCTAAAGGAGGCCATCAGTGAGGCTCAGAGACATCTATGAAAGTATCGACGGGGTCGCTCCGTTCAAGCTTTCCAAGGAATACATCGCGCGGGGAATGTACGACAACAGCGGCATTCTCCTCGACAGCGGGAGGGAGATCTCTGCGGTGCTTTTTTCCCTTGATTTGACCGTGGAGGCCGTCCGTGAGGCGGTAAGGTGTGGCGCGAACCTCATCATCACCCATCATCCCGCCATCTGGGAGGGCGTCAAACGCATCACCCCCGAGGAAGTGCCTGCGCTCTTTGCATGCGTCAGGGAGGGCATCTCGGTGATCTCCGCCCATCTCAATCTTGACGCCGCGGAGGGGGGCATCGACGAGAGCCTGATGCAGGGCCTCGGCGGGGAAAGGCCCGTCGCCGTCATGGACGAGCTCTCCTGCGGCGGCTACGGCAGGGTGTACGATGTGGAACCTTGTCCGCTTGCCGATTTTTCTGCCCGTGCGCGGGAGACGTTCCGGACGGACAAGCTCGTTGTGTACGGAGAGGGGGAGGTCAGGCGCGTTGCAAGCTTCTGCGGCGGCGGTTTTTCGGGGGAGGCCGTCTCCTTTGCATCAGAGTACGGCGCGGATACCCTCGTCAGCGCGGATGCGAAGCATCACATCCTTCTTGAGGCGGTGGAAAAAGGGCTCAACGTCCTGCTCTTCACCCATTACGCCTCTGAAAATTACGGCTTCAGCCGCTTTGCGGAGAGAATAAAAACAAAAATCGGACTGCCCTGCACCGTCTATACGGACAGGCGGTACCTGTAAGGAGAAAGTTTATGTCAGCATTGCAGGATCTGTTGGAATACCAGCGGTTGGACGGGGAGCTCAGGAAGATCGACCTCGAACTCAACGCGACCGAGGAGAAGAAAAAGCTCAATCAGGCCAAGGTCGTCATGCGGAACGCCGAGCTGCGCATCGCCGCAGAGGATAAGCGTGCCGTCGAGCTCAAGGCACTCCGCGATAGCCTCATCGTCCGTGCGGATGAGATCGCTAAGGCGATTGCGGAATATTCGGAGGTCGAGGAGCTTGTCGAGGGGGGCGGCGACGTTGCCTTTTACAAAAAGAGCGCTCAGCAGCTTCTCGAGAAGCTCCGTGCGCTCAAGCAGGACCTCACACGCATGCTTGCCGAGGTCGAGCAGCTCTCTGCGGAGTACAAAAAGCTCATGGAGCAGGGCAAGCAGATGAACAAGCAGCGCAAGGAGTACTCCGAGAAGTACAAGGAGGTGCATGCCCGCTACGAGGACCGCATTCAGGAGCTCACTCAAAAAATGGAGGAGACTGCCAAAAGCCTTCCCCCCGAGATGCTCGACCGCTATCATCAGAAGCGCAAGGAGAAGATCTTCCCCGTCCTCGTGCCGCTCAAGGGGGACATGTGCGTCTGCGGCATGGACCTTCCGCTTGCTCAGCGCAACCGTCTTGCGGGCGGCAACGTCATTGAGTGCGAAAACTGCCACCGATTCATCTACAACAAGTAATTTGCGGGCAAAAGGGGAGCGCAGGGCATAAAATGGGGGTATGCAACCCCTTCTTGCGGAGATCTCTCTGCGCGCTATCCGAAAAAATGCAGGCTACTTTTGCAAATTGACCCGCTCGCTTATCGCCGTCGTCAAGGACGACGCCTATGGCCACGGGGCGGCAGAGGTCGCCCATTCCCTTCACAACCTTGCCTCTTCCTTTGCGGTCGCAACCGTGGAGGAGGGGGCCTCTTTGCGTATTGCAGGCGTTCAGGAGGACATCCTCGTCCTCACCCCGCCCATGACGGAGGAGGAGTGCGTGCGTCTGCTCTCCTACGGGCTCGTCGCCTGCCTCGGGTCCGACCCGCCCGTGCGGCTTCTCGCCCGCGCCGCAGAGCTGACGGGCATCACGCCACGGGTGCATCTTGCGGTGAATACGGGGATGAACCGCTACGGCTACCCCGCCCCGCAGGCGGCCTCCTCGGCAAGGCGCATGAAAAGGCTCGGTTTTTCTGTCGAGGGAGTTTTTTCCCACTATTTTGCGGCAGAGGATGAGAAGGCACGCAGGGGACAGGACCTGCTCTTTTCCCGCGCCGCCGCCGATGTCAAGGCTCTTTTCCCCGACTGCATCTGTCACATCGCCGCAACGGAGGGGACGCTGCAGGGGGAGGGCTATGACGCCGCCCGCATCGGTCTCGGCCTCTACGGCTACCTGCCGCAGGGCGGCTCGGGGCCGCTGCATCGCGCCATGAGGCTGTACGCCTATGTCTCCAACAGCTGCCGTCAGACGGGGGAGGGGCTCGGCTATGCCTTTTCTCCGCAAAATTTCGGGCAGGTGCATACCCTCAGAATGGGGTACGGCGACGGATTTTTCCGCGAGGGAGAGGAAATGGCCGTCGGACGGCTGTGCATGGACGCGACCCTCTCTGCAGGTGCCGCAGGCTTCGGAAAAAGGGTGTGCGTGGTCAGCGATTTTGAAGCATACGCCCGCGCCCACGGGACGTCCGTCTATGAGGCTCTCGTGCGCCTGCCCTCGAAGGCGGTAAGGAAATACATCCTCTGACACTTTTCCAATATCACTTGACACTCCGACATAGAACAGGTATAATAGATTATGGGTATTTGTGCCCACGGAGTGTAAAATGCTCAACGATAAACCAAAAAAGATCAAGGATCAATCCAATCCGACGAGCTCGCAGCTGTTTTGGCGCGTGCAGAGGGAGTGCTGGCGGCGCATGGTCACGCCCTACCTCATGTACCTCTTCATGAGCCTTCTTCTCCTGTCCGTTCAGGCGATCGTCCCTTCCGAGAATTCGCCCATCGAGATCGTTCTCGGCATTCTCTGCATTCTCGGCGGCGCCTTCTTCAACGCGCACCTCATGTATCATACGGGCATTCTTCATTACGATAACTACATCACGGGCAACATTCACAGAAGAAACGCAAAGCTCGGCATCCGTTCGGGGGGAGACCACCGTCCCG
>CANQWI010000081.1 GCA_947627515.1 uncultured Clostridia bacterium
CTATTTACAGACGCGCCGCTGGAATTAAAAATTAAAAATTGTGGTGATGGTTCGACTACGCTCACCATGACGTGATTGGGAACAATCCCCTTATACCCACGCCTTTCATTCTCAATTACTGCGCGGAGCAAAACCACGCTTTTGCGGCAGCGCACTCAATTTGCGCGACACCTCGCGCTTATTGTCCATGCATATAATGCTTCCGAGGCCAACCTGATTGATGAACAAAGCACTTTCGCTCGATGATTTCTTTTTCGTCCTTGAAAAAAGAAATCATCGAATTTCAATCTTACGGCGCGTGGCGGGGTTGCCCCGCCTAAGCGCACCCTATTTGGTACCCTACGGGAACCTTACTGTTCGAATGAAATACGGAGCTCGTGGCTGTATCGCAATTGTGAAATGCGAAATCTTACCCCTCGATGATTTCTTTTTCGTCCTTAAAAAAGAAATCATCGAATTTCTCAATTACTGCGCGGAGCAAAACCACGCTTTTGCGGCAGCGCACTCAATTTGCGCGACACCTCGCGCTTATTGTCCATGCATATAACGCTTCCGCGGCCAACTCTGATTGATGCACGAGGAAGGTTCGCTCGAAGGTTTTTTTACGATGGGACCATGGCCGCCAACGGCGGGCAGGGGACCGAGCAAAAAAACCTTCGAAAATCTACTCCACCGTATCTCCCCCCAGTCTCGATTCGACCTCGGAGAGCTTGACGGAGACAATTTTGCTGACCCCCTTCTCCTCCATCGTGACGCCGAAGAGCGAGTCCGCCTGATTCATCGTCGGCTTTCTGTGCGTAATGACGATAAACTGGGTGTCCTGCGAGAAATGCTTGAGATATTTCGCAAACCTGTCCACATTGGCCTCATCGAGGGCCGCCTCGATCTCGTCGAGGATACAGAAGGGCATGGGATTGCTCTTGAGGATCGCAAACAAGATGGCGATTGCCGTGAGCGCACGCTCGCCGCCCGACAAAAGGGAGATCTTCGAAAGCTTCTTCCCGGGCGGGCAGGCGATGATCTCGACGCCCGCATCCAAGGGATCCGTGCAATCGGTGTAGTCGAGCTGCATCTCCGCCTTGCCGCCGCCGAAAAGCTCCCTGAAGATTTGCGTAAAGTTCTTATTGATCTCGTTGAACCCGTCGTCGAACTTCTTCTGCATCTCCGTCTTGAGCTTCTCGAGCGCGGTCGTGAGGTCGACGATGGCCTTGTCGAGGTCCTCCTTCTGCGTGAGCATCTCGCTGTAACGGGTAAAGAGCGCGTTGTAGTCCTCCTCGGCACGGGGATTGACCTGCCCGAGCGCGGAGATCCTGCGCTTGAGGCTTGCAATGTTGTTTACCGACTGCGAGAGATCGTAATCGGGATCGCGGTATTCGAGCGCGGCCTCATAGGTAAGATGATACTCCTCGTCCATGCGCTGCTGCATGTTTTCGAGGAAGGCCTCGGCCTTGGAGATCTCGAGCTCGCTTCTGTGCTTCTTTTCGGAAAGGGTCATTTGCCGCGCCAACAGCCTGCGCTTCTCGTCGGCGAGCTCTGTCTGCGTCTGGTAAAAGCCGCGCTTCTCCTCCTCGGCCTCTGCAAGCCGCTTTCTGAGAATGGCGACGGCCTCCTGCTCCTCCTCGGTGAGGGCTGCCCGCTCCTCGTCCCGCTTCAGAGCCTCGATCTGCCGCTCCGTTCCCGCAATGGACGCGCGCGTCTCCTCTACCTTCTTGAGAAGGTCCTCCTTCTCGGCCCTGAGACGGGCGAGATTGTCCTCCTCTGCGGAAAGGTTGCTCGAAAGGGTCGCACTCTCGACCTCGAGGGCGTGCAACTTCTCCGCAACGGCGTCGCGGTCCTCTTTGAGCCTGCCGCTCTCGAGCTCCCTCGCGCCCGCCTCCTTGGCCGCCTCACTGCGGATGCGGTTCAAAAGCTCCTCACTCTCGGCCGAGGAGAGCACCTCGCTCTCGAGCTCGTCTGCCTTCTTTGTGAGCTGGATGAGCAGGGCGTTGTAGTCGGCGATGTCCTTTTCCGCATCTGCGATGAGGGAGAGAACGGCGAGCTCCTTCTGGGAGAGAGCGGCAAAGCTTGCGGTCTGCTCCTGCACCTTGATGCGGAAGGCCTCATACTCTGCCCTCGCCTCCTCGAGCTCCCTGCCGCACGCCTCGAGGGAGGATTTTAGCTGTTCGACGAGGCGGGTCCGCTTTGCAATCTCCTCCTCGCATTCCTTGATCCTGCGCTCGCCCGCAAGGAGATGCCCGCTCTCCTTTCTGCGTGAGCCGCCCGTGATGGAGCCCGACGTCGCAATGGTGTCCCCGTCGAGGGTGACGATGCGAAAGGCGTGCGGGTAGCGTTTGGAGATGCTCGTCGCGCTTGCGATGGTGTCGCAGATGAGTGTATTGCCGAGAAGATTGGAAACGACGCTGGCGTAATAGGGATCGTAGCTTACGAGCTCGTCGGCAAGCCCGACCGCCCCGCGCTCCTTGAGTGCAGCGCGGACCTCACTGCCGTTCATGCGGCGAAGCATGCCGTCGACGGGAAGGAAGGTGACAACGCCGCCGCCCGTCCTCTTCAGATATTCGACGAGCCATGTTGCGTCGTCCCGTGTGGCCGTGACGAGGTTCTGCATGGCCGCGCCGAAGGCGGTCTCGATGGCGACCTCGTATTTTTTGTCTGTATGGACGATGTCGGCGATCGCGCCCTTGATACGGCTGCCGACCTCGGGGTCCCGCTTTGCCTCGAGCTGGAGACGGCGCACGGAATCCCTGTAGCCCTCAAATTGATTCTTGAGACTCTTGTAGAGCTCGAGATTGTTTTTATAGCTTGCAATGGAGGAATTGGTTTCGACGATGTCCTGCGAGATCCTGCGCTCGCCGGTCGCAAGGTCCGCGATCTCCCCCGCAAGACGGCTCTCCTCCGCGCTCTTGCCGTCGAGAAAGCTCTCGCAGGCGGCCTTTTCCTTGAGACATTCCTCCTTCTGACGGAGAAATTCCGCGCGGCGGGTCTCTGCCTTCTGAATGGCCTCCCTGACCTCTGCGGCCCTGTCCTGCGCGGCGTCACGCTTTGCCGCAAGACTGCCCGCGTTCGCCCTGAGATCTGCGAGATTTTCAACGGAGGAAAGCTCGCTTGCCCGCTGCTCGACGGAGAGCTTTTCATAGGCAAGCAGCCTCGCCTCCGCTTCACGCAACTTGACCGTGAGCTCTGCGGCCTCCCTGCCGATGCCGGTTGCACGCTCCCTGCTCTTTTCGAGCTTTTTCTCCCCCTCCGCGACGAGACCGTCGATGGCCTTGATGCGGCGCACGGAGTAATCCACCGTGTCGGACGCGGCATTGAGCTCGCGGCGATAGCTGTCGATGCGGGCGGAGAGCACCTTTGCCTCCCCCGTCTTGTGCTCCATGCCGACCTCGTAGAGCCTCAGATCGTCGTTGAGGCCGCGCAGCTTTTCATCCGCGCCCTCGATTTTTTCCCTCGCGGTAGCCTCCTCGTTGTCGACCTCTCCGAGCCGTCCCTCGACGGCGGAAAGCTCTTTGTCCGCTTCTGCGATCTGCTTCTTGTGTCTGCCCGTCTCCTCTGTGAAATTCTCATAGCGGAGAAGGTATGTATTCACCTCCTCGTGGCGCAGGTCCTCATAGAGGCCGCGGTACTTTTTGGCGGTCTCTGCCTGCTGCTCGAGGGGACGGAGCTGCTTTTCGACCTCGTCCATGCGCTGGACAAAGACGCTGAGATCGTCCCTCGCGCTCTGGAGCTTTCCCTCGATCTCCCTTCTCTGGAGCTTGAATTTCATGACGCCCGTCGCCTCTTCGAAGACGGCTCTGCGCTCCTCGGGCTTGGCGTTCATGATGAGGTCCACCCTGTTCTGGCCGATGATGGAATACCCCTCCTTGCCGATGCCGACGTCATGCAAAAGCGCGACGATCTCCTTGAGACGGCAGGGCTGCATGTTGAGAAGGTACTCGCTCTCGCCCGAGCGGTACAGACGGCGGGTCATGGCGACCTCGCTGTAGTCGATGTCGAACAGGCGGCTTGTATTGTCAAAGACGAGGGTGACCTCGCAGAAGCTGAGCTGCCGTCTCGTCTCTGTGCCGTTGAAAATGACGTCCTGCATGGAGGTGCCGCGCAGAGTCTTTGCGGACTGCTCGCCGAGCACCCATCTCACGGCGTCCGCGACGTTGGATTTGCCGCAGCCGTTGGGACCGACGATACAGGTGACGCCGTCCTCGAATTTAATAGAGGTCTTGTCCGCAAAGGACTTGAACCCCGCAACCCTGATTTCCTTCAGATTCAACTTGATTTCCTCTCTTTGAGTTTTTCGAGAAGCATTTTCGCCGCCGCCTCCTTGGCCGCCTGCTTGCTTCTTCCCCTGCCTGTGCCCGTCTCACCGAGCGCGGAGACCTCGGCAAGGAATTCCCCGTCCTCCGCTCTCTCGCGGTACACGGGCGTCCACCTTTCCCGCGCCTGTACATAGTTCTGCAGCGCGGAGATCGGGCTCTCCATATCCATATATTCGAGATTTCTTCTGAGAAATTCTGCCGCCGCCTCCATGCCGCCGTCGAGGTAGATCCCCGCAGTCACGGCCTCAAAGAGGCTGGATTGCAGCTTCCCCGCCTTGCCGCCCATGTCCTCCTCACGGTTGGAATGGCGCAAAAACCTCATCAGTCCCAGCCGCTCCGCAACGGGCGTCAGAGCCTCCTTGGAGACGTACCCCTTGCGCTTCTCGGTCAGCCGCCCCTCGTCGCTTGACGAGCTCCTGTAGAGGGCGTCCGAGACGAAAAGCTGCAGGACGGCGTCCCCCAAAAACTCCAGCCGCTCGTTGTCCTCGATGCGCGGGTCGACGTTGTTGCGGTAGGTGGAATGGGTGAAGCAGGTTTTTAAGAGCTCCCTGTCACGGAAGCAATACCCGAGTGCCTGCTCGACGGAGGAATATGTCTCCTCCGTCCAATCCTCGCCGTTTTTCATGCCTCCTCCGTGCTTGCGGGGAGCATCGAGACGATCTTTCCGATGAGATCTCCCTTATAGGCGTCGAGGACCTGCAACACAGCGGGCGTGATGCTGCCTGCCTTGGAGGAGCCGTGACACTTGACGACGAGCTTTTTGAGCCCCAAAAACGGGCTCCCGCCCAGCCTTGCATAGTCGAGCATGCTTCGGAGCCTCTCGATTTGCTTTCTTGCAAAAAGATAACTCAGCTTGCTCCCGAGATTCTTCTTAAACTCTGCCTTGAGCACGGAGGAGACCGTCTTACCGCAGCCCTCCATGGCCTTGAGGGCGATATTGCCCGAGAAACCGTCCGCAACGACGATGTCGACGTCCCCGTACATGATGTCCCTGCCCTCGACGTTGCCGACAAAGTCGATGCCCTTCAGCTCCTTGAGAAGCGCGAAGGCCTCCTGATGCAGGGGGTCCCCCTTGTGCTCCTCGGTGCCGTTGTTGAGAAGGCCGACCCGCGGCTGCTCCACCCCGCGCGTCTTGGCATACGCCGCCGCCATGAGACCGAACTGGGCGAGATACTGCGGCTTGCACTCCGCATTCGCTCCACAGTCACAGAGCAGCGTCTCCCCGCCGTGCACGTTGGGGATCCCGGGGCAGAGGGCGGGACGGAGAATGCCCTTGAGCCTGCCGATGTGCATGACGCCGCCCGTCAGGACCG
>CANQWI010000082.1 GCA_947627515.1 uncultured Clostridia bacterium
CTCCGTGCTCGAGGGCGACCCGCACTGCGTGCTCGAGGCCATGACCATCGCGGGCTATGCGATCGGGGCGCATCAGGGCTACATCTATGTGCGTGCGGAATATCCCGTCGCCGTCCACCGTCTCAAGATCGCCATCGCGCAGGCACATGAATACGGCCTGCTCGGCAAGAATATTTTAGGCCTCGGATTCGACTTTGACATCGACATCCGTCTCGGCGCAGGCGCGTTCGTCTGCGGTGAGGAGACCGCGCTCATGACCTCCATCGAGGGTCACCGCGGCGAGCCCCGTCCCCGTCCTCCCTTCCCCGCCGTCAAGGGCCTCTTCGGCAAGCCTACCATTTTGAATAACGTCGAAACATGGGCCAACATCAACCCCATCATCATGAAGGGGGCGAAATGGTATGCCTCCATCGGCACAGAGAGGTCGAAGGGCACCAAGGTCTTTGCGCTCGGCGGCAAGATCACCAACGTCGGCCTCGTGGAGGTCCCCATGGGCACGACGCTCCGCGAGATCATCGAGGAGATCGGCGGCGGCATCCCGAACGGCAAGAAGTTCAAGGCTGCCCAGACGGGCGGTCCCTCGGGCGGCTGCATCCCCGCAAGCCTCATCGATACCCCCATCGACTTCGACAACCTCGTTGCGATCGGCTCCATGATGGGCTCGGGCGGCCTCATCGTCCTCGACGAGGACACCTGCATGGTGGATATCTCCAAGTTCTACCTCGAGTTCACGGCAGACGAATCTTGCGGAAAGTGCACTCCCTGCCGCATCGGCACGAGACGCCTTCTCGACATGCTCACCAAGATCACGGAAGGCAAGGGCGAGGACGGCGACATCGAGAAGATCGAGGCACTTGCAGAGCACATGAAGTCCTCCTCCCTCTGCGCCCTCGGCCAGTCTGCGCCCAACCCCGTCCTCTCCACCCTGCATCACTTCAGGAACGAGTACGAGGACCATATCAAGAATCATCACTGCACGGCGGGCGTCTGCAAGGCACTTCTGAGCTACTCCATCGACAAGGAGAAGTGCATCGGCTGCGGCCTTTGCGCGAGAAACTGCCCCGTTTCGGCCATCTCCAAGACGGATTACACCGCCCCCGGGCACAAGCTTCCTTCCATGGCGATCGATCCCGCAAAATGCATCAAGTGCGGCGTCTGCATGAGCAACTGCAAATTCAAGGCAGTCGAGAGAAAGTGAGGTGACAGAAAATGGCTAACATGGTAAATTTAAAGATCAATAACATCCCCGTCTCCGTCCCCGAGGGCTCCAGCGTCCTCGATGCGGCAAGGGCCGCGGGCGTCGTCATTCCCACCCTCTGCTATCTCAAGGACGTCAACTGCGTCGGCTCCTGCCGTATGTGCCTTGTCGAGGCAACGGGCGCAAGAGGCCTCGTCGCCGCCTGCGTCTATCCCGTCGCCGAGGGCATGGAGGTCAAGACGAACACCGAGAAGGTGAGAAAGAGCCGCAAAATGACCCTCGAGCTCATGCTTTCAAAGCACAAGAAGGAATGCCTTGCGTGCGAGAGAGCGGGCAACTGCGAGCTTCAACGTCTCTCCATCGAATACAACTGCGATCCCAACTACTTTGCAAGTGACGATACCCGTCACCCCATCGACTTCTCCGCACCCTATGTCGTCCGCGACAGGGACAAGTGCATCAACTGCATGCGCTGCGTCGCCGCCTGCAACAAGCAGGCCGTCGGAGCCATCGGCGCGATCCGCAGGGGCTACAACGCCCATGTCGGCAGTGCCTTTGAAATGGACCTCATGTCCTCCGTCTGCGTCGGCTGCGGTCAGTGCGTCGTCGCCTGCCCCGTCGGAGCTTTGAAGGAGCGCACCACCGTCGATAAGGTCTGGGAGGCCATCGCAGATCCTCAGAAGAAGGTCGTCTTCTTCACGGCTCCCTCCGTCCGCGCCACGCTCGGCGAGGCGTTCGGCAACCCCGTCGGCACCAATGTCGAGGGCAAAATGGTCGCCGCCATCCGCAGGCTCGGCAATGTCGAGGTCTTTAACATGGACGTCACGGCCGACCTCACCATCATGGAGGAGGCAACGGAGCTCCTCAACCGCATCCAGAACGGCGGCACAATGCCCATGTTCACGAGCTGCTGTCCCGGCTGGGTCAAGTTTGTAGAGCAAAAATATCCCGAGATGATCCCCCATCTCTCCACCTGCAAATCCCCGCAGGAGATGTTCGGCGGCCTTCTCAAGACCTATTATTGCGAAAAGAACGGCATCGATCCCAAGGATCTCTATGTCGTCTCCGTCATTCCCTGCACGGCGAAGAAGTACGAATGCACCCGTCCCGAGATGGGCGGCGAAGTCGATACCGCGCTCACGACAAGGGAGCTCGCCCGCATGATCAAGACGGCAGGGCTGGATTTCAACTCTCTTCCCGAGGAGGAATTCGACAATCCCTTTGCCACCTGCTCGGGCGGCGGCACCATCTTCGGCGCAAGCGGCGGCGTGATGGAGGCAGCTCTCCGCGTGGCTGCGCAGATGCTCGACGGCGAATGCGAGCTTGTGGACTTCAACGAGGTCCGCGGCACCTCTCCCATCAAGGAGGCGACGTATAAGGTCGCAGGCAAGGAGATCAGAGTCGCCGTTGCAAGCGGCCTTGCCAACGCCAAGGAGATCATCGAGGGACTCAAGAACGGCACACGGCACTACGATTTCATCGAGATCATGGCCTGCCCGGGTGGATGCGTCAACGGCGGCGGCCAGCCCACTCTTCCCGACAGCATCCGCAACAGTCAGGATCTGAAATCTCTCCGCGCGGAGGCCCTCTATAAGAGCGACAGGAAAAATGAATACCGCCGCTCCAACGAGACGCCCGTCATTAAGGCGATCTACGATGAGTACTTTGGCGCACCCAACAGCGAAAAGGCGCACAAGGTCCTCCACACGCACTACCACGAGGACAAGAGAATTTAATTCGACCACACACACTCCTTTGTGGAGCCGCTGGCATTCGTGTCGGCGGCTCTACTTTTTTATTCGAAGAATTTGTTTTTTCAAGAGCGAAAAAACAAATTCTTCGAGCGAATAGGCTTTGTGCATCAATTATGTTGGCCGCGGAAGCGTTATATGCAAGTTCAACAAGCGCGAGGTATCGCGCAAATTGAGTGCGCTGCCGCAAAAGCGTGGTTTTGCTCCGCGCAGTAATTTATAAATTCGATGATTTCTTTTTTCAAGGGCAAAAAAAGAAATCATCGAGGGGTTAGATTTCGTATTTCACAATTTCTTGGTCAGCCACAAGCTCCGTATTTCATTCGGACAATAAGGTTCCCGTAGGGTACCAAATAGGGTGCGCTTAGGCGGGGGGACCCCGCCCCGCGCCGTAAGATTGAAATTCGATGATTTCTTTTTTCAAGGGCAAAAAAAGAAATCATCGAGGGGTTAGATTTCGTATTTCACAATTTCTTGGTCAGCCACAAGCTCCGTGTTTCATTCGGACAGTAAGGTTCCCGTAGGGTACCAAATAGGGTGCGCTTAGGCGGAGCAACCCCGCCACGCGCCGTAAGATTGAATGAAGGGCGAGTTTATGAAGGGAGTATTCCAAATCACGTCATGGTGAGCGTAGTCGAACCATCACCGCAATTTTTAATTTTTAATTTTCAATTCAGAATTCCCTTCCTGCCCCTGCTATCGAAGTGGCCTTCAGGCCAAAGGGGTTTCCCCTCATTAAAACCCACGGAGCACATTCACTCCTTTTCAGAGCACAAAAAAAGAGCTGCCGTGCAGCCCTCTTTTGGTCGAGGAGACGTGATTTGAACACGCGACCTCTTGGTCCCGAACCAAGCGCGCTACCAAACTGCGCTACTCCTCGTTCGCTTTGTATTATAGCAAATGCGGGCGGCAAAGGCAAGCTTTTTCGGCCCGATTTTTTCTTTCATGCGAAATTTTACGAAGATATTGACTTTTTGCCGCTTCTCCTTTATAATAAAACCATATGAAAGGAGGAGATCCCCTATGAGACCCATTTACTACCCCGAACCCTTCCGCATCAAGAGTGTGGAACCCTTAAAGCTTCTCACCCGCGAGGAGCGCAGGCAAAGGCTTCAAGAGGCCAACTACAACATGTTCTCCCTTGCCGCGCGGGACGTCTACATCGACCTTCTCACCGACAGCGGCACGGGTGCGATGTCGGCGGCCCAGTGGTCGGGCGTCATGGTCGGCGATGAATCATACGCGGGCGCGGAGAGCTACTACCATCTGCAGGAGGCCGCAGGAGAGATCTTCCGTATGCCCTACCTCCAGCTCGTCCATCAGGGCAGAGCGGCCGAAAAGGTCCTGCTCCCCATCCTTCTTTCGGGCAAAAAATACGCCATCGCAAACATGCACTTTGACACCACCCGCGCCCATGTGGAGCTTGCGGGAGCACGCGCCATCGACTGCGTGGTGCCCGAGGCACTTGACACCTCGACCTACTGCGATTTCAAGGGAAATATGGACTGTGAAAGGCTCAACTCCCTCATCAAGGAACTTGGCGCGGAGAACGTGGGCGTCGTCATTATGACCATCACGAACAACTCCGCAGGCGGCCAGCCCGTCTCCGTCGAAAACATCAAAAAAACGGCTGAAATCGCACATAAGTATCATATTCCGTTCATGATCGACGCCGCCCGCTGTGCCGAAAACGCCTACTTTATCAAGCGGCGCGAAAAGGCCTACGGGAGCTGCTCCATCCCCGAGATCCTGCATGCATGCTTCGAGGACGCCGACTGCTTTACGATGAGTGCAAAGAAGGACGCCATCGTCAACATGGGCGGTCTCATCGGCTGCCGCGACAAGGCACTCTTCGAGGCCGTCAAGCAGCGCACGATCTCCCTTGAGGGCTTTGTAACGTACGGCGGCATGTCGGGGCGGGACATCGAGGCCCTCGCCGTCGGCCTTAAGGAGGGCATCGACGAGAATTTCCTCCGCTACCGCATCGGGCAAATGGAATACCTTGCCGCCCGACTCGACGAGGCAGGCATCCCCTATCAGAGTCCCGTCGGCGGCCATGCCGTGTTTGTGGACGCAAAAAAACTCCTCCCCCACATCCCCTACTATCAATTCCCCGCACAGGCGCTCGCGGTGGAGCTGTACCTCGAGGCAGGCATCCGCGCCTGCGACATCGGCTCCTTCCTGCTCGGGAACGACCCCGACACGGGTAAGCAGCTCGAGGCGGATTTCGAATTCACCCGTCTCGCCATTCCCCGCCGCGTCTACACGCAGTCCCACCTCGACGTCATTGCCGACGCGCTCATCAACATCAAGGAACGCGCCGCCTCCATCAAGGGCTATAAGATCGTGGAGGAGCCGCCCATCCTGCGCCACTTCACCGCCAAGCTCAGACCCGTGGAGTGAGAAATTTTAAAACTTTATATTGAAACGGCCAAGGTGCCCCCGCATATCTGCGGGGGCACCTTGGGGTACGAGCGGACCTGTAAGCCGGGTTCTGTCGAGCGCGGTCATTTATCTACGCCCGCCGTCGCCGACGGGCTCCAGCGTTATTCACGGACCTCCTCGGACGGGCAGCCCTGTGTGAAAAGGTCCCAAACTTGCATCGGACGGGGTTTACATGGCACGGGGCGTTACCGTCCCGTCGGTGAGCTCTTGCCTCGCCTTTCCA
>CANQWI010000083.1 GCA_947627515.1 uncultured Clostridia bacterium
CATTTGCCCATATGCTCGGGCAAATGCTGACCGAATGCGGGACTCTACCCGCATGAGAAGCTGTCACGCGCCCTTGCTGCCTAAAGGGGTTTCGAAAACCCCTTTGGCCTGAAGGCCACTTCCCCTACAGGGGCAGCAAGGGAATTTAAAATTAAAAATTAAAAATTAAAAATTATGGTGATGGTTCGGATAAGCCTCCGTAGACTCTGTTCCTGCTCCTCGGCTCAGCATGACGCCGCCACCCCACGGACCCCAACAAGCTCACCCTCCCCCTTTTTTGAGAGGAGGGACCCCAATAAATTCGCCCTCCCCCTCATACCTGAGGGGGAGGGGTAGGGGAGGGGGTGCTTCAAAACGAACCCCAACATGCTGCAAAAATTTAACGAAATGGAACGAATTCATTGCTTTTTTCACGCGGGCGTGATATAATGGTCGCATGATGAAATACAGGCTGGCGGGCGTCCTGCTTGCGGGCGCGGTCGCGGCGGGCGGTGCGGGGCTTTTTATAAAGGGGCTCCCCGCCTCTGCCGACGTCAACACCGCCGTACAACTTGATCATGAAACCGCCTCCCTCTTCCTCCCCGAGAGCTACGAGCAGTATCTGGAGCTGGATTCTCCCGTCGACATCGCCATCTCCGCGCGGTATGTCGCAATCGCGGAGAAGGAGGTCCTTTATCTCTTTGATCGGAACGAGAAAACTCCCGTTTACCATACCTACGAGCATGCCACGGGACATACAGGTGCGCAGATTTCTAAAATACAATTTTCCGAGAATGAGGAGTTGTATTTCTCGGATAGCTTGCTTGGATTTTATAAGCTTGACCTTACCGATCTTGATAAAATTGCGCCCACAACGGACAAGCCGCTCGCTTCTCTTTCTACCTTTTATATCGAAAACGACACGGTTTTTGAGGTTTCCGTCGTCCATGACGGAACGACTTACCTTACAGCCCCGCTTTCTGATCCGGGAAGCGGTACCCCGTTCTTTCATGATAACTATACCAACACGCCTCAGCTCGGATTTTCGAATGGAAGCTTCTATTCTGTTGTTGAACGTCTTGTAAATATTTTTTACTTCGACAGCGAGACCGGAAAATACACCGTAGCCAATCAAGGCTACATTCTGCAATATGATCTTTCGGGGGTAAAGTCTGCATCCGTCGTCGGCGACAGCCTCTTCTACACCGTAAACGACTCCATCACCGCAACAACAGGTCTATACCTTTTCGACCTTACATCAGAAAGCTCCTCCCTTCTCCTTTCAGGCAGCGGGTATGGGGCCTTGACGTCGTATGGCGGGAGGCTGTACGCGGTCAAGGGCAACGCCGTCATGGAGTATGAGCTCGGCAGCGACGGCATTCACAAGACAAATTACGAAATTTCCTCTTCCTCCGACTCCGTCAACCGTCTCTCAGACGCGACGGAGAGCGTGAGGGCGGGCAGCCTTCTCGTCACGGCCGACTGTGGAAACAAGCGTCTCTCGGTTTTTGACATGTCGTCTGAGACCTACACCGTCCTTCCCCTTTCCTACACGCCCGACTATGTCGCAACGGACGGCAGGATCCTCGCCGCCGCCGCGGGCTCGACCGTCTATGTGTACGAACGCAACCGTCTCGGGGAGTTCGACACGGCGACCTACACTGTGGAGGCCAACACCACCGTCACGGGCATTGCCTGCATGTACGGGAAATGCTTCTTTGTGACACGCGCCTTCGGCTACGGCATCGCGGCTCCCGATTTTGACGCTGCAGACCTCTGCACACGGGACGCCTATGCCTTCCCGCCCGCCGCCCTCACCAACGACCTCTACGGCAACCTGTATGTCGTCCGCTCGGATGGGTCGGTGCTGCGCTTTTTTGAGGATGAATTCACCGATCCCCTATCCGAAGGGGAGCTTCTCCCCACCAACCTTCCCGCGTCCTTCCACTCGGTGCGGGCAGACTTTGAGGGCAACCTCTACTTCCTTGCCGAGGGCAGCGTGCTCTACCGCAACGGGGAGGAGCTCGCGAGCATCGACGGCGGGGAGTTTGTGTACGGCGGGGGCAGTTCCTCTCCCCTCTCCTTTGCGCTCGGCTTTGAGGATGACAGCGTCTACTTTAACTTCGGCAGCTACCTCGTGAAGTCAAACGCGGGCGCACTCGGCTTCCCCACCCTTCAGACCATCGACGCCTCGGGGGTGCATGAGGAGATCTCCCGCGTCCACGGGCCCGAGGATGTGCAGTATGCGGATGTGCAAAAAGGCGCGGTCGGGATCAAGGTGGACCTCTCCTCCCTCGGCGAGGACACAAGCTACTTCCCCTTTGACTCCTATGCGCGGACAACGGAGAAGGACCGCGGCGTTCTTCTTGCCGAAAAGGGCGGGTACGACCTCATTGCCCTCTATCATGACAGGGGGTACGACGTCCGTCTCTTCCGCAAGGCGCAGTGCACCCCCGTGGAGGCGCAGGTAAGGGCCCCCGCAGGCGGCAAATACCTCTCGAGCGGCTGCAGCCTCTACAACTATCCCTGCATCGCCGACGCATACGTTTCCACGCTCCCCCGCGGGACGAGGGTGAATGTGCTCTCCGTCGTCTCCGCCAAGGGCGAGGGAGAGGAGGGCGAGCTCGGCTATGATTTTGCCTATGTCGAGGCAGAGGGCAAAGCGCGGGAGGTCCTGCGCGGCTATGTTCCGCTCTCCTTCCTCACCGACGCCGCACCCGACGGCAGCACGGGCGAGCAGTTTGAGCTCGGCACCCTCAAAAAGGACGCCGTCTTCCATGGCGAAAGCGGCGACGTCACCCTCGAGGCGGGGACGGAGGTGCGGCTTTACACACAGGAAGACGGTACGCTTCTTGCCCGCTACAGCGATGAACGCGGAGAGTTCTCCCTCGCCGTCACAGAGGACATGCTCGAGCGCGGGGAATCCGACGCCCTCCGCATCGCCCTCATCGTGACGCTGAGCGTTCTCGCACTCGTCATTGTCGGCGCATATTTTGCACTTCTTCCCAAAATGCGGGACAAAAATCCTTGACATCCCGCCCTTTTCCCGTTATAATACACATCGATTTCTTGGGAGATGAAAGCTATGTCCGTTTATCCTTCCCCGCTCCTGATGCAGAGAGCGGACCCCTATCTTCTGAAAAAGGACGGGAAATACTACTTTACCGCGACCGTTCCCGACTACGACTGCATCGAGCTCCGTGCGGCTCAGCATATCCGTGACCTACCCGACGCCCCCGCCCGCATCCTGTGGAAAAAGCACCCTCTCGGCGGGATGGCCTGCCACATCTGGGCCCCCGAGCTCCACTATATCATGGGGCAGTGGGTCATTTACTTTGCCGCGGGGCATAAGCCGGGCAAGTGGAACATCCGTCCCTACACCCTCATCTGCAAGGGAAACGATCCCATGAAGGATGAATGGGAGGAGGGCGGGATGCTGCAGGCCGCCGCGGGAGATCAGTACCCCTTTACCGATTTTTCGCTCGACATGACCGTCTTTGAGCACCGCGGAAGGTGGTATGCGGTTTGGGCGCAGAAGTTCGGCACCGTGGGAGCCAAGCCCCCCATATCCTGCCTTTGCATGGCAGAGCTTGAGACGCCGACAAGGCTCAAGAGCCCACATGTCGTGATCTCCAAGCCCGACTACGACTGGGAAAGAAGGGGCGGCTTCTGGGTCAACGAGGGCCCCGCCGTCTTAAAGCACGGCGGGAAAATTTACCTCACCTTCTCCGCAAGCGCGACGGGAGCCTGCTACTGCATGGGGATGCTCCGCGCCGACGAGGACGCCGACCTTCTCGACCCCGCCTCTTGGAAAAAGGACAGAGAGCCCGTCTTTAAAACGGACGCTGACCGCAGGATCTTCGGCCCCGGGCACAACTGCTTTTTAGAGGGCGAGGAGGGTGAGATCCTCACTGCGCTCCACTTCCGCGACTATGAAAAAATCGAAGGCGACCCGCTCAACGACCACAACCGCCACGCGCATGTCATGCCCGTGCAGTTTGACGAGGAGGGCGCACCCCTCTTCCGCTTCCCCGAGGACGCCCTCTACACCGTCCCCGTCCGCAACACGGGACGAAAATAAGCTATTTTACATATCCCGACCCGCCCTGCTCATCGCTGCGGCGGGTCTTTTTTGCAAGGAGACAATTATGAAATAAAACCGCCCCGTTTTCATATACTGACGGTATGAAGCATATCCTCTTCACGGGCGGGGGAAGCGCGGGGCATGTCGTGCCCAACCTTGCCGTCATGAACGCGCTCAAATACACTCACCGCATCACATACATGGGCACGGGCGGCATCGAAAAGGGGCTCGTGAGCGAGGCGGGGTTCCAATTCTTTGAAATCGACTGTCCCAAGCTGCGCCGCTCCCTTTCCCCCTCCAATCTCAAAATTCCCTTCGCCCTCCGCCGTGCAAAAAGGGACGCCCTTTCGGTGCTGAGGAGGGAAAAGCCCGACCTCGTGTTCTCCAAGGGCGGGTACGTAAGCTACCCCGCAGTGTGGGCGGCACATAAGCTGAGGCTCCCCGTCCTCACCCATGAGAGCGACCTCACCCCCGGCCTTTGCACCCGACTCATCGCAAGAAAGTGCAGATATGTGCTCACCTCCTTTCCCGAGACGGCCGAGAGGTTCAAAAACGGAAGGTACGTCGGCTCTCCCATTCGTCGGGAGATCTTCAACGGAGAAAAGAGCCGCTCGCTGAAAAAATACGGCCTTTCGGAGAAGCAGCCCGTCCTGCTCGTCCTCGGCGGCGGCAGCGGGAGCAGGGCACTCAACGACGCAATACGAAAAAATCTCCCCGCCTTGCTCGAAAAAATGCAGGTCCTGCACCTCTGCGGACGGGGAAATTTAATAGACGAAAATCAAAAAGGGTATATTCAGCGCGAGTATGAACGCGACATGGGTGCCGCATTTTCCGCTGCGGACGTGGTTTTATCCCGTGCGGGGAGCAATACGGTGTTTGAACTTTTGGCCCTGAAAAAGCCCGCCGTGCTCGTCCCCCTTGCCCATGCCTCGCGGGGGGACCAGCTCGAGAACGCGATGTATTTTGCACGGCAGGGCCTTGTCCGCGTCCTGCAGGAGGGCGAGCTTACAGGGCTCGTCGACGCGATCACCGCTGCCCTCGGAGACCCCGCGCTCCGCACCGCCCTTTCCTCTCTCTCCCTCCCCGACGGCACCGCCAACATCATCGCCGAGCTCAAATCCGCTCTGATGTAGATAAAAATTACAGCCCCCTCTTAGGGGAGCTGTCGCATTATGCGACTGAGGGGTTTCCGAAACCCCTTTGGCCTATAAGGCCACTTCCCCTACAGGGGCAGCGAGAGAATTCTGAATTTAAAATTAAAAATTAAAAATTAAAAATTGCGGTGGGGCGTGATTTGGAATGAAAGCCTGTTACCCACGGGCCGTTCCCAATTGCGTCCTTCCTCTCGCCTGCCCCCTTTCTAAGGGGGCGGGGTAGGGGTGGGGGTTCATTCCCAATCGGTCATGGTGAGCGTAGTCGAACCATCACCTTATTCTTGGCTCCCCTTATAGGGGAAAATTTTGCAGTTCTGTCAAGAGTTGATAACTCTTGACGCAAAATTTTCTTGGCATTTG
>CANQWI010000084.1 GCA_947627515.1 uncultured Clostridia bacterium
GTGTTTTTGTCTATCTCATCGGCATTAGCCTCTTTTGAACCACGCGACTATCGCGTGGTTTTCGGTTACCAAAAAAATCCACCCGAACGGGTGGATCTTATTTTTTTACTCCCAAATTTTCGGAACGCCGTCTTGCCAATACCAACAGCCTGTCTCGGCCTCCAAGCTGAAATAGTGAACAATTTTCGTTAAGCTATTTGCATTTTTAATGCTGCTCCATGTCGTCGGATCGCCTTTATAGAAAAGCTGCAACGAATCGCAATGATTAAACACAGAGGTACCCCCAAAGGACTGCAAGGTGGAGGGGATGACGACCCACTTTAGCGATATGCAATATGTGAACGCATCACTCCCAATCGCTTCAAGACCCTCGGGCAAAATGACTGTCTGAAGCTCTTCATTTCTGGGCTTATAGTTGCCGCCGCAATAGAATGCTTTCCTACCGATTGAATTGAGTTCGCTTCTCTCTCCAAAGGTCAACGACGCGATGGAGCTGCAATACTGAAAAGCCGTCTCGCCGATCGTCGTAACGCTTGCGGGAATTGCAATACCCGTAAGCGCAGAGCAGCCATCGAAGGCAGAGCTCCCGATCTCTTCAATGCCTTCGGGAAGGGAAATTGTTTTGAGACTCGTACAATTCTTGAAACAACTGCTCGAGATCAATGCACGCTCGCTGTCTTTCCCTGAACCCATTACCAAGCCCTCAAACGTGACATTTGACAATTTGCTGCAGCCCGAGAATACCAAACTTCCGAGTTGAATATCAGCAGGGAGAGTGACACTCTCCAACCCGCTTCCGCAGAAAGCCTCACTCCCGATCTCTTTCAGTGAATCAGGCAGCTCGATAGAGAATAAGCTCGAACAATCAAAGAACGTACGCTTTCCGACTACAGTGACGTCCCCCTTGAATGTCACGCTCTTCAAAGAGGTACAACCTTCGAAAATCGAACGATAGTCATCATATAACGTACCGTCATCGGGATCCGCCCCGAGAACGGTGAGGCTTTCGGGGAAGACGACGCTCTCCAATTCCGTACAATTTTGGAATGCGTGGCCACCGATCTCCTTGACGCCCTCTCCTATGACAACGGACTTCAGCGTTTCGTTTTCACCCTGTGAATAGCTTCCGAACGCCTCTTCTCCGATCACGACCTCGTGTCCGTCGATCTCGCCCGGGATGACGAGTTCGCCCTCTTCGCCGAAGGGGACCTCTCTCATGTCCTCGATCACGTACCGACCGCTCGAATCGGGCTTCACATCTTTAAAGTAATTCGCCGTACCGCAGTAGAGGCAGGTATAGCTACCTTCCGCATACTCATGCTCCCCCGTCGCGGGAAGGATCACAGGGAAGGCTTCGTGGCACTCGGTACAGGTCTTTACCGCGATCCCCGGGATCACGCACCTCGCGGGATAGACGGTAACGGGCTCTCCGAACGTCTCATGCGCACATTCTCCCGCCGTGGCAGTCATATCGTAGGCTCCGACAGAGCCGTCCGTATAGGTCACCGTGAGGACAGACCCGCTTGCGCTGTAGCCTGTAAGGCTTGTCTCGGACCAGCCCTCTGCGCTTTTGCGGTAAAGGAGTCCCGTCTCCGCAACGAGACAGATATCGCCCTCCTCGCCGAGCGAGGGGTCAGGCTCGCCGCGGCTGAGCGTGAGCAGCCTTCCTGAATCGGTCAAAGCACCGCCCCGGTCCGACGGGACAGTGCCCGTATCCGCGTCGCCGCATGCCGCGAGCGCGAGCCCAAGGCTGAGTGCAAGACACAGCAGCGTTCCGATTTTTAAAATTTTTCCTTTCATACGCTTTTTTCTTCCTTTTAAAGCTTTTTTTAGTTTGTTATGGAGTAACAAACTAACGCCCATGGGCGTTTCGATCCGCTTCAAATTTTTCATGATTATATCACGCGCGTTTGAAAAAGTCAAGATATTTGAAGGAAAATCTGAGATTTTTTTGAGAGAAAAGCCGCTGCCTCTTTCAAAAGAGGCAGCGGCGAGGGACTTATTTTACCTGCACGAGCGTCAGGGTGACCCTTTCGCCGTTGATGTCCTGCGTCCTTGTAAAGCCCGTTTCGCCGTTTGCGGGGGCAATTTTCTCCGCAAGGACGTCGGCCGCGATGCCGCCCCTTTCGAGCATTCTCTGCGCCCTGCCCTCGGCGGTGTAGTAGACGCGGATGCGGTCGGTGACCTCAAAGCCCGCCTCCTTGCGCATGGTCTGGATCTTGCTGACAAGCTCCCTTTCGCATCCCTCGTCAAGGAGCCCCTCGTCAAGCTCCGTCCTGAGGGCGACGGTGAGCCCCCTGTCCTGCGCCACGGCATAGCCCGCCGCCGATTCGGTAAAGATCTGCAGGTCCTCCTCGGTGAGCACGACCTCTCCGTCGAGATCGACGGTAAAGGAGCCGCCCCCCCTCACGGCGTCAACAACAGCCCTTGCGTTGCAGGTCTTTAAAAATTCTCCGATCATGCCGAGCTTCTTGCCGTATTTGGGACCGAGCGTGCGCAACTGCGGTTTGAGGGTGTAGCGAATGAGCGAATCGGCCCCCTCGGCCCTCCGCAGCGTCTTGATGTTGAGCTCGTCGAGAACGACTGCCTCGAGCTCCTCGTGAAGCTCGATGGGCGTGTCGCTTGCAAGCAGCAGCTCCGAGAGCGGCTGTCTGTTCTTGATCCCGCTTCCGTTGCGGGCACTGCGGCCGAGCTCGACGATGCTGAGCACCTCTGCCATGCCCTCCTCGAGCGCGGGGCTTATGAGCTCCGTGTCTGCCGCGGGGAAGTCGCAAAGATGCACGGATATGGGTGCGTCGGGATAAAATGCGGGCACCATGTTCTGATAGATCATCTCTGCCATGAAGGGCATGTACGGGGCGAGGAGCTTGGAAAGCGTGACAAGGACATGGTACAATGTCGTGTACGCCGCGGCCTTGTCGTCCGTCATTTCACTGCCCCAATAGCGGTCACGCCCCCTTCTGATATACCAATTCGAAAGCTCGTCTACATAGTCCTGGATCGCCCTTGCGCTGTCCGTGATGTTGTATTCCGCAAGCAGGGAATCCACTTTTTTGACGAGGGAATTCAGCCGTGAAAGGGCCCATTTGTCCATGAGGGAGAGCTTGCATTTTTTCAGCTCGTACCTGCTCGGATCGTACTTGTCGATCTCGGCATACAGGCAGAAGAAGGCGTAAGTGTTCCAAAGGGTGCCCTGAAACTTGCGCTGGACCTCGGAGACGGCCTCCTCGGAGAAGCGGGACGGGATCCACGGTGCGCTGTTCGTGTAGAAATACCACCGTGTGGCGTCCGCGCCCTGCTTGTTGAGAATGGTCCACGGGTCGACGACGTTGCCCTTGTGCTTGCTCATCTTGACGCCGTTCTTGTCGGCGACGAGGCCGAGGCTGATGCAATTTTTAAAGGGTGCCCTGCCGAAGAGAATGGTGGAAATGACGAGGAGCACATAGAACCAGCCGCGCGTCTGATCGACGGCCTCGGAGATGAAATCGGCGGGGAAGGTCTCCTCGAAGAGGTCCTTGTTTTCAAAGGGATAATGGTACTGGGCAAACGGCATGGAGCCCGAATCGAACCAGCAGTCAATGACCTCGGGAGTGCGCTTCATCCTGCCGCCACAGGCGGGACATTTGCAAAACAGCCTGTCGACATAGGGACGGTGAAGCTCGGTGTCGAGCGGGGCGCCTGTCTTTTCATGAAGCTCCTCTCTCGAGCCGATGACCTCGATCCCGCCGCAGTCCTCGCACACCCACACGGGGAGCGGGGTCCCCCAATAGCGGTCGCGGGAGAGCCCCCAGTCGATGACGTTCTCGAGGAAATTCCCCATCCTGCCCTCCTTGATGCTCTCGGGCATCCAGTTGACGGAGCAGTTGGAGGCGATGAGCGCGTCCTTGACCTTGGTGACCTCGATGAACCAGCTCTTGCGGGCATAGTAGAGAAGAGGCGTGTCGCACCGCCAGCAATGCGGGTAGCTGTGCTCGAAGAGCAGCTTTTTGAAGAGGGAGCCGTTCTCCTGCATCAGTTTGAGAATGACCTTGTCTGCGTCCTTTGCAAAGAGACCGTCAAGCTCCGGGCAGCGTTCGTCAAAGCAGCCCCGCTCGTTGACAAGCTGGACGACGGGCAGGCCGTATTTTTTGCCGACTTTATAGTCGTCCTCACCGAATGCGGGGGCGATATGCACGACGCCCGTGCCGTCCGTCAGCGTGACATAGCCGTCACAGACGACGTAATAGGCCCTTTCTCTGAAGGTGCCCTGCGCCCACGGGAAGAGGGGCTCGTACTCCGTGCCCTCATACTCTCTGCCCTTTTTTCGGCATATAAGTGTGAAATTTTCAAAAAATTTCCCCGCAAGGGCCTCAGCGAGAATGTAGTGAACGCCCTCCGACTCGAGCTCGATATAGTCCTCGTCGGGGTTCATGCAGAGGGCAACGTTCGAGGGAAGCGTCCAAGGCGTCGTCGTCCACGCGAGGATGTAAGCGTTCTCCCGTCCCTTGACCCTGAAGCGGGCAACCGCAGAGGTCTCCTTGACGTCCTTATACCCCTGGGCGACCTCGTGCGAGGAGAGTGCGGTGCCGCAGCGGGGGCAGTAGGGCACGATCTTGTGGCCCTTATACAAAAGTCCCTTCCTGTGGATCTCCTTGAGTGCCCACCAAACGGATTCGATGTAGTCGTCATGATAGGTCACATAGGGGTGCTCCATATCTACCCAGTAGCCGACCGCATCCGACATCTTTTCCCAAAGGCTCTGATAGGTCCACACCGATTCCTTGCATTTTTTGTTAAAGGGCTCGATGCCGTACGTCTCGATCTCCTTCTTGCCGTCGAGGCCGAGTGCCTTTTCGACCTCAAGCTCGACGGGCAGGCCGTGCGTATCCCAGCCCGCTTTGCGGAGGACATGTTTGCCCTTCATCGTCTGATAGCGGGGAATGGCGTCCTTGATCGAGCGGGTGAGGACATGCCCGATGTGCGGCTTGCCGTTTGCCGTGGGCGGCCCGTCAAAGAAGGAAAACTCCTCTCCCCCCTCGTTCTTTTTGATGGATGCTTCGAAGATGTCGTTTTTCTTCCAGAATTCGACGATCTCCCGCTCGCGCTCGACAAAATTCAACGATGTGTCTACTTTTTTATACATATGTACTCCTTTTTTTCGAATGATTCTTTTCCAAGGGCGAAAAAAATCATTCGAGCGAAATTGCTTTCTAAATCAATCAGGTCGGTCTCATGAATGGATGCTGACATCCTCATCCCGAGGCGAAGCCGAGTGGATCTCATCAAACCCCACGGACTTCCGTACTTAGGGATGAGATTTGCTCGCCCCCTGCGGGGGCTCGGAATGAGGGACTTATCCTTGGCTCCCCCTTGAGGGGAAAATTTTGCAGTTCTGTCAAGAGTTGATAACTCTTGACGCAAAATTTTCTTGGCATTTGCCCATATGC
>CANQWI010000085.1 GCA_947627515.1 uncultured Clostridia bacterium
GATGCGCCCCGATCGCATAGCCCGCGATGGTCATGGCCTCGAGCACGCAGTGCGGGTCGCCCTCGAGCACGGAGCGGTCCATAAAGGCACCGGGGTCGCCCTCGTCGGCATTGCAGCAGACATATTTGACGTCACCCTGCGAGGCTCTTGCAAACGACCACTTCCTGCCTGTGGGGAAGCCTGCGCCGCCGCGGCCGCGAAGCCCGGAGTCGAGCACCTCCTTGATGACGTCCTCGGGGGTCATGCCCGAGGTGAGGACCTTTTCGATGGCGGCATAGTCGCCCGCGGCGATGGCCTCCTCGATGTCCTCCGCAGCGATCACGCCGCAGTTGCGGAGCGCGATGCGCATCTGCTTTTTATAAAAGGGCGTCTCCGCAAAGGGAATGACGGTGCCGTCTGACATGACGGTGCCCTGATAGAGGAGCTCCTTGACGACCTCGCCGCCCTTGATGAGATGCTTCCTTGCGACGGTCTCCACATGCTCGGGAGTCATCTGCGCATAGAACGCACCCTCGGGATAGACGATCATGATGGGGCCGAGGGCGCAGAGGCCAAAGCAGCCCGTCTTGACGATGAGAACATCGTCGATGTTGAGCTCCTTTAATGTCTTCTCGAGATGCTCGATGACCTGCATGGAGTGGGAGGAGGTACAGCCTGTACCGCCGCAGACGAGGACCTGCTTCCTGTAGCCCGTGTGCTTGGCCATTTCCTCGGCCTGCTCGCGGACGAGCCGTCTGACGTCGATGAGTGCCTGCTTGCTCTGACGGAGCGCGTCTAATTCCTTCGTTGTCATTTGCTTGCCTCCTCCTTGTAAGAGTCGAGGATCCCCTTGACCTTATCGGGGGTGAGCTTGCCGTAGACCTCCTCGCCGATCATCATGACAGGGGCAAGCCCGCACGCGCCGACGCAGCGGCAGCTGTCGATGGAGAAAAGTCCGTCCTCGGTGCATTCGCCGCACTTGATGCCGAGCTCCTTCTCGACCTCCTCGAGGATCTTATCGGAGCCCTTGACATAGCAGGCCGTGCCGAGGCAGACGCTGATGCGGTGCTTTCCCTTGGGTGTGAGGGAGAACTGCGAGTAAAAGGTGACGACGCCGTACACCTCCGACAGGGAGAGCCCCAAGCTCTCGGCGATCTTCTTCTGCACGGGCATCGGCAGATACCCATAGATGCCCTGCGCCTCCTGAAGGATGTGCATCAGGCACCCGGGTGTTGAGCGGGATGCTTCAATGACGGCTTCAAGCGCTTTCTCCTGTTCCGCCGTGCCGCATTTCGCTTCACAGTGTTCCATACCAACCTCCTTAACCGTTATCGTTGGGGTCCGCGCATCCTGCTACGGGCCCGCCTTGATCTCATACTGAGCGTATTATATCATATCGGGAATTATTTTTCAACCGCTTTTCGCAATTTGTCGGAAATTGTCGCAAAAAACTTTTTTCCTCATGCGGAAAAAAGCGGAAAAGCCGCCGCCCTCCGTCCTCAGCTATGGGAAGAGGGGAGCTCGGCGATGCATTCCACCTCTGCGAGGACGTTCTTTGGAAGCGTCCTGACTGCCACGCAGGAGCGGGCGGGCTTGGTCGTGAAGTAGGTCGCATAGACGGCGTTGAAGGCGGAAAAATCGCACATATCCGTCAGAAAACAGGTGGTCTTGACGACATTTTCAAGAGAGGCGCCCGCCGCCTCGAGAACGGCCTTTAAATTTTTGCAGATCTGCTCCGTCTGCGCCTCGATGCCGCCCTCAACGAGCTCGCCCGTCGTCGGGTCGATGGGGATCTGCCCCGAGGTAAAGAGGAGATCTCCCGTCCTCACCGCCTGCGAGTACGGCCCGATCGCCGCGGGGGCTGCGTCTGTGTGGATCTTTTGCATAAAAAACCTCCGAACATTGAAATTTAAAATTAAAAATTAAAAAATAAAAATTGCGGTGATGCTATGAGATTTTGAAGCCCTCGGATTTCAGGATCTGACGGATGTGGGCGATGTGGGCGAAGTCGCGGGTCTCGAGCTCGATGCGCACAAAGCAGCCGATGATGCCGCCCGTACCCGCATGCTCATGGTGGACGCTCGTGATGTTTGCGCCGCACTCCGCGATGATGCCCGTCACTCTGACGAGCTGGCCGGGCTGGTCGAGCACCTCAATGTTGAGGGTGCACTTTCTTCCCGTCATGATGAGGCCGCGGTCGATGATGCGGGAGAGGATGGTGACGTCGATGTTGCCGCCCGAGACGACACAGCACACCCGCTTTCCCCTGAGCTCGGGGAGCTTATTCGAAAGAAGAGCAGCCACGGGAGCCGCGCCCGCTCCCTCTGCGACCATCTTTTCCTGCTCGAGAAGGCCGAGGATGCCGCTTGCGATCTCCTCATCGGTGACCGTGACGACGCCGTTGACGTATTTTTTGCAGAGTTCATAGGTGAGCTTGCCGGGCTGCTTGACGGCGATCCCGTCTGCGATGGTGGAGACGGAGGGAAGGCACTCGATGCGGCCGTCGCGGAGGGAATTGAGCATGGACGGTGCCCCCGCGGCCTGTACGCCGTACACCTTGATGTGG
Organism: uncultured Clostridia bacterium; assembly: GCA_947627515.1. Taxonomy (GTDB): domain Bacteria; phylum Bacillota; class Clostridia; order Christensenellales; family Borkfalkiaceae; genus Gallimonas. The sequence goes on from CANQWI010000085.1 coordinate 2,546, forward strand.
GGCGCGAGGGATTTGATGGCAAAAGCCACGCCCGCGATGAGCCCGCCGCCGCCCACGGGGACAACGACCGCGTCGACGTCCCTGAGCTGCTCGACGATCTCGAGCCCGATGGTGCCCTGCCCCGCAATGACGTCCTCATCGTCGAAGGGATGGACAAAGGTGTACCCGTACTCCCGCTGCAGCTCGAGAGCCTTTTGATAGGCGTCGTCGTACACCCCGGGAACGAGGCAGACCTCCGCGCCGTATCTCTTGGTCGCCTCCACCTTGGAAATGGGGGCACCCGCGGGCAGGCAGATGAGGGAGCGGATGCCGTTTTTGGTCGCGGCAAGCGCAACGCCCTGCGCATGGTTGCCCGCCGAGCAGGCGATCACCCCGCGCGCCTTTTCCTCGGAGGAGAGGCGGGAAAGCTTGTAGTACGCCCCGCGGAGCTTGAAGGAGCCTGTGGTCTGCAGATTTTCCGTCTTGAGATAGAGGTCGTATTCGTCCGTGAGCTTGTTGGAGCGGATCACGTCCGTCTTGTGTGCAGCCTCGGCAAGGACGCGCTGTGCGTCCTGAATTTTTTCGAGTGTCAGCATGAGGGTCTCCTTGATTATATCATCCTATTATACCCCCCCGCGGACGGCAATGTCAAACGGTGAGGAGGGGATAGACGAAATTATCAAGCGTCTTTTTTTCGGATGCAGAGGCCCGCGCCGACGGTCAGAAGGACAAGGGCGGCGGGGATGGAGGAGAGGTTGATCGTCGAAAAGCATCCCTGCTTCTCGTCCTGCGGCTCCCTCTCCCTTTCCACGAGGAAGGCGGGCGTAAAGTAGGTCATGTCGCCCGAGACGTATTTTGCAATGACGTCATAATGGCCGGGGTCGCGCGGGTCGAGGGAGCCCGCATTTTCACGGAGAAAGGCCACCTCTCCCGTGCCCTCGACGACCGTGCCGTCGTATTTTACCGCCTGCACGGGGATGCTCGCGCCAACGGAGAGGGGACCCATCTCGGGGGACCGACTCCCCAAAACCACACGATATATGTCATTTTTTGCGCCGAAGTATGCCCCGACGTTGTTGGTGAGACCGACAAGGCCCTTTTCAAACGCCGCATCGACGGCGCTCTCCGTTTCCTGCGTCCAGTACCAGCCGATCACCCCGCGGTCACGGAGATAGTTCTCGTTGAATTCCCTTGTCGAGGAGCCGTTTGTCGAGATCGCACAGCTGTATTTGCCGAGATTGGGAAGTTTTTGGGCAAAATTCTCCTCGCTGTAGCTGTTGAGGTCGGCGGTCGGGACCTCGGGAAGCAGGCGGCGCATCTCCTCGAGATTGGGGTAGTCAAAGGCAATGACGACGATGTGCTCATAGAAGCCCGTCTCGTCTAAAATTTGCTTTAACCGCGCAATAAGTGCGATATTTTTCGTTTTGATTTCAAAAACAAGCACGGCGTCGGTGCCCTCGAAGAGGGGGATGAGCTCGCCGAGCGTGGGGATGGCCTCATGGGGGGAATGCAGATCGAGAAGGTGCGATTTTGCCTCGGCGAGGGTCATATTTTCCACGCTTCCCGTGCCGTCCGTCGTGCGGTCGATGCTGTCGTCATGCATCATGACGATTTCGCCGTCCGTCGTCAGCTTTCCGTCCAGCTCGACATGCGTTGCGCCCGCCTCGATTGCGGCTTTCGTCCCGCTCACGGAGTTCTCGTTGTGCGTCGTCGGGAGGCCGCGGTGGGCGACGTTGAAGGGCATCCGCGCATGGGTCTTCTCCGTAAAGCCGTTGATCGTCGCGTAGGTTGCGGAAAAATCCTCGGTGACGATGCCGACCGCCCCGCTTGTGATCGCAGAAAGGTCGTCGAATTCATCCTCGGAGCGCACCCAGACGGCCTTGAAACGGCTCTGAAGGTAGGTGACCCGCGCGTAGTCCGCTTCATCGAGCAGGATCGTCCCCGCGCCGCAGAGGGAGGCGTTTTTGACGCAGTCGTAGTCGCTTTTTACGGAATCGATCTCGAGAATACCGCGGACGGAGGGGCAGGCGTCCCGCACCCGCTTGACGAGGGCGGCGTCCCTTGAAAGCACCGCGCTGTCGATAAGGCCGCTTTCACGGTAAAAGGCGATGAGTGTATCCGCCTCGGCCTGCGTCTCGACGGAGAGAATGGGAATGACCCTCTGACGGATGCTCTCGACGGTCTCCGAAAGACTGCCGATCGCCTCGCCGCCGCCGTCTGTAATGACCCCGTCGCCGACATGCAGGATGGCGTTCGAGGGCCGCTCCCCGTTGAGGGAGGCCTGAAGTCTCGTGAGCGCGGAGGAGGTGCGGACGTCATAGACGACCGTGGGCGGGTCAATAAGGGCGGTCTCCGTGCGGTAGGTCTCCGTGAGGGAGGATGAGGCCGCCGCGCTTGCCTTTTTCGGGGCGTCAAAGCCGAAAAAAACGCCGCCGAGGGCAATGCTTGCCGCAAGCAACGCTGTGAGAAAAGTTCTTTGCTTCATATCGTCTCCGTTTTTTGTGAATATTTTACCATAAATGATAAATTCTGTCAATACCTCACGGGAAATATGAAAAAAGGGGAGCGGAAAATTGGGAATTGAAAATTAAAAATTAAAAATTAAAAATTGCGGTGGGGGAATCCCTTGCTTCCCCTTATAGGGGAAGTACCCCGAAGGGGGGATAGGGTTCCAAAACCCCTTTGGCCTGAAGGCCACTTCCCCTACAGGGGCAGCGAGAAAATTCTGAATTTAAAATTAAAAATTAAAAATTGCGGTTGAAGATTGGGAATAAAGGCTTATTATCTACGGGCCATTCTAAATACGTCATGGTGAGCCCCGTCGAACCATCACCTTATT
>CANQWI010000086.1 GCA_947627515.1 uncultured Clostridia bacterium
AACCATCACCTTATTATTTTGAATCACCCCCTCCCCTACCCCTCCCCCTCAAAAAGGGGGAGGGCGAGTATGTTGGCACCCATCCCCTCAAAAAGGGGGAGGGCGAGTATGTTGGCACCCGTGGTTTTTTCTCCCTCATTCCGCCCCGCGCGCATTCTATTTGTGACTAAGCGCGGCACGAGCACCGCCCTTGGTGCGAAGTAGCCCCCATAGGGGGCGAGCGAATCTCATCCTTAAGTACGGAGGTCCGTGGGTTTTAATGAGATCCCCTCGGCTTCGCCTCGGGATGAGGAGTTGGGCAGGATGAGGACTCAAGACGGGAAGTGGATATCGACATTCAAACTTACTGCGTAAAGCGGGGCCATTTCCGATCGCCGCGGGTTGACAAAGGGGGACGGGTGGGATATAATAGGGATATGAATGTGTATCTTGATCATGCCGCGACGACGCCGATGCGGGAGGAGGTGCTCTCCGTCATGCTCCCCTATTTTCGGGAGGACTTCGGCAACCCCGATTCCCTGCACGGCTTCGGAAGAAGAGCTGCGCAGGCGGTCACGGCCGCACGGGACAAGATCGCCGAGATCCTCGGGGTAACGCCGCAGGAGGTCTACTTTACGGCGGGCGGGACGGAGGCCGATAACTGGGCGATCCGCGGCATCGGGGAGGGGAATTTGCTCTACTCTCCCATCGAGCATGCGGGTACCATGTCTGCGATCCCCCTTCGGAATTGTAAAAAGGCCATACCATGTCGCGTCTCTGCGGATGGGACGCTCCTGACGGATTTTGACGGTACCATGTCCGAGGACCTCGGTCTTGTTGCGGTCATGGCCGTCAATAATGAGACGGGCTGCATCCAGCCCATTGAGGAGGCCGCGGCCTTTGCCCATGCGCACAACGCGTACTTTTTCTCGGATTGCGTGCAGGCGGCAGGGACGCAGGTGCTTAAGGACATCCTGCGCTTTTCAGACGCCATCTCCCTCTCCGCACACAAGCTCGGCGGGCCCAAGGGCGTGGGCGCACTCATTGTCAAAAGGGGCGTCCCGCTTCGCCCTCTCATCGTCGGCGGGGAGCAGGAGCGCGGCCTGCGCGGGGGCACCCTCAATGTCGCGGGGATCGTCGGCTTTGCGAGGGCTCTCGAGCTCGCCCAGTCCGAGCGGGAGCAATTCTGCAGGCACACGGGAGAGCTCAGGAGCTTTTTTGAGGAAGCACTCCTCTCCGCGCTCGGCCCTGCGGTCAAAGTGGACGGCGTGCTGCGTGCTCCCAACATCTCCCATCTCACCTTCGAAAGGGGCGGGGACGCCTTCCTGACCCTGCTTGACCTTCTTGGCGTCGCCTGCTCAGGGGGCGCGGCCTGCTCGGCGCATGCATCCGCTCCCTCGCACGTTCTTCTGGCGATGGGGAGGAGCGAGGAGGAGGCAAAACGGGGCGTCCGCTTCTCCTTCGGCCGCGAGACCACCCGCGAGGAGGTCGCCCTCGCCGTTTCCCGCATCCTCTCCGCGGTCCGCTGAAGAGGGAGATCCTCGAAAATTTTTCAGCTTCTGTGCAAATTCGACAGAAGCTTTTTCTTCTATTCGGGGCAAAGCCTGCATACATTAGGATTGCTACGGCGGCAGAAGTGCCGACAAATCAATAAGAGGTGTGTCATGAATGAAGAGCTGAGCTATGCGGAGATGCTCGAGATCCCCGTGGAGACCGTCACCGTCTCCAAAAAGGAAAAGCGCAAAAAAAGCACGGAGGAGGACTTAAAGGAGAAGGTCGTCGCGCAGGTCAACGACCGCATGGAGGACCCCTTCGACCCCCTGTATGCCGAAAGCACTCCCATCGAGCGGGAGGAGAAGCCCAAAAAGGGAGGGAAAAACGTGCGGAGGCTGCTCTTTGCGGAATTTGCCGCCGTCTGCGCCCTCTGCGCCGCGATCTTTTTGACGAATATCTTCCTGCCCCAGAGTGCGATCAACACCTTTGTTCGCACCCTCTTCCACGGGGATGCGGGGACCGCGGCCGACACCCGCACCTATCAGGAGTTCACCCTTTCTCCCATCGTCAATGAGTTTGAGGAGGTCGAGCTCGCCGTCTCCGAGACGGGCGTTCTCTCCTTCACGGCAGACTGCGCCGTCTACTCCCCCTGCGAGGGCAGGCTTGTCTCCGTCAACGGCGACGCGGAGAGCGGCTACACGGTGGAGGTCAAGCACTCCGACTCCTTCTCCACGATCATCAGCGGCCTTGACGTCGTCTACAGCGGCCTCGGGGAGACGGTAAAGAGCAATATCCCGCTCGCGCACACGGACGGGGAGGGCGAGGTCCGCGTCATGTTCTATTCGGACGGGAGCCTTCTGAACAACTATACGATTGCGGAAAACACCCTTGCATGGGCATAAGATAAGGGTGAGCGTTCACCCGCTGTTCCTTGCGGCGGGGATCCTGTCGGCGTGCACGGGATCCCTGCTTCTCTTTGTCTCGGCGGTGCTCGCCGCGCTCGAGCACGAATGCGCCCATGCCTTTGCGGCGAGACGGTATGGCTTTCAGCTCGATAAGATCGTCCTCATGCCGTACGGGGCGGTCATAAAGGGGGACCTTGCGGGCATCCCGCCGAAACAGGAGCTTGCGGTCCTTCTTGCGGGGCCGCTCGTGAGCGGGGCGACGGGGCTCTTCTTTGTCGCCCTCTGGTGGCTGTGGCCCGAGACATATGCCTATACGGACACCGCGGCGATCGTTTCCTTTTCCCTCTTTTTTGTCAATCTCCTGCCCGCATGGCCGCTCGACGGGGGGCGCATCCTGCGCCTGCTCCTGCGCCCCCTTGGGAGCAAAAAATCGCAGCATATCTGCAGATTTTTGTCCATCCTTCTCGCGTGCTCCGTGCTCGGGTATTTTATTTTTACCTGCTTTTCCGTGCCCCAATGGAGTGCGCTGCTTTTCGGTATCTTCCTTCTTGCGGGCGCGTTCGGGGGCGGGGAATACCGCCGCATGAGCTTCTCGAGGGAAAGATTTTTGCGCGGGGTCGAGGAACGCCGTATCGCCGTCTCCTCGGAAATACCGCTCTCCGCCGCGCTCGGGTACCTCAGAGAGGACCGCTACCTCACCCTGCTTCTCTTCGACGGGGAGGGATTTTATGCGGAAATGACCGAGGAGGAGCTCTTTGCCGCCCTCGCGCAGGGGGATTATTCGCGCCCGCTCTCGGCTTTTCTACCTTAAAATCAAAAAAACCCTTGAAAAATGCCGTGGGTTATGCTACAATCGACGGGAGAAGCATTTCGGAGAAGCAAACGTGAAGAAGGAATGTAAGAAGGAATGGTTTTTCGACCGCTTCTGCGGCACACAGCTCGTGGTCTACACGGAGGACAGGCGCATCGTCGAGGTCGGCGTCGAGAGCGACAGGGGCGGCGACCTCCTCGGAAATATCTACAAGGGCAGGGTCATGAATGTCGTCCCCGGCATGCAGGCGGCCTTTGTCAACTGCGGCATGGAGCGGAATTGCTATCTTCCCCTCGACGAGGGTCCCGTCCAGCTCAATTCCTACGACGGCGCGGTGGGCTCTGCGGTGCGTCGGACGCTGAAGGAGGGGGATGAGGTTTTGGTACAGGTCGAAAAACTCCCCCGCGGCAGCAAGGGCGCAAAGGTGACTTGCGGGCTCTCCTTTGTCGGAAAAACGCTCATATATCTGCCGAATACGGACTTTTTGGGCATCTCGCGCAAGATCACCGACCCCGCCATCCGCGAGGCCCTTTTGAAGGAGGCGGACAAACTCCGTGACAGCGGGCAGGGGTTCATCGTCCGCACGGCCGCGGAGAACGCCACCAAGCGGCACATCAAGACGGAGTCCGAGTATTTAAAGCGCATCTACCGCTCCGTGCTCGAGGCCGCGAGGACTGCCCCCGTCGGGACGGCCGTTTACCGTGAATGGGCCCTGCCCGTCAAGGTCATGCGGGATTCCTTGGGCGGCGTCTCCGGCATCTATGTGGGGGACAGGGAGCTCTATGAGCGCGTTTTGCACCTCGCCCGCATGCGCAGCGACATCGACGAGAAAAAGGTGGTCCTTCACACGGGGGAGAGGAGCATGTTCTCCGACTTCGGTCTCTCCGAGCAGGTCTACGAGCTCTCCAACACCCATGTTCCCCTCGAAAACGGCGGGTATCTCGTCATTGATGTGACCGAAGCCATGACCGTCATTGACGTCAATACGGGCAAATACACGGGGGACACCGACCTCGAGAACACCGTCTTTCATACCAATCTTCAGGCCGCAAGGGAGATCGCCCGTCAGGTGCGGCTCAGAAACATCGGCGGGATCGTCGCCGTCGATTTTATCGACATGGCAGACGAGGCGCACCGCGCGGCCGTGGATGAGGAGCTCGCCCGCGTGCTCTCCGAGGATAGATCCAAATGCAGGACCTCTCCCATGAACGAGCTCTGCGTTGCCCTCTTTACCCGCAAGCGCACCAACAACGAGCTCAAATCCTTTATGCTCAAGCCCTGCCCGCACTGCACGCGGGAGGGGTATGTGCTCTCCGACCTCTACATGGCCATGCGCATCCGCAGTGAGATCATCGATACGTTTGCAAAGGGGTACCGCTCCGTCATTCTCGAGCTCAATCACGAGCTGATGGAAAGGATCTTCTCGGAGGGATATTTTAAAAAGGACGTCGAGGGTGGCTGGAGGGGCCGCCGCATCTATCTTGTCGGCCACCGCACCTTCCACGAGGAGAAATACACCGTCCGCGGCGATAATTCTCCCGTCCTCACCCTCCCCGATACCGCAAGATTGCTGTACTGAATGAGAAATTCAAAATTAAAAATTAAAAATTAAAAATTGTGGTGGGGCGTATTTGGAATAAAAGCTTGTTATCTACGGGCCGTTCCAATGACGTCTTTCCTCTTGCCTGCCCCCTTTCTAAGGGGGCGGGGTAGGGGTGGGGGTTCATTTCCAATCGGTCATGGTGAGCGTAGTCGAACCATCACCTTATCATTTTGAATCACCCCCTCCCCTACCCCGCCCCCTCAGGTATGAGGGGGAGGGCGAGCTTGTTGGCACCCATCCCCTCAAAAGGGGGAGGGCGAGCTTGTTGGAGCCCGTGGGGTTTTTCTCCTCATTCCGCCCCGCGCGCATTCTATTTGGGACTAAGCGCGGCACGAGCACCGTCCTTGGTGCGAAGTAGCCCCTGAAAGGGGCGAGCGAATACTGAATTGAAAATTAAAAATTAAAAATTAAAAATTGCGGTGATGGTTCGACAGAGCTCACCATGACGTGATTTGAAATAATCACC
>CANQWI010000087.1 GCA_947627515.1 uncultured Clostridia bacterium
CTACTTCGCACCAAGGGCGGTGCTCGTGCCGCGCTTAGTCACAAATAGAATGCGCGCGGGGCGGGATGAGGACGGGGGTAGGATGAGGTTTCAACTTGATCGATGCACAAAGAAATTTCGCTCTGGCATTTTGTTTTTTCGCCCTTGAAAAAATGTCCGCATTTAAAAAATCTCCCTTTGCGGGAGACTTTTTCAGTTGACGTATTGGGCCAGAATTTCATACAGCGTCTCGTAGTATTCGCCGAGATAGGCACGGGCAAGGGTGTCCATCGTATACATCTGCAGACGGACGGCCGCATCGCTCGTTACGTTCATGTAATAATTTCTGACCACAAGAAACCGCTGGGGTGCGGAGAGCAGGTAATTGGGATTCTCGGGGTAGCGGTAGGGCCCAATCTCGTTTCCCTCCGACGACATCGCCTCAAACTGCAGCTGATGGATGAGGTCCTCTCTCACCGCCTCGATTTTTTCCTCGGTGAGGGCATCCAGCCGCTCCTCCTCAAAGACGCGGATGTTGCTCCGTGCGGTGTTGTTTGAGAGCATAAAGTAGAACAGCTTGCTCTTTTCAGCCTCATTTTCGGCAACAAGGGCGTTCTTCTTTGCCTGCGCGGCACGGACCATCGCAAGCTGGACGCTCGATAGGTCGCTGTATTCGGGATCGGTAAGGTCTATGATATCAATTTCCATCCTCTCTCCTCCAGCCGATGTCTATGGCGCGGATGCGGAAGTCGTCCCCCTCGGGCGTGAGGGTCATTTGCAGGAACGACCGCGGCGTTTTCTCTCCGATGCGGAGCCGCGCTCCCCCCTCCGCATGCAGAATTTTGCCGTCCCCGAGCGTTATACGGTAGCTGCCCTCGCCCTCGAGCCGCAACCAAAGCAGGGTACGGGGCCATGCCGAAAGTGTGACCTCGAGCGAGCAGGCCTGTCCGTCCGGCAGTCCCCCCTCCTCCGTAAGACGGGAGATGCTGCCCGCCTCGAGAAGCAGGTCCCTGTCCCCCGCGATGATCCCCCTTCCGCACAGAAGCCGCCCTGCCTTTTCACGAAAATCGTACACATATATGCCGATTTCGCCCGATTTGAGGCTGACGGCCGCGGCATAGCTCCCGTTGTATGCATATGCCCCGATCGGCTGGGAGAGATCGAGCTCCCCGCATTTTTCGAGGAAATCGCACCCGCCGTCAAAGGCATAGAGGCCGTCGCTTGTCATGTAGCAGACTTTTTCTCCGCAGTGCGCGACGGACCCCTCGAGAGCTTTCCCGCCCGCAAAGGGCAGCTCCGTCGCCGCAAAGTCGATCGCCTCGCCCTCCGCCCTGAGGCGCAGGATGCCGCGCTCGAAGAAGACGTACAGCCTTTCACGGTAGGAGACGAGCGCGATGATTTTTCCCCGCTCGCCGTCAAAATCGATATAGCCCGCCTTGTCGGGGTCCCGCTCCGTCTGCGTGACGCCCGTCTCCGAAAAGGGTGCGGAGAAGGAGAGGCGGGTGCCCTTTGCCGTAAAGAGGCGGCCATGGTGCATGGCGGCGCAGTCGGAGGCAATGGAATAGCTTGCCCTCACCGCCCCCGCACGGATGTAGCGGAGCGTCTCCTTTTCCACACAGTAGAGCCCCGCCGTGCCCTCCCTTGTCACATGCGGAAGAAGGGCGATTGGCTCATGGTCGACCCCCGTGATCGTCGTCCCTGTGCTCAGACAGTAGAGGCCGCCCTGCGCGGGGAGGTAGGCATATACCTCCCCGTCGAGCGCGTACAGCCGCGTTGCCGTCGCGGGAAGGGTCACAAGCCTCTCCCGTCCCTCCGCGCAGACGTAGCCCGCAGCCGTCGGGCGCAGGTGTCTGAAAACGGCTGTCTGCCCGTCCTTGAGGCGGCTGAGGTCGACGCGCTCGAAGAAATAATTTTCCTCGGGTGCGTAGACGGCCTTCTCGTATCTCATGCCCACCTCCTTGAACGGACGGAGAGCGGGTGACGGAGAATGCCCGCGCTCCGCAGTGCCTCACGGTACTTGACCCCCCAGAGCTTTCCCTCCTCCGTCCTGCCCTTGATGAGGCAATACTCCGAGACAACGCCGAGGGCCATGAGACGCGGAGAGATCCTTTCCCCGTGCTCGCTCGAATCGGACAGGCTCTTGCGTTTGGGAGCGTAGGTGTAGGTGACCTCTGCCTCCGCACATGCCGCGAGGACCCCCTCCGTCCCCATTTTAAATCTTATCCTCTCTCCTCCGCTCACGACCGCACAGACATCGACGGGCGGGGAGGAAAAGCTCCGATAGGGCAGAAGCCCCTTTTCAAAGGTCAGCCTCTCCGTCCTCTTGAGAGGATAGTCGTCGAGCGCGATCTCGTTCTCAATGACGTTAAAGCACTCGAGCAGGGTCGCCGCCTCGCCCTCCTCCCCGCCGCCCGAAAGCGCGGAGAGGAGCTCCTTTTCGTCGAGGTAGGAGGCGGCAAGAAGCAAAACCTCCCGAACGGTCATACGCGCTCCTTATGCCTCGGGGATCCCGGTGAGCTTTGCCTGACCGCAGGGGCGGTAGCATACGAGATCGGCATACTTTACAAGGGTCGCGGAGTAGACGGCCTTGCCGGGGACCTGCTTCAAAATTTTGCCGCCCTCGTCCTCGAGCCATTCCCAGTCGCAGAGCTGGTGCAGCACAAAGTCGTCCGTGTTGAGAAGGAACATCGTCCCCTTCGGGCAGAATCTGTCCACGACGACGGGGATGCCGTTGAAAGAGATCGCCTTGTAGCCTCCCTCGAGCTCGAGCGTCTCTGCCTTGTGGTACTGCGAAAGCAGCTTGACGAGCTGGCGGCGCACGCCCCACGAGCACATGATGAAGTTGATCTTCCCGCCCGATTTTTCCTCGACCTTATCGATCGCGAGCTGGATCTCATCCTCGGTGAGCTCCTCGACCTCCTTGGTGTAGGGCTTGAGCCAGGCGTTGTCGGTGCGGGAATTGTTGTAGAGGCTTGCGGTCGAAAAGATACTCCCGAGCCCCGTGAGCTCCGAATTTCTCGACCCTGCGGCGTAAAAGTCGTAGCCCGCCTCCGCGGTGATGGATTTGCTGAGAACGAGGCTCTTTGCGTCCCTGTCCACAGCCTTGATGAGAATGTTGGTCTCCACCTTATTTGACCCGTTGTAGAGGTCTACTTGCATGCCGTCGGTAAAGTTTGTCACGTCGTCGACGGTGCACTTTGTCCCCGAGGCGGTGGCTACCTTGCCGAGCTTGCCCGAACCGTCCCCAAAGAGCATGCGGCTCATGTTGTAGCTCGCGCTTCTGACGAGGGACTCCATCTCCTCGTCGAGAAGGTTGATGAACGCGCCCTGATCGGTCGAGGAGGAGCGGATGGCCTTATCGGAGATCTCGATGGTGCCGAAGAGGTTCTTGAGCGTGGTCGTGAGCAGGGTGTAGAGGCTCCCGTGTGCCTCGGGCAGGGCACCGTCCTCGCTCCCCGCCGCGACGCCGCCGTTCACGCCGAAGCGGACGAGCTTTTTGATCTCCCTGCCCACGACGTCGTTGGTGGTCTGTCTGATGCGGGCGAGGAAAGGGTTTGTAAAGGAATTCAGCTGATCGGACACCGCACTCAGGTAGTACTTCTTGAGCGTGTTGTCCGCATTGATGGTTGTGATCGTCATAAATATTCTCCCCTTGAATTATTGTTTATTTTGCTGCTGTCTGATGTAGCCGAGTGCGAGTTTTCCCGCCTCCCTGATGGAGCTCGGCTTTTTGACGGGCGCGGTGACGCCCGCTCCCGAGGAGGAGAGAAGCGGCACACCCTTGAGGGACCTCAGATACTCGCTCACGATGCGGCTTCTCACCTCCTCATTTCCCTTGACGGCCTCAAAGAGGCCGTCTCCGTCCATGACAGGGTGCGCGTCCTCCCCCTTTCTCTCCTCACTCTCGAGGGCCTTCAAGCGTTGACTGCGGCGGGTAAATTCCGCTTCCAGCTCCCCGTATGCGCGCACGAGGGCGTCAACGCTCTTGAATTTTCCCGCAAGAAGCTCCTTTTGCTCCGCGGGTTCCTGTTTTCCGTTTTCCTCTTCCATGTCATGCTCCTTTGCGGTGGGCTGCGATATGGCGCAAAATACGCTCCTTCACCGCGCTGTCGTCCTCCCCGCCCGAAAGCAGGTATCGCATGTGCTCTGCGATGTGCAGCTCATGGTCGTCATACACATCCGCCTCCACATCATGCTGCGCCAGAATGAGGTTCTCCCTCTCCGCCTTTTTGAGGTGAAGGGAGGAGATGTCCCTCGCGTTCTCAAACGACCCGTAGCCCAGAGCCTCGAGAACTCTGTTCCGCGTGGCGTCGTCGAACGCGCCCTCCTCGTTCCTCAGAAGACCGAGATCGAGAAGCTTTAAAATTTCTTCCCGCGTTTCCTCGGCCGTCTTTTCATATCCCGTGACGAACTGTACATCATCCGCTGAGATATCGCTTGCGGAAAACCAGAAGAGCTCGGTATGCCCGCCCGTCCCCGTCATGCTGAGCACGCGCTTTGCGGAGGCGAATTGCTTATAAAGGTGCAGGATCTGTTTGCCCGCCTCCTTGATCGCCCGCTCCACGCTCTCGATGCTCGACTGCATGCGGTTCTGGTCCTGGTCGAGGAGTATCTGCAACCCGACGCCCGACGTGACATGGGTGGGATTTGCGGAGTTCCGCGAGATCTCGCTCATGCCCGAGACGAGGATAAATTCGTCCGAGATGCGTTCCTCCTCCTCATGAAATTCGCTCGGCATGGATCCGCAATCGAGAAATTCGGGCGAGGGCGAGCCCTGACGGTAGACAAGGACCTTCCCGGGATAAAGACCCTCCTCGCTCAGCTCGTCCGCGTCGACGGATCCGTCCTCGACGGCGATGACTCCCATGGAGAGGCGGTTCAAAAATTCATGCTTGCGGTTCCTTACCGCGTTGTACGCCCTCTGCAATGGGATCATTCTGTCGACGACGGAGGTCCCGAAAAAGGATCCCGCCAAGGGGATGCAGACCTGCCGTATAAAGGGCAGGGTGCGCTCCCCTCTGTCCTTGTTGACGTAGGGCAGCGGTCCTTCATACAGAAGCGTTGCCCCCGCAACGATCTCCAACCGACCCTCGGGATAGTCTCCCGTAGGGCGGGTATACCGTTCAATGACGATCTCGGCGTCCTCCAATGTGGGATGCGCC
>CANQWI010000088.1 GCA_947627515.1 uncultured Clostridia bacterium
CGGCCGCCTGCTCAAAGGGCACGGGCTCCTCGTTCCAAGGAGTCTTGACGAGGCGGGGCGCACCCTCCTCCTCAAACCCGCTCGCCCCCTCGACGGGATAGCCGACGCAATCGATGAGACGCACCCTCGCGGTCGCCTCCTTTACCTTGATCTCCGCGCCCTCCTCGGGGACGAACTTGGGCTCGGTGGTCATGACCGTCCTGCCCGCCGCCGACTGCGGCAGCTCATCCGTGTAACGGCTCTTTTTGGCCGCGGGAACATTGGGAAGGACCAAGGCCTCCATGAATTTTTTGATGAAGGTCGATTTGCCCGTTCTGACGGGCCCGACCACGCCGACGAAAATTTCCCCGCCTGTGCGCGATGCGATATCCTCGTATACGTTGAATGTTTCCATAAAAAAGCACCTCCGCCGTTCAAGGATATGATATGGCGAAGGGCGCGGGATTATGAATTGAAAATTCAAAATTGAAAATCGAAAATAAAAAATTGCGGCGGGAGACGGAGCACTCAGTCTGTTCCGTGGATCTCGCGGTAGTAGGGGTCGGAGGACCAATCGCGCTCGCGGGTGTACTCCCCGCCGAGGGCCTCCACGGCATATTTGAGCTCCTGATATTCAAGATAATTGATGTCGTCGCGGTCGATGGTCTCCAACAGCAGGGGCAGGGCCCGCGCGTCCCCGTATGCCGCAAGGTAGCTCGCATGCATCGGGAGCTCCCCGCTCGTGCGGAAGGCATTTACGAGCAGCTCGTACACCCTGTCGTCCCTCTCCTTCGTGCGGGAAAGGATCTCGAGCATGAGGTCGGGCTCAACGCCCCTTTCATACAGAGCAAGCGCACGCTCCTTGGCCTTGTCGGCCTCTGCCTTGAGTTGCTCCGCGACGGTATCCTTGAGCTCTCCGTCTCCGCTCGTCTGCAGGATGGAGAAATAGGCGTCAAAGGCCCTCTCGTTCGCCCCCGCAAGGTTGACGGCAAGGAGGAGAAGCTCCTCATTCTGAGAGGTGAGAAGGTCGATTAGAGCGTCGGGGCAGGCCCGTTTTTCGAGCTCGCGGCAGAGAAAATCGGAGACGGGGACCCCTTCCTCGACATGGCGGCGCAGGGAATCGACGAGCTCCTCATCCGTCATGGCGGCGTAGTACCCCTTCGGCGTGCTTTTGACGGAGGGGATCATGATGTCCCCGAACTGCTTATACAGCCGCGGAATGATGCTCTCCCACTGCTTTTCACTGTACTTGCCCGCGTTTTGCTTCATGTATTCGGAGAGCTTTTCGTCGAAGAGCGCGTCAAAATCAACAAGCTTTTTCATAGGTCCCTCACATGAGAAAGTCTAAAATTTCCTGCGTCACGTAGCGGTCGGCGTCGAACATGTCGCATATGTCCTTCAGGGTCTGCGGCTGGCCGCCCAGCCTCGATTCACGGTAGATGGCCGCAGACAGTGCGCTGCGGTCGTCGATAAACCGCCATGCGTTTGCCTCCTCGAGTGCGGCGTAGATGTCCTCCGCGGCCCCGCAGAGCTTCCCCTCGTCGTCCGGGCCGAGGAGCCCGTATTTGGAATAGACATCCGCAAAGGCGTCGAGAAATTCCGTTGCCTTCCTTGTGCCGATGTCGATCGTATGGGTAAAGAATTCCCGATACAGATTGAGAAAGACGGTGCCGAAGGAGTTCTCCTCGTTGCGGACGGTGAATTCGTGGAGAATGGCGAATTTGACGAGATCGCTGCCCTCAAAATCGAGGAGCTTTTCCCGCAAAAATTCATCGCGGCGGGTCCTTGCGGCCAGCTTGACCGCGACGACCTGCAGCTTTTCGTCCCTGCCCTCGAGCTCATCAAAGGCGTAGCTGATACAGTCGTCGATGCGTGCACGGTCCTCCTCCCCCAGCTGCTCCTCGCCCCACCGCAGTGCGGAGAGCAAGATATCGGCGACGTCCGTATATACAGACTGCGGCAGGCGGTAGAAGAAGGACATTTGGGGCGATTTCCCCTCGCCGTCACGGAAAAGGCGCAGGTGCTCGAGATAGTATCTTGCGATCGCCTTCCGCGGGTAGACTGTCGTCAGCATCTCCAAAGAGGAGATGGCCTCATCCGTCCTTCCGAGATGATGCGCCGCGACGGCATAGAAGTAGAGTACGTTTTCGTCATAGGGAAGCCGCACCCTGAGCTCGGTGAGGACGCGGAAGGCCTCTTCGTCGAGCCCCGTTTCACACAGGGCGGTGGCGATGCGAAAGAGCTCGTCCGTTCCCTCGACATGCAGTCCCGCGAGCTTTCTTGCGATCTCGGCGGCACGCTTTTTCTTCCCTCTCGCGCCGAGCACGGCAATATAGGTGGTGAGGACATTGGTATTTTCGGGAAAAGCGGAAACGAGCTCCTTGCACTCTGCCTCCGCTTCACCCTCGTCCCCCATCATGAGCAGACACATGGCCGCAAGGGCGGCCGCGGCGGGAAAATCGGGACTCTCGGGGTCCACACGGAAGAGCCTCTGCCGTGCCTTTTGCAGCTCCCCCTCCCGCATGAGCCCGAGTCCCTCCCTGAGTGCCTCGGGGTCCTCCTCCCCCACGATGCGGAGGGCGGGCGGCTCGTCGGGGGAATAGTTCTCGAGAAAGTCCGCAAAGCCCTCCTGAAAGCCCTCCTCGTCCGCATAGGCGCGGGTGTAATAGTAGGTGGACTGGAGCTCGTTGCCCATGTTTAAAAAGGCAATCGCGAGTCCTTCATAGCCCTCTGAAAAATCGGCCTCATTGCAGATGTCGAGAAAATGGAACCATGCGTCGGCGGCGAGATGCCAAAGCTCCAGCTCCTCGTAGACATCCGCATAGAGTGCGAGAGAATCCGCGCTCGGCGGGTACAGCCCCGCCCGCTTGTTGAGCACGGTGAGCGCACCCATGTGATCCCCGCTGCTCATCCTTTTTTCTGCACTGTCGATGAGAAATTCATCGCTTAAGATCCAATTTTCTTGCTTGCTCATGCATTCTCCCCGAAGAGGCGTGCAATATCCTCCTCCGTGAAAGTATAATCGGTGTTGCAGTATTGACAATGGACATTGACGCTGCCCCGCTCGCGAAGGAGGGCGTGGGCGTCCTCCCTGCCGAGGGAGAGCACGGCCCCCTCTGCCCGCCGCCGCGTACAGTGACAGCGATAAAGGATCGGCCGCGCTTCAAAGGGTGCGTCCGTCAGCTGCCTGAGCACCCCCTCCGCGCCCCTTTCCTCAATGAGCGAGGAGAGCACTTTGAACTCAGTGATCTTCTCCTCGCAATAGGAGAGAGACTCCTCGCTTGCCCCCGGAAGAGGCTGCAGGAAAACGCCCCCCGCGCCGAGAACAGTGTGCTCTGTGACCCTTACCCCGAGCGCGATCGCCGTGGGCCGCTGCTCGCTCGTCAGAAAATATGCCGAAAAGTCCTCCGCGATCTCCCCCGAGACGAGAGCGCAGGCCCCCGTAAAGGGCAGGCCCGTCCCGTCATCCGAGACCACGGTGAGCATGCCGTCTCTTCCCACATACCCGCCGACGTCCAGCTTGCCGTCCGCACGGGGAGGGAGCGCGATCTCGGGATGGTCGGTAAAGCCACGCATGCGAAGGCTGCTGTCCCCCGCAACGCAGATCCTTCCGCACGGGCCGCCGCCGTTGACGGTGACCGAAAGCGAGCTATTCTCCCCCTTCAGCCAGCTGCAGAGGTAAGCAGAGGCTGTGAGCGTCCGTCCGAAGGCGGCCGCGGCGACCTGAGAGAAATGATGACGGCGCATGGCCTCCTGCACGATCCCGGTGCTGTCTATGACTGCAAGGGAAATCTCTCCCCCGCAGATAAGCGTCTTTAAGATGATACTTTTCTGCATATAAAATTCAGCCTGTCGCTGTGAAATTTTTCCCTGCCGAGATCCCCCTCGACCTCTGCCTCGAAGCCCGCATTCTCAAGCGCCTTCAGGACGTTCTCCTCGGTGTGGATATAGCGGACATGCCTCTCGTCGTAGCGGCGAAAAAGCTCATTCTCCTTTACAAAAAGCGTGACGTCCGTCTCGACGCAGTCCTCCCTGAGGCTGTTGAATTCGATGTAGGTGACCTCCTCCCTGTCGTCCCCGAACATATTATCTGCAACTTTTTCGCGAAGCTTGTATTCGGAGCTGATATCGAACCAGAAAAGGCCGCCCTTTTTGAGACATTTTGCGATGCGCCTGAAGGCGGTCGGAAGCGATGCCTGCGGCAGATAATTGATACAATCGTTGGCAGAAAGGATGAAATCATACCTTTTCAGGGTGCGAAGGTCGGCCGCATCTGCCTTTACGAAGGGAATATCGAGCCCCTCCTTTTGCGCGGCAAGGACGGCGGACGAGAGCATGGCGTCCGAGAGATCCCCGCCCGTCATGTCGTAGCCCGCCCGCCTCAGGGCGCGGGTAAACGCCCCGCTGCCGCAGCCGAGATCGAAGCCGATCCTCCCCGCATGCCTTCGCGCAAGGCCTTCAATAAAATACTGCGACCACTTTTCATAGTCGCAGTCGTCGTTCAGATGTTCAAACCATTCGGCAAGATGATCGTAGGCCTGCGTCATTTGCGTCCCTTCCGTGAAAGCATCTCGGGGCGGCGCATTTTTCCCTTCTTTTTCTTGGCAGTGCCGCTCTTTGCCTTCTCCTCCTCTCTGAGTGCACTCTCGAGCGAGTCGAATTCTCTGTTGTAGGCGACATAGGCCTCGTCGTTTTTGTGCTCGTCCTCGTACGCCTTGACGTCCTTTTCCATCTCCTCCCTGCTCTCGCGGAGCCTCTGAAGGTCCTCTCTCGAGAAGGAATCGGGCAACTGATAGGGGTCGGTCCCCTCGTCGATGGGCTTGACGGGACGGGAGACGAGCTTGCTCCTGCCGTTCAAGACCATCTGCCGCCTGTACTCGCGCATGGCCTCGCTCTGATCCTCGGTGACCGTCGCAGAGGCAGCGGCGGTGGCGTTCATCGTGCCCGTCTCCTTGTTGTAGAGCCCTCTGCCCGTCGCAATGCCGTAGCTCGGGTTGACATATCTGTCAAACGCCCACTGGCTGTAATCCAGCCAAACAAGGCCCGTATAGG
>CANQWI010000089.1 GCA_947627515.1 uncultured Clostridia bacterium
GGACACCGCCGTCACGGGGAGCGAGCTTGCCGCCATGACGGACGACGAGCTCGACAACCTCGTCAAGACGACCTCCGTTTTCGCTCGCGTCTCTCCCTCCGACAAGCTTCGCATCGTCAGATCGCTGCAGAGGACGGGGGAGGTCGCATCCATGACGGGGGACGGCGTAAACGATTCTCCCGCACTCAAGGCTGCCGACATCGGCGTTGCAATGGGCGCGGGCACGGACGTTGCGAAGGACGCCTCCGACATCATTCTTCTCGACAACAATTTTACGACGATCGAGAGCGCGGTGAGGGAGGGCCGCAGAGTGTATGCCAACATCCGCAAGGTCATTCAATTTCTCCTCGCGGGAAACATTGCGGAGATCCTCACCCTCATCATCGCCACCCTCTTCAACCTTCCCGCGCCCATCTTGGCCGTGCATGTCCTCATTATCAACCTTGTGACGGACACTCTGCCCGCCCTCGGCCTCGGCGTCGACCCCGCCGCCTCCGACATCATGGACCACCCGCCCATAAAATCGGGCACTCTCTTCGAACGCGGGCTCGTGTTCAGGGTGCTCTTCCACGGCGCACTTCTCACCGCAGCTTCTCTTTCGGCATACTTTATCGGTCTGTACGGCTTCCATGACGAGGCCGCGGCCATGACAATGACCTTTGCGACCGTCTCGCTCTCCCAGCTCGTCCATGTCTGCAACCAGCGGTCGGATACCGCCTCTGTTTTTGCAAAGGGTGGCGGCCACAACAAGGCCCTCTTTGCGGCGATGGGGGGCTCCCTTGCGATCGTCCTCTTTCTGCTATTTGCGGTGCCCTTCATCCCGGGTGCGGGCAGCTTCTTCGGCGTCAAGCTTCTCAATGTCTACGAGTATCTCATCATCGCGGGGCTGTGCCTTGTGCCCCTTGTCGGCGTCGAGATATCCAAATTCTTTTTACGCAGAAAATCCAAGTAAAAAATAAAAAAGGAGTCAGAATATGTTGGGAAATTTCACATATCACAACCCCACCAAGCTCTATTTCGGCAAGGACGCCCTCGACTCTCTTGCGGAGGCGGTCAACGGCTTCGGGCCTAATGTCATGCTCAGCTACGGCGGCGGCTCTATCAGGAGGAGCGGCCTCTATGACAGGGTGCTCTCCGTTTTGCACGCCTGCGGCAAGACCGTCATTGAGGACGGCGGCGTCATGCCCAACCCCACCTATGACCGCGTCCTTTTGGGAGCCAAGCGGGCAAGGGAGAACGGCATCGACCTCATCCTTGCCGTCGGCGGCGGATCCGTCTGTGACTACGCAAAGGCCGTCTCCGTCTCCGCATATTGCAGCGAGGACCCGTGGGAGAAGTTCTTTGTTCGCGGCGAGGAGCCCTCAGAGCGCATCCTTCCCGTCGGCTGTGTGCTCACCATGACGGGCACGGGGAGCGAGATGAACGGTGGGTCCGTGATCACAAACCGCGAGAGGATGATCAAAAAGGGCCATGTGTTCGGGAGCGAGGTCATGCCGAGGTTCTCCATCCTCGACCCTACGCTCACCTACACGCTCCCCGAATGGCAGATGGTCGCGGGCATCTACGACGCCTTTAACCACATCTGCGAGCAGTATTTCTCGGGCGAGGACGAAAACGTCACCGACTACCTCTGCGAGGGCCTGATGCGTGCGCTCATCTCTGCCTCCTACAGGGCAAAAAAGGACCCGCACGACTATGAGGCCCGCTCGGACATCATGTGGGCGGCGACATGGGCTTTGAACACTTTACTTGACAAAGGCAAGACGACGGACTGGGAGGTCCACATGCTCGGGCAGGCCGTCGGAGCCTACACGGACGCCACGCACGGCATGACGCTCTCGGCCGTTTCGCTTCCATATTATCGGCATATTCTGAAATACGGGTTGAAGAAATTCAGACGCTTTGCAATTTCCGTCTGGGGCGTCAGCGAGGAGGGGAGCGACGAGGAGATTGCAAAAAAAGGCCTTGCGGCCTTGGAAAATTGGATGAAGGATATGGGTCTTGTGCTTAACATTTCAGACCTCGGCGTCACCCCCGACATGATCGAGGATATCGCGGATGCCACCTTCATTCAGGAGGGCGGCTACCATGTCCTTACCCGCGACGAGATCGTGGAAATTTTAAAGGAAAGCCTGTAGCCTCACTCGACGTGCAGGACGAAGAGCTTTAAATACATCGTCTCCTCATCCGCAAGGAGCGCGGGGTGGTCGGGGGCCTGCGCGTGCAGCTCCGCGATGCGCACCCGCCGCTTGGAGCGGACGGCCGCCTCCTTGAGCATGCCCTCAAAGAGGGGCATCGTCACAAAGTGGGAGCAGGAGGAGCTGACGAGGAACCCGCCCCTTTTCACCAGCTTGAGCCCGAGCAGATTGATGTCGAGGTACCCCTTGAGGGCGTCCTTGACCTCGGAGACGGATTTGCAGAAGGCGGGGGGATCGAGAATGACGAGATCGAAGCGTTTTCCCTCTGCATGAAAGCGGCGCAGGAGCTCGAATGCGTCCCCCGCGACCGTTTGGATATTCTGAAGGCCGTTGAGCTCGGCGTTGCGCTTCACCCTTTCGAGCGCGAGAGGGGAGGCGTCAAGGGCAAGCACATGCTCTGCGGTCATGGCGCAGTTCATCGAGAAGCCGCCGCTGTTGCAAAAGCAGTCGAGCACCTCTCCTTTTGCATACCGCCGCACGGAAAGACGGTTTTCCCGCTGGTCGAGAAAGTACCCCGTCTTTTGCCCGTTCCTGAGGTCGACGGACAGAAGTAGGTCGTTTTCCCTAAACAGCACCTCCTCGGGCACCTCGCCGTACAGGACGCCCGTCCTCTCCTCGAGTCCCTCCTTTTTGCGCACCGCAACATCCGACCGCTCGTAGATGCCCTTGGGTGAAAACTCCTCGACAAGGGCCTCCACGATCTCCTTCTTTCTCAGCTCCATGCCGAGAGAGAGGATCTGCACGGAGAGGTAATCGCCGTATTTGTCGACGATGAGCGCGGGCAAATCGTCTGCCTCTGCAAACACCGCCCGATAGGCGTCGGTCAGGCCGAGAGCCTGCCGATAGCTGTTTGCCGCGTGAATGCGCTCAAAAAAGAGCTGCTTGCCCTCCTCCTCATTCCCGCGGAGAAAAATGCGGACGAGGATCTTGGAGGCATGGTTGATGTAGCCTCTGCCGAGATACCGCCCGTCAAGGCTTCTCACCGTCGCAAGCGAGCCGTTCCTGTCCTTGCCCTCGATGCGGGCGACCTCGTTGGCATACACCCACGGGTGTCCAGCCAAAATGCGCCGCTCCTCGCCCTTTTTCAGAAAAATTTCGTAACCCATACCACCATTATAAAAAATCGCACTCCAAAAGTAAAGCGGAATGCGATTTTTTGTCACGATTTTTTCCGCTCTCCCGTCTCGCAAGGGGGATTTTACGGAGAAGCTCTGATTTTATCGATACGATTTGAAGACGAGAGGGGATCAGTTATGGAAGAAGGCGACGCCGACTGCGTTCGGGCCGATGTGCGTGCCGATGGTGCTGCCGATGAGGTGGACGGGGATGCGGGAGGGGTCGTCAAAGTGCTTCTCCCACAGGGCCCTGCTGTCCTGCAGATATTTTTTGAGATATTCGTCGGAGAGGCCCGAATACATGAGCCCGTACGGCATGGAAAAATCGATGCCGCCGTTCTTTTGCACGAGCTGTACGAGGAGATTGTTGCTGCGCTTGCTGCCGATCGCCTTCCCGACCGACTTGACCTCCCCGTCAATGACGGACACGACGGGCTTTACCGAAAGCATCTCTCCCGCGATCGCCGCGACGCCCGAGATCCTCCCGCCTTTTCTGAGATATTTCAGCGTATCCACAACGGCGATCACGCAGATCTTCCTTTTCTTCTCGTTCAATTCGTCCACGATGGTGGCCGCATCCTTTTTCTCTGCCGCAAGCCTTAAGGCATACTCCGCGAGCACCCGCTCTCCCGCGGCGGCGTTCAGGCTGTCGACGACATACACCCGCTTGAAGCGTTTTGCGGCATTTTTTGCGCAGGTAAAGGTCCCCGACAGCTTGGAGGAGAGCGTAATCGCGATCACCTGGTCGCCGTTTGCGATCATTTTCTCAAAGGCCTCACCCCAGCGGTATTCGTTGATCTGGCTGGTCTTGGGAATGTCGTTTGTCTCGATCAGCTTTTCGAAGAACTGCCTGTGCGACAGGTTGACGCCGTCGAGATAGACCTCCTCGCCGAACCGCACTTCTATGGGAAGCAGCTCGACGCCCATGCTCCGTGCCTCCTCGGCGTCGATGTCGGACGCGCTGTCAATTAAAATTTTTATCATGCCTGCTCCCTCCCTGCAGTCGGAGCGTAATTTTTGCAGATTTCCGTCAGATTTTCCGAGATGAGCGAAAGGGATCGGTACAGCTGCGTCCGTTCCCCGTCGGAGAGCCCCGCACTGCCCTTCTCAAGAAACGCCGAGATCTTTTCCGCAACGATCCCTGCGATTCGGGCGCCCTTTTCGGTGAGTAAAATGGGATTTTTGTACCTACGCCCGCCCGCCGTGTCGGTGTAAACAAGTCCCTGCGCGGTGAGCTCCTTGACCGTCCTCGACAGCATTCCCTTGTCCTCGCCGCATATCTCGCACAGCTGCTTCAGATTCGCCCCGTCGGGGGAATTGTATAGCCCGAAGAGGCACTGCACCTGCGTCCCCTTGAGCCCCAGCGCCGCCATCTCGGCGTTCTTGATTTTCTGCACGCATCGCGTGACATTGATGAGAAGAAGGGAAAATGTTGAATATCGCTGCTCCATGCTTACTCCTTTCCCATAATATTACCACAATTTTGTTGATTTGTCAACAATTTTCACCCCACCCTCTCCCCCACAAGAGAGGGGAGTCGGAAAAAGATAACAAGCCCGGCGGCTGAGAATTTTTCCCCAAAAAAAGACCCCGACAGAGCCCTTTTACGGGTTCTATCGGGTCTCATTTGGTACACCATTTGATAACAAATCCGAACGCTCGATTTCCTCTAATGAGATCCGAATTGTTCCGTCCTTGTAGTTGC
>CANQWI010000090.1 GCA_947627515.1 uncultured Clostridia bacterium
TGGGAAGCTCTCCGTCCGCGACGGAGAGCTTCCCATCCCTTGCGGCCTTGTCGATGCTCTCGGAGGACTTGTTCTCCTTCACCTCGATCGAGAGCTTGACGCCGCTCGGGAGCTCGCTGTTTTCGACGGAGCCCCAGAGGGTGGTCCCGTCAAAGTCCTCATCGTAATCGGAGGAGAGGTCACCGCCCGAGATCTCGGAAACGGGGACAGCCTTCATCTTTGCAACGGCTTCGCTGTAAAGCTCCTGAAGAAGCTCCTGCGCGGTCTTGCCGCCCTCGCCGTTTTCCTTATTCTTGAGAATATCCCTTGCGTCCGAAGCGAACTTTTCGGAGATCGCCCTGAGCGTTGCGAGCTGCTCTTCGCTGTAGCCGCCCCTTGCTGCAAGGTCGTTGTAAAGCTCCGTGGTATCCGACGACCTCTCGAGGACGGTGCGGGCGAGGGTCGTGGCCCTGCGGAGGGACGAGAGCGCGTTCTGAAGCTGCGTCTTGCAGTCCTGCAGATGCTCGCTCCTGCCCGCGTCCTCCGTCTGCGCGGTATAGTCTACCTCTTCGAGCAGGGCAAGCTTGGCCTCGTAGGTCTCACGGACGTAGGGATCGTCATTTTTCAAAAGCACCGTCTCCGCATCGGCGAGCGCGTCGGCCTTGGCGGCCTCGAAGGAGGCCTTGTTGGCGTAGTCGCTCAGCTTGCTCTCAAGAGAGCCGTAGGGCACGAGTTCAAGACAGTCTCTCACGTCCTCTGCAAGCGTGGAAGCATTCCTCTGCGCCTTGGTAATGGAATCCTTATCCTCTGCGGTGATGCTCTCAATGCTCTTCCTGAGCACCTCGTTCTTGTCGAGGAATTTCTCGGCCGCGACTGCGACCTTGGCCTCTGCGACAAGGTCAAAAAGGACGGTCTTCTCTCTTGCCCCCTCTGCCCTCGCTCTGAAGCCGTTGGGCCCGTCAAGCAGTCCGCACACGGCCTCGCTTCCTCCTGCGACAAGCGACTCGAGCGCGGTGAGGGCATACCCCCTCTGCGCCTTGAGCGTCTCATCCCCGAGGAGATTTTTGATCTCGTTGGAATACCTCGCCGCATCGATCGCGTCGAGCGTCCCGTAGACCTCCTCCCTGACGGCAGTGAGGTCGATCCCGTCCGCGCTTGCAAGCGCGTCGAGCTCGGCATAGACCGCAAGGAGATCTGCCTGCGCCCCGAATTTCTCGATGAGGAGAGCAAGCTCACAATAGTCTGCGCTGTCGATCTTCTCATTGACGGCGACGGAAAGCGCATCCAGCTTTGCCTGAAGCTCCGGCGAATAGGAGGTACTGCCGATCTTGGCCTCGACCTCGGCCTTGGCTGCGGTCTTCTCGGACTGCCTCTGCGCGTCGAGCCTTGTCGCATACCCTCTGAGGGCCAGCGAGAAATCGGGGATCACATCCTCCTCCCCGCGCTCAAAGACGTCGAGAATGGCGGTATGGATCGTCTTTCTTGCTGCCTCCACGATGGCGACCGTCTCCTCGGAATCCCTGACGAAGACGTCATTGCGACGGATGAGGCTGCTGCAGAGGGCATCGAGCTCTGCGGAGAGCTTGTCGACTGCGGCGTCGTAAAGATCTCTGTCCGCATTCTCCACTGCCGCGGCGATCGCGTCGAGGGACGCCTTGACTAAGGGGTCGCTCTCATCGGCATCCTTCCCCGTGAGCTCTCTGTAGCTTTCACGGTATTCTCTTTGGGCGGCTGTTGCGATGAGTGTGCGGGTGGTGTCCTCCCCGGCCGCAAGCTCCGCAGCCGATGCAAGGGTCCCCGCATGAGGCGCACTGCAGAGCAGGACGCCGAAGAGGACGCCCGCTCCCACCGCCAGTGCAAGCAGGGAAACAAGAAGCTTCCTTCCGAGCCCGCTGGTTCTCTCTTTCATGTTGGTTTCTCCTTTCGGAAATAGTACCCATTTGATTCGGTATACTCCGATACATGCTATATTCTATCATACGAAAGCGGGAGATGTCAACGATTTCAGCCACAATTTGCACAATTAAATTGAAGCGTATGAGGACAAGAAAAAAGCCGAACGGGAAAGCTCGGCTTGTCCTTGCTTTGAACGGGTCACAGAGGCGGGAAAAAACCGCTCAGCTGACCTTATAATGGGCGGCGAGTCCCCCCTCGCTCGTCTCACGGTACCTTGCGTTGATGTCCTTGCCCGTCTCGTACATCGTCTTGACGATGAGGTCGAAGGAGATCTTTCTCGTGCCGTGCAGGACACGGGCGAGCTCCGCGCTTTCAAGGGCCCGCATCGCCGCGACGGCGTTCCGCTCGATGCAGGGGATCTGGACATAGCCGCAGATGGGGTCGCAGGTGAGGCCGAGCTGGTGCTCAAGCGCAATTTCGGCGGCATACTCTGTCTCTGCGAGGTCTGCCCCGAAGAGGGTGCAAACGGCGGCCGCGGCCATGGAGGTCGCCGTCCCGATCTCTGCCTGACAACCCGCCTCCGCGCCGCTCACAGAGGCATTCTGCTTGACGGTGATGCCGACGAGCCCCGCGACGGCAAGCGCGGAGACGATCCTTTTCTCCGAAAAGCCGTGCTTGCCCGAGAGATAAAAGAGCACGGCGGGCAGGACGCCGCTCGCCCCGCAGGTAGGTGCGGTCACGACGGTGCCGCCGCCCGCGTTCTCCTCGCTCGTTGCAAAGGCAAAGGAGCACAGCTGGCGTTTTTCAAACTCCTCGGGTCCCTCGTCGGGCATGCGCGTCTCAAAGAGGAGCTTGGCCTTGCGGTCCACCCTGAGCGTCCCCGGGAGCTTGCCCTCGGCGATAAGCCCCGCGTGGATCGTGTGCTTCATCGAGTGCCAGACCTCGCTTAAAAAGTCCCCTATCTCCTCTCCTTCAAAGTCGAACACCGTCTGCGCGAGGGGGATATTTTTTGCCGTACAGTATGCCATGATCTCCGAAAAGGTGGCAAAGGGATAGACGTCGCAGACCACCCCTTCCTTCTCCCCCGCCGCGCGGATGCTGCCGCCGCCGATGGAGAGATAGGTGACGGAATGAAGGGTCTCTCCCGTCTCTCCGAGTGCCTCGAGCGTCATGGTGTTGGGATGCTCGAGGGGAAGGTCGTTTGTATCGAAGACGACGTCGATGCGCTTTTCCGCGCTCTCAAACACGTCAATGATCGCTCTGTCCGTGAGGTGGCCCTTCCCCGTGAGCGCGAGGGAGCCGAACAGCGTCGCACGGTAGGAGACAGCGTCGGAATGGCGGCGCAAAAAGTCCTTTGCAGCCCGCTCGGGCCCCATTGTGTGGGAGCTTGAGGGCCCGCGGCCTATTTTATAGAGTTCTCTGAGTGACTGCATTCCGACATCCTCTGCAAAAAAAATTTTGCGGCCCCTGCGCTACTTTCGCAAAAAAGGCAAATACTGAAAAGGGTGCTATGACGATCGTATATGTATGCTTTGCTGTCTATATCCTCGCCGTCAATTTCTATGCCTTCCGATTTTTAAAATCGCAAAAGGAGGGCTACGAGACGGACGGGGAGATCCGCGGGGACGGAAAATTACTGCTCTCCGCCCTTCTCGGGGGCGCGATCGCGGTGTATGTCTCCATGTTTCTTTTGCATTTCCGTCTCGGGAATCTGTTCTTTATGATTTTTATGCCGCTTCTTGCGGTGCTGAACGTCTACTGCTTTTTTCTTGGCTTCCGCGGGATCTACCTGTTCCTGTGAGAGGTCATAAAGCATTGTCCCGCCGCCCTTTCTTATGAAAACTGCCCGATACGGCCTGTATTTTGGCCCTTCATGGACGGAAATTCGCCTCGAGCCACTTGGCGACGCCGTCCTCCTCGCTGTAGCCGATGACCCCCGTTGCCTTTTCCTTGAGCCAGCTGTCTGCGTTCATGACGGCATATTTCTCGTCGCAGACGTCGAACATGTCGGAATCGTTGGAGGTGTCGCCGAAGCAGACGACCCTTTCACAGCCGAGGTAGGCTCTTAAAAAGGAGACGCCGTTTGCCTTGGTCGCCTCACGGGGAGAGACCTCCATCCAGAAGTCGTTCTGATATTTTTCCTGATGAAAAATGCAGATAAAGCGGCTGTCGTACTTGAGGATGTCCCATGCACGCTCGAGCTGCTCCCGCGGGCAAATGCATTTGAAATAGAAGACCGCCCCCTCCAGAAGGGCGTCCTCGGTGGGAACGGGGTCAAGCCTCGCGTCCCCGCGGCGGCGGTAGAGATACCGCTCGATGCCGAGGTTCTCCCGCCCGAGCGTGTAGCCGATGCGCTCGTGGCCTACCTCCCTTGCGCCGAAGACAAGGGGCGGGATCCCGAATTCCTTAAGCACGGAAAGGACGTACCGCTTCTCCTCCTCCGTAAAGAGAGTGCAGCGGAGGACCTCCTTTGTCTCATAATTATAAATGAGGCCGCCGTTATAGAGCACGACGGGGACAAGCATCCTGAGTCCGTCGAGGGCGGAGCGTGTACTGACCGCAGAGCGGGCCGTCGCAAAGGACAGCGTCATGCCGCGGTCGATCAGGGCGTTGAGCCTTTCACGGCTATATTGGGAGATCCGCTCCTCGCTCGTGAGCAGGGTCCCGTCAAGGTCCGAGATATAGAGAGTTTTCATTTTTCGATACGCCTGCCGATGGTTTCTGTTACATAGTATTTGGGATGATGAAATTATAGCACACCGCCGTCGGGAATGCAAGCGTATTTCCGTTTTTGCGGAAGGAACGGGACAAAATACGGTAAAAATATTTTTTTGGAAAAATGTTTGCAATTCCCGTCAAAATTGTTTGACATATCCGAAAAACTTTGTTAGAATAAGCAGGCATTGATTCGATTGCGGGTGTAGTTCAGTGGCAGAACACTAGCCTTCCAAGCTGGTCGCGTGGGTTCAATTCCCATCACCCGCTCCAAATTCGTAAGTCTCAAGAGATGCGCGAAGCTTCAAGGCAAAAAATATGCGCCTGTAGCTCAGGTGGATAGAGCAACGGCCTTCTAAGCCGTGTGTCAGGAGTTCGAATCTCTTCAGGCG
>CANQWI010000091.1 GCA_947627515.1 uncultured Clostridia bacterium
AAAGGGCAGACCGTCTTCTTACAGAGCTTACCTCTCTGCAGGAGAGGATGAGTACGGCCTCCTCCGAGCAGGGAAAGCTCAGCCGTGCGATCGCGGCCGCCCTGCCGTATTCTGCCGCCGCGAAGCCCTTCTCTTTTTATCATGATACCAAAAACTTTGCCGTGCGGCTGGGGATCGTTCCCGCCTCGGCCTATGAAAACAGCAGGGAGAGACTTGAGGCACTTACCCTTGCCGCCTTTGACGCTGTCCGTACGGAGGAGGGCGTGCTTCTCACCGCCGTTTGCCATAAGAGCGTGCTCGGCGAGCTGGAGGAGCTTCTTACGACGTTTAATTTCTCGGCCTGCCCCTACACGGAGGAGCGCACGGGTGCGGAGCTTCTGCACGCGCTCGAGGAGCAGTTGCGGGCGGCCGAGGAGGACGAAAAATCCGCCTACGAGACTCTCTGCGCCCTCTCCGAGGAGATCAAGGGGCTGAAGATTTACTGTGATTTTGTCGGCTTTGAGCTCGAAAAGGCAGAGGCCTCGGAGAGGATGCTCTCCACCGCCCACACCTTCCTTCTGGAGGCCTTTGTGCCCGCAGAAGAGGAGGAAAATGTCAAAAAAGCACTCTCGGAGATGGAGCTTCCGCTCTTTTACGAGTTTTCGGATCCCGAAGAGAACGAATTCGTTCCCACACTCGCAAGGAACAACAAGGTCGTCAAAAACTTCGAAGCCATCACAAATATGTACTCCGCGCCGAATTCGAGGGAGTTTGACCCGAACACCGTCATGTCCTTCTTTTACTCCGTCTTTTTGGGGTTCATTATGGGGGACATCGGGTACGGGCTGCTCATGATGCTCGGCGGCGGCTTTTTGTATTTTAAAAACCGTGCGAAGGAGGGGGGCATCAAGTCTCTCGCGGGCGTGTTCGGGATCGGCGGCATCTTTGCTCTCATCTGGGGCTTTTTGTTCAATTCTCTCTTCGGCATTCAGATCCTGCCCTTCACCGTCATGCCCGATCTCGGCGTCCAGATGCCGGGGGCCGCACAGACGGAGCAGCATTGGTGCTGGACCTTCATCGGCATCGACATCCCGGCCATCCTCATCATCAGCATGATCATCGGCATCATCCAGATTTTTGCGGGCTACCTCTGCAAGGCATGGCAGTGCTGGAGAAAGGGGCATATCCTCGACGGCGTCTTTGACGGCCTTACATGGGCAGTGTTCTCTGTCGGCGCACTCTTTGCAGTCTGCGGCTTTGTGGATGATTTCCATGTCCCGCAGCTCAAACTCATCGGCGGCATCATGGCGGCCGTGGGCGTCGTGCTGGCGGCTCTGACGGCGGGAAGACGCGAAAAATTCATCGGCAAATTCACCAAGGGCTTCGGTTCCCTCTACGGCATCATCAACTATGCGTCGGACGTCCTGAGCTATGCGAGGCTGTACGGCCTCATGCTCTCGGGGGCGGTCATCGCGCAGATCATCTCCTTCTACAGCATCGGCTTCATCACGGGCGGGAATTTTGCCCTTGCGATCCTCGGCATCCTTCTTATGGTTGTCGGGCATCTCTTCAACCTCGCGATGGGGCTTTTGAGCGCGTATATCCATGACGCAAGGCTCCAGTATGTGGAGTTCTACGGGAAATTCTTTGTGGGAGAAGGGGAGCTCTTCACCCCCCTCGGCTCCCAAAGAAGGCATGTCTCTGTGGCCTGACCGCAGTCGGCCTGCCTAAAGAAGGCTTTTTGATTAATTAAAAACGAATTTTATTCGGAGGTCACATATGTTTACAACAGGTTACGTCATTGCAATGATCGGCATCGCGCTGTGCGTACTCCTCTGCGGCGTGGGCTCGGCGATCGGTCTTTACAAGACGGGCACAGCGGCAGCGGGTGTTCTCTCTGAGAACCCCAAGCTCTTCGGCAAGGTCATGGTCCTTGTCCTTCTCCCCGCAACGCAGGGCATCTACGGCTTCATCGTGGCTCTGATCGCTTCCAACCACCTCACGGCGATCCAAAGCGAGCTCATCCAGTCCGAGGCGGTCGCGGGGGCAGGCGGCATGGTCGCAGAGGGCTGGGCGATCTTCGGAGCCGTTCTTCCTATGACGGTCTCGGGTCTCTTTACGGGTATTTTCCAAGGGCGTTCTGCCGTCAACTGCATCTATGCGGTCGGCAAGCAGGAGAGCCTCGGTGGGAAGCTCATCCTTTATCCCGCGATGATCGAGTTCTACGCTATCCTCGGTCTTCTTATCTCGATGATTCTGGTGAGTGCGGTCCCTGCGCTCAACTATCTTCCCGTCGTGACAGAGCCCACGGCCGCGCTCGCCGCCCTTCTTTGATATGAGCAGGGAAGACATCGTGGCGCGTGTCCTTTCCGACGCCGAAAGGGAAGCAGAGAGGATCCTTGCCGACGCCAAAAAACGTGCGGAGGAGATCGTCTCGGCCGCCACCTCGGAGTTCGAACAGGAGCTCGCCGAGGTCGAACGGGAGGCCTCCTCCCGCGCGAAGCTCATCACGGACGGCAGGGCCGCCACGGCGAGGCTCGACAGCCGCAAGCTCCTCCTCTCCGAAAAGAGACGGGTCATTGACGGCATTTATACCCGTGCGCTCGCAACGCTCCTCTGCCTGAACGAGCACGACAGTGTGGCTTTTGTCGATAAACTCCTCAGGGAAAATGCGGAGGAGGGGGACGAGATCGTCTTCTCGGAGAATTTTGTGTATGCGGAGCAGGTGGCGGCACTTCCCGTCGTGCGGGAGAGAGGGCTCACCGTCGGCGGGGAGCGTCCTGCGCTTTCGGGCGGGCTCATCCTGCGCGGAAAAAATTCGGACAAGGATCTGACCTATGCGGCCATCCTTGCTGCGGATAGAGAGGAGCATCAGGCCGAGATCGCCCGTGCGGTGTTCGGCAACGCTTGACCCATGACACTCGACAGCAATTTTACAAACGGCGTAATTGCCGTCAAAGAGAAACAGCTTTTGGGCGAAAAGCTTCTCCGCTTTCCAGAGATGAGGGCGGGGGAGGTTCTGCGTGCTCTTTCGGAGAGCGGCTTCGGCGGCGGCGAGAGCGATCCCGATGCGATCTATGCCTATGAGGGACGGGTGCTGGATGAATTTATCCGCACCTATGCCCCCGGTGAAGCGGAGAGGGCGTATTTTCTCGCCCCGCGCGACTTTCACAATCTCAAGGCACTTTACAAAGCGGAAAGGCTCGGCGTCCCCGCGGATCCGATGCTTGCCCCCGAGGGCCTGCGTTCATTGGAGGAGCTGAAGAGGCTGCTTCAGGAGAGGTCCGCGCCTGTGCCCGACATTCCCGAGGACGCGACGGGCGTCGAGATCGGGGCGGCATTCGACAGAGCGGAATTTTCCTATCTTCTCCGCGCCTGCACGCTCCGTCCCGTGCTCAGAAGGCTGCTCTGCTTCCGCATCGACATGACGAATGTACTCACCCTTCTGCGTGCAGGGAGTGCTGAGGAAGCGGAAAAGCTTCTTCTCGGCGGGGGAAGGCTGAAAAAGAAGGATCTCTCCCGCATCCTGTCCGAGGACCCCGAGGTCAGAAAACACGCGCTCGACAGGACGCCGTATGCAGACTTTTATGCCGACTGTCTGAGGGCAAGGGATAAACTGTTTACGGATGCGGAGCGCAGAAGAGAGTCCTTTGAGGAGAAATACTTCTACGAGCACCGCTATGTACTGCAGGGGAAGGAGCCCTTCCTCTACTATGTCCTTCGCCGCAGAGCAGAGATCGCGAACGTGCGCATGATCCTCGTTTGCCTCAATGCGGGCGTGGACGCACGGGAAATCAAAAAACGGCTTGTCGGGGTGGAATGATGCAGGGAAAAATGGCGATCGTAGGAAATGCCACGACCATCACCGTATTCAAGGCTGCGGGCGTGGATGCGTTTCCCGTCACAGACGAAAGGAATGCGCGCGAGACACTGAGAAGAGTCGCCCGCGACTATTCCGTCATATTTCTGACGGAGGACTATGCTCTGCTCCTGAAGGATCTTCTCAAGCGTTTTGACGAGGCGGCCTATCCCGTCGTGCTGCCCGTTCCCTCGGGAGAGGCGACGGGCTATGGGGAGGCCTTTCTGAAGAGCGCGATGGAGCGGGCCTTGGGCGTCGATATATTATTCAACGATTGAGGGCGGTGGCCCCATCGGAGGCAATATGGCAGGTAAAACAATAAAGGTATCCGGCCCGCTGATCGTGGCCGAAAACATGGCAGACTGCAGGATGTATGACGTCGTGCAGGTCTCCGATTTAAAGCTCATCGGCGAGATCATAGAATTGAGGGGGGACAAGGCCTCCATTCAGGTCTATGAGGAAACGTCGGGCCTCGGCGTCGGCGAGGAGGTCGTCTCGACGGGGGAGCCGCTCTCCGCAGAGCTCGCCCCCGGACTCATCACAGGCATCTTTGACGGCATTCAGAGGCCGCTCACGACGCTGTATTTCGAATACGGCACCCGCATCTCCCGCGGCGTCTCGGTGAACAAGCTCGACCGCGAGAAGAAGTGGCACCTGACCCCCAAGCGTAAGGCGGGGGATAAGGTGCAGGCGGGGGACATTTTGGGCGTCGTGCAGGAGACGGAGATCGTCGAGCATCGCATCATGGTCCCTTACGGCGTCGAGGGCGTCCTTGCGGACATCGCGGAGGGGGATTTTACCATCGATGAGACATTTGCCCATATCAAGACACAGAAGGGCCTCGTCCCCGTCTGCATGCTACAGAAGTGGCCTGTGCGGCGGGGGAGACCGTACGCGGAAAAGCTCACGCCCGACAAGCCCATGGTGACGGGTCAGCGAGTCATCGATACCCTCTTTCCCATTGCCCGCGGCGGTGTGGCAGCGGTCCCCGGTCCCTTCGGCAGCGGCAAGACGGTTGTGCAGCACCAGCTCGCAAAGTGGGCAGACGCAGACATTATCGTCTATATCG
>CANQWI010000092.1 GCA_947627515.1 uncultured Clostridia bacterium
CATTCTCGACGGTGGGGCCTGTAGCGGCGGCATCGAGAGCACGGTTTTGGACTGCACGGGGGAGGTCCCCCAGATTTTGCGGGAGGGCCTCGTGACGCGGGAGATGATCGCCTCCGTCGCGGGGGCATGCGGCATTTACCATGCCAAAAAGGGAGAAAAACCAAGGAGCCCCGGCATGGCATATCAGCACTATTCTCCCCGCTGCAGAACGGCGTTTTTCAACGAAAATCAGCTTGATGAGGCAATTTCGCTCTACAATGAGGCAGAAAAAAAGGGGGAGATTCCCTGCTTTCTCTGTGAGAGCGAGGTCTGTGCCCTTCTGCACGGGCTCCGCACGCTCGATTTGGGCGGGACGGGCGAGATCATGGCACAGCGTCTGTATGACCTTCTCAGAAAGGGGGAAAGGATCGCGACCCTTCTCATCGGCATCGAGCCGAGGGAAAGGGGCGGCGTGATGGCGGGCGTACGCAACAGAATGCATCGCGCATTCGGGGTGGAGCATGGAACAGAAGAAGGTTGAACCGAAAAAGAAAACCGAGCCCAAGAAGAAGATCCTCTTTGTCTGCACGGGGAACACCTGCCGTTCTCCGATGGCTGAGGCCGCCCTGCGCAAGGAATTGAGGAGGAAGAAGATCTCAGGCTTTGTCGTCGCCTCTGCGGGGATCTGCGTCGAAAAGGGGAGCGTCCTGAGCCCCAACAGTGCACAGGCACTTGCGGAGGCGGGGATCCCCGTCAATAAGACCTTTCGGCCCCGTCAGCTCACGGAGAAGCTGCTCCATGACGCCTATGTCGTCATAACCATGACCGAGGCGCAGACGCACCGGCTCAACTGCAAAAATGCGACGAGCTTTTACGCGATCGCAGGGAAGGAGATCCCCGACCCCTACGGACAGGACATCGACGTCTACCGCATGACCCTCCGCGCCATCCGCGAGGTCATTCCGCTCATCATCAAGACGTGGTGCATGGGGTGAGAATTCAAAATTAAAAATTCAAAATTAAAAATTGTGTTGGGGACCCCGCCCCCTTAGTCCCCCTCCTCAAGGAGGGGGCATATGGCTTCCCCCTTGGGGGGAGCTGTCACCGCAGGTGACTGAGGAGGGGTATCGTTCCCAATCAACTTTCACCGCATTCAAAATCTCAATGGAGCATAGTATGAAAATAGCAGTCGCATGCGACCACGGCGGACTTGCCTTAAAGAATGCCATCGTTCGCTATCTTAATGAAAACAACTATGAAGTCGAGGACTTTGGGACCTCGACTATAGATTCCTGTGATTATCCGGACTTCGCACTCAAGGGAGCCGAGGCGGTCGCAGGAGGGGAGTGCGACAGAGGCATTTTTATCTGTACGACGGGCATCGGTATTTCGATCGCGGCCAATAAGGTCCCGGGGATCCGCTGTGCGCTCTGCACGGACGCGACCTGCGCACGGCTCACCCGCGAGCATAACGATGCGAACGTTCTCGCTCTCGGCGGGGGGATCGTGGGCGTAAACCTCGCGCTTGACATCGTCGCGACCTTCCTCACCACGGAGTTTTCGCATTTTGAAAAGCATCAACGCCGCATCGACAAGATTTCGCTCATCGAAAAGAAATATCTGAAATAACTTAAAAGGAGGAGTCGCATGCGGAGCAAGGCCCTGCGGGACAAGATCGTGGAATCTCTTACATCCGTTCTCCCGATTGCATTCATCATCACGATCCTTGCCGCCACGGTCGCGCCGCTTGACACGGGTACCTTTGTGCTCTTTCTCGGCGGAGTCGTGCTCCTCATCCTCGGCATGGGAATGTTTACGCTCGGCGCGGACATGTCCATGCTCGTCATCGGCGAGAATATCGGTTCGGCCATGACGAAATCGCGGAGGATCTGGCTCATCGCCCTTCTCTCCTTTGTTATCGGGATCATTGTGACGGTCGCCGAGCCCGACCTGCAGATCTTGGCGGGGCAGGTCCCGTCTCTGGCGCAAAAGACGCCGCTCGGCAATTATCTTCTCATTCTCACCGTCGCGGCGGGAGTGGGGGTGTTTTTGCTAATCGCAATGCTCCGCATCGTATTCCGCATACGGCTCTCATGGCTGCTCATTATCTTTTATGTGGCGGCGTTTGTGCTGAGTATCTTTGTCGCGCCCGACTTTTGGGCGGTTTCCTTTGACGCGGGCGGCGTGACCACGGGTCCCATGACTGTTCCCTTCATCATCTCCCTCGGCGTCGGCGTGTCGTCCATCCGCAAGGACGGCGAGAGCGATTCCTTCGGCCTCGTCGCTCTCTCGAGCGTGGGGCCCATCATCGCAGTGTTGACGCTCGCCATCGTTTTTCACATCCACGATGTTCCGTATACCATGACACCGCCGGTTTCCGTTGAAACCACGCGGGAGACCCTCAGGGAATTTCTTTACGGCCTTGCGGAGCATAGCGGCGAGGTGGGTATCGCAATTTCGCCCATTGTCGTGTTCTTTCTTTTTTTTCAGCTCATCACGCGCTCCATCGGGAAGCGGCAACTCGTGCGCATCTTCGTCGGATTTTTGTATACCTTTGTCGGCCTCGTGCTCTTTTTGACGGGCGCAAGCGTTGGATTTATGCCCGTGGGCGTGGCGATCGGAGAGAGTCTTGCCTCCAGGTGGGGCGGATGGCTCCTCATTCCCGTCGGCATGCTCCTCGGGTATTTCATTGTTGCTGCCGAACCCGCCGTGCACGTCCTCAATAAGCAGGTCGAGCGTCTCTCAGCGGGTGCGATCCGCGCAAGCGCCATGAAAAAGGGGCTCTGTATCGGGGTGAGCATTTCCTTGGGACTCGCCATGACGAGGATCCTCACGGGGATTAATATCATGTGGATCCTGATCCCCGGCTATGCAGTCGCGCTCCTTCTGACC
This sequence comes from uncultured Clostridia bacterium, assembly GCA_947627515.1. Classification (GTDB taxonomy): domain Bacteria; phylum Bacillota; class Clostridia; order Christensenellales; family Borkfalkiaceae; genus Gallimonas. The sequence goes on from CANQWI010000092.1 coordinate 2,872, forward strand.
TTAATTACGCCTCCCATGTTCACGGGGATCGCGTTCGACTCGGGCGGCGTTGCGAGCGGCGCACTCGTCTCCTCCTTTGTTCTTCCGATGGCGATCGGGGCATGCGGTGCCCTCCATGGCGGGGCGGTCGATTTTGTCATGACAGACGCGTTCGGTTGCGTCGCCTTTGTCGCCCTCACGCCGCTCATCTCCATTCAGATCCTCGGCATTATCTATAAGATCAAGACAAACAGGATCAAAAAGACCTTCCTTTCCGTAGACGACAGGATTCTGCTGTACGAGGTGGACTGAAATGGCCAAAAAAACTGCGATCTTACAGCCCGTCAAGGCCGTTGCGACGGCCATGCATATCATGAAACAGCCCGAAAAGCCAAAAAGGGTCAACCGTCCCAAGCTTCTCATCAGTATCGTGAACCGCGGCAGCGGGCAGAGGGTGAAAGGGATCGTCGATGAGCTCTCCGTCGCGCTCAGCTTTACGTTTACAGGCTACGGCACCGCCTATTCGGCCCTATTGGACTATCTCGGCATCGGCGAAACGGAAAAGACCATTGTATTTTCCATCATTCCCGAGGCAGATGAGGAGAGCATCATGAGGGAGCTCCGAACCCAAATGTCCCTCTATTTAGCGGGCAAGGGAATTTCGTTCACCGTCCCCTTGGCGGGGATCTCACAGAAGGTCGCAGACGGGATCCTCGGGGCGGCGTCCCATCAGGAGCAGGAGGAGAAAAGGATCATGAAGCATGAGGACAGAAAATACAATCTCGTCATTGCCGTGGTACGTTCGGGGAACGTGGACGACGCGATGGAGGCTGCCCGCAGCGCAGGAGCATCCGGCGGCACCGTGATCCGCGCCCGCGCAACGGAGAACCGCAAGGCAGAACAGTTCGTCGGCATTACTCTTTTGGAGGAGCAGGAAATGCTCATGATCCTCACGAAGAAGGAGCACACGCAGGCCATCATGGACGCCCTTTCGGAGAAAGTGGGGCTCAAAACGCCCGCCTGCGGGGTCATTTTTGCGCTTCCCGTCGATCGGACGGCCGGCATCTCGGCAGCAGACGAAGAGGAAACGGAGGCTCAGGCAAAGAGGGAAGGGAACGATGAATAAACGCATTCTCGCGATTGGCGGGGGACAGGGAAAGGGGCGTGAGACGCTTCCCCCCGAAAAGCTCGCCATCGACGCCTATATCGCCGCAGAGGCAAGGAAAATCGCAGGAGACCGCAGACCGTGCGGCCTCTTTATTCCCACCGCAAGCCACGACTGCATGCCCTACTACAATACCTTTCATAAGGTCTTTACGGGAAAATTCGACATCAAAACGGATGTTGCCCTCACCGTGAACAGAGACCTTGACATGGAAAAGCTGAAGGGCAAGCTTGAAAGGGCAGATTTTCTCTATGTCGGCGGAGGGAATACCGTTTTCATGCTGGAGCAGTGGAAGGCGACGGGGCTTCTCGGCCTCATTCGGGAGACATACGAGAGGGGAATGTTCATCGTCGGCCTCTCGGCAGGGGGGATCTGTTGGTTCGAGGACATGTATTCGGATTCCGTCATAGAGGGGGAATACAGGATGTACAAGGGTCTCGGATGGCTGAAGGGAAAAATTTCTCCCCATTACAATGAAAGAATGCTTGACTTTGACGAAATAGTAAGGTATAATAGGTTTTGCGCTTGGGGAATTGAGGACGACGCCGCCGTGGAATTTGTGAACGGCGAGCCTGTCAAGACAGTCTCAAGCGGAGGAAAGGTTTGGCTCCTCGACGGTAGCGGAAATGAACTCGTCAAAAGGGAGCTTCAGCGGGGTTGACCTACCGCCTCGGCATTCCCGCCGAGTAAAAATGCGGGAATCGAGCGGATGTGGCGAAATTGGCAGACGCGCAGGTTTCAGGTTCCTGTGGGAGACCATGCAGGTTCAAGTCCTGTCATCC
>CANQWI010000093.1 GCA_947627515.1 uncultured Clostridia bacterium
TGAAGGCCACTTCCCCTACAGGGGCAGCAAGGGGGGTAGACCAAAAGCATTCTGAATCACGTCACCCTGCCCCGCGCACATTCTATTTGTAACTAAGCGCGGCACGAGCACCGCCCTTGGTGCGAAGTAGCGCAGTCGAAGGGTCACCGCAGCAAGGAAATAAGGTGATGGTTCGACTACGCTCACCATGACCGATTGGGAATGAACCCCCACCCCTACCCCGCCCCCTTAGAAAGGGGGCAGGCGAGAGGAAGGACGTCATTGGAATGGCCCGTAGACAACAGATTTTTATTCTAATCACGCCCGCCACAATTTTTAATTTTTAATTTTTAATTTTAAATTCAAAAAAAATTCCCCCGCTTGCAGGTGAGCAAGCGGGGGTTTTCGCATATATCATTGCTTTTTCTTCTTTTTCTTCTTGCCGATGCCGAGGACGTCCGCGATCTGCTGGGCAACGCCGATGTTGAGCGCGAGGAAGATCACGATAAACACGGCATTCGCGAGTGCCTGCCACTGCGGCGAGACGGAGACCCCGAAGAAGGTCAATTCATACCCGAAATTCCGCGAGACATCCGCGATCAGCTCGCCCGTACCCTCGATCCCGAGGGTGCCGACATAGGCCGACAGCTCTTTAAAGGGGGTATCCATGAACGCATACCGAAGCAGTGCACAGCCGTGCGTCCCGGGGATGAACATGCAGACGTTTTCCACCCACTGCATCTTATCGGGGAGCATCCCAAAGGGCATATACGCGCCGATGAGGAAGCCGATCGCCGTCGAGAAAATCGCCACGATGCTGGCCATGGTCGCCTCCTTTTTGACAAAGGACGCCACAAACACCGTCAAAAGGGTCGCCGCCACCGTCGTGTAGAAGAGCACGGCCAGAATGGTGAGCACATTGGCAAAGGTGAGCATGAATTCCCCCATACAGGCAAGGTAAATGCCGCACACGATGAGGAAGATGAGGCAGATGATCATCGTGACGATGAAGTTAAAGAGGAAATAGCTCCCGATGAGGATGTTCCTATGGATGGGCGAGGATGCAAAGTCGCGGTTGACCCCGTTCTCCTTGTCCTGCACGAAGACATTGTTTGTCTGCAGGGAGACCGTGATCACGGAGATCGCCGTGATGCCAGAGAGCATCCAAGAGTCAATGACGGCCGCAATGTATTTATGCAGCGTGGGGGTAAGCGTGAGCCCCGCGGGGAGATTCCGCTCGACCATATCAAGCTCCATCCCGCGCAGGAAAAAGATGTACACCACGAAGATAATGACGGGCACGAGGAGGGTGTACAAAACTCGGACCTTGTTCTTGAAGAACACGAGAAGGTGCCGCCGTGTGAGCTGGAAAAAAATATCCGCTGTTCTTGTCCTTCCGTCAGCCATTTTCCCCTCCCGCAAGCACAATATTCTTGCCTGTCACATTCAGGAACACGTCGTCCATGTCCCCCTTCAAAAGCTCAAAATCCGTGATATATGTGCCGAATTTTTGCAAAATCTCCTTGGCGTCCGCACCGTCCTTGATGTCGATGCGGTAGCACCCGCGCTCGGCGTCATAGAAGTACCCCCGCCGCTCCCCCTCGAGGGCGGCCTCGAAGGCCTCGCTCCGTGCCGAATAAGAGACGATCCTGTCGCTCGAGTAGCGGTTTTTGAGCTCGTTGGGCGTGCCGTGGGCGATGATGCGGCCCTTATCCATGACGACGACGTCCTGCGCCTTGTCGGCCTCCTCGAGATAATGTGTGGTGAGAAAGACGGTCATGCCCGTCTCCGTGCGGATGGAGTCGATGAGCGACCACACCGCAAGCCTTGTCTTGGGATCGAGGCCCGTCGTCGGCTCGTCCAAAATGAGCAGCCGCGGCCTGTGCACCATGGCGCGGGCGATATCCACCCGTCGCATCTGCCCGCCCGAGAGATTCTTGACGGGCTTGTTCCAGATGGGCTTGAGCTCGAGAAGGCGCATGATCTCCTCGAGGTTGCGCTTCTTTTCCTCCTTGGAGAGGGAGTAAAAGGAGGTGCGGATCTCAAGATTTTCCCTGACGGTCAGCTCCTTGTCGAGCACGCTGGTCTGAAAGACGATACCCGTCTCCTTTTTGATGGCGTTCGGGGACTCGTCGAGGTCATACCCGCCCACGATGATGGTCCCCTCGTCCTTATCAAGGATGTTACAGATGATGTTGATGGTCGTGCTCTTTCCCGCACCGTTGATGCCGAGAAAGGCAAACAGCGACCCCTTCTTCACCGTGAACGAGATGTCCTTCACCGCCTTGAAGTCGCCGTACGACTTGCTCAGATGCTCGATGGAGAGCGCGATATCCTCACTGATTTCTTCCATAAAAATTCCTTTTACGCTTGATAAAATCGCATATAAGTTTCATTTTTTTACATTTCGGTTGACCTTTCCCCAGCTCGGCTTGCTCATCGCGCCGACCGCGAGCGTGGCGGCATAGAGGAACAAAAAGCAGGGGAAGAGGAAGACCGCGGACAACAGCTCCGTGCGCTTTTTCGCGCCCAGCTTCTTGTAGTCGGAGAGCACCAGAAAGAGTGCCTGCAGGTATCCGAAGAAGAGGAAGAGCCCGACGATGATCGCCCCGCCGATGATCAAGGTGTTCCAGAGCGAATGGTAGTAATAGGAGACGGGCTGCATCGTCAGCGGCATTGCCCCGTACCCCGCAAAGCCGAGGAAGAGGAAGTGGTAAATGTAATAGGCGGGCACCCAAACCGCGAGCAGGATCGTCAAAAAGTTAAAGATATATGTCAGAAACATCTCTATGTACGAGATCCTTCCCGTCGTAAAGAACTTGCCCACCATCGAGAGGAGACGGGTCTTTATAAGTTTCATCCCCCCGCTCCCGATGCGCTTGTTGCGGTTGAGGGTATCCTTAAAGGAGGAGGGCATGTCCTCATACACGACGGCGTCCTCGACAAAGTGCCCCTTGTAGCCGTCGAGCATGCGGTTGAAGTTGAACTCGGCGTCGTCGGAGATGCTTTCGCAGTCGTACCCGCCGCATGCCTTGAGCATCCTGACCGACATCATCGCGCCGCTCCCGTTGACATGGGCCGCGATGCCGAGCCGCTCCCTCACCCTGCTGCCGTAGCGGGAATCGAAGCTATAAAAGAGGGTGCAGGCCTTGGTATAGAAGTTCTGCGTCGCGTTGATGGCCCCCTCGTAGGGACGGGCAAAGTCCACGCCCGACTGGTAGGCGTCGTTCATGAGCGAGGAAAACTCGGGATTGATGAGGTTGTCCGCATCGAGGTGAATGACGATGTCATACGGGTCCTCCGTGAGGCTCATGATGTGCTCGATGCCGTATTTCAGGGGATAAAGGGCCATGCGGTGGGCGGGATCGGGGTCGTCGAGCACAAGGACGATCGCCCCTGCCTTTCTCGCAAGCTCTGCCGTCTTGTCCGTGCAGTTGTGGGCGACGACAAAGACGTCGAACTTCTCCCGCGGGTACTTCTGTCCCTCGATCACGCCGCGGACCGTCTTATAAATGACGTCCCCCTCGTTGTGCGCGGGGATGAGATAGGCGATCCTGCCCTTCACCTCGCTCACGGGGAAGGTCTTCTTCCTGACAAAGGAGAAGCATACATAGAGCAGCTGCAGAAGTACGGGGATGGCTATGACGATCAGGACGATGTAATTGATGATGCTCAGTACCCGATACAAGATTTCATACCACATTTCTGACCTCCGTTGATTTTATGTGTGAAATTCTCAGAGGGGCTTCACTGCGACCGCCCGCGAGATGGGCAGGCCCTTCTGAAGAAAGCTCGCCTCGTATTCCGTGACGATATTTGTCGCCGCGTACGGGCTGCGGTGCAGGTCCCGCGTGATTTCTCTGACCGCATACCCCGCCTCCTCAAACCGTGCGAGGGAGTAGTCGAAAAACTCGCGGCTGTCCGTTTTTTGCTCGATCCTGCCGCCGTTTTTCAGCAATATGTCGTAAATTTTTAAAAACCGCATGGACGTGAGACGCTGCTTCTCGCGGCTCTTTTCAGGGAGCGGCGTCGAGAAATTGAGGTAGATGACGCCGACGCTGCGGGGCGGAATATAGCACTCTAAGATCTCCGCGGGAATGTTGAGAAAGCGGATGTTGCCGAGCCCCTCGGCCCTTACGCGCTCCATGGCCGTGAGAATGACGTTGGTGCACAGCTCGACGGCGAGAAAATTTGTATTCGGCTCCCGCTTTGCCTTTTCGAGGAGAAAACCGCCGTTCCCGCAGCCGACTTCGAGCTCCACGGGGTTGTCGTTGCCGAAAACCGCGCGATAATCGAGCAAAAAACGGTAATTTTCAGCCGCCTCCTTGAGATTTCTGCAGGGCTTGCCACGGGCGAGAAGCAGGTCCGCGCACGCTTCCATTCTCTGCTCTAAATGTCTCTTTTTTCGCATGCGCATAGAAAAACTCCTATCAATTCCGAGCCCCGCAGGCAGGTGGAAATTCTGAATTTAAAATTAAAAATTGAAAATTAAAAATTGTGGTTGACGATTGGAAATAAAGGCTTATTATCTACGGGCCATTCTGAAT
>CANQWI010000094.1 GCA_947627515.1 uncultured Clostridia bacterium
GATGGGTGCCAACAAGCTCGCCCTCCCCCTCATACCTGAGGGGGAGGGGTAGGGGAGGGGGGTGATTCAAAATAATAAGGTGATGGTTCGACGGAGCTCACCATGACCGATTGGGAATGAACCCCCACCTCTCGCCTGCCCCCTTAGAAAGGGGGCAGGCGAGAGGAAGGACGTAATTGTAATGGCCCGTAGACAACAAGCCTTCATTCTCAATCCCTCTACCCCAATTTTTAATTTTAAATTTTTAATTTTTAATTTTAAATTCAGAATTCTCCTCCTGCCCCGAATTAAAAAAATTTCCACCTCTTCTGACACAAAATAGTGCTCCCGCGCGATTTATATATGTAGGGACATTTCCCAAAAAGGAGTCAATATGAAAAAATTCCTCACATTCCTCGCGGCGGGAACTCTGTCGCTGGCGTTTTGCATGGCGGCGTGCGGGGAGCCCGCGGGAAACGGCGGGACGGAAAACGGCGGGAGCAACGGACCCGTTGCGACCGCACTCGGCCTTCCCAAGGAGACGACCCCGCTCAGCTACAAGGAGAGCGCGGGCATCGACCCGACCTTTCGCACTGCCGCCAAGGAATTTGCCGCAAGCTTTGCCGCCGAGGCCGTCAAAGGGCAGACAGGGAATGCCGTCGTCTCGCCCATCTCCGTCTATCTTGCGCTCGGCCTCGCCGCCGAATGCACCGCGGGGGAAACGCACGAGGAGCTCATGAATACCCTTAAAATCGACGATATGTCGCTGAAAAATGGCTATTCTGACTTCTACCGCTCGATCATTTCCGAATACACCGACGACAATGGGGAGCTTTCTTCCCGCGTGGACGTCACCAACTCTATCTGGGTGGACAGCAATGTCCCCGTCAAGCAGAGCTGCATCGATGCCCTGTCGAACGACTACCTCTGCTATTCGTATGCGGCGGAGTTCATGAACGACAACCGCAGCGCGAACGAGGCCGTCCGCGACTTTGTCAAGACGCAGACGCACGGGCTCATCGACCGGGATTTTGAACTCGACAGCGACACCGCCTTTGCCCTCATCAACACGCTCTATCTCAAGGAGATCTGGGATGCTTGCGGCAATGAGCTCTCTCTGACGCCGCAGACGTATGACTTTGCGGAAGGGGACGGGACCGCAAAAAAATGCAACTTATTGCGCGGTAACTACACGCGGGGCAGGATGTTTGAGGGGGAAACGTTCACCCATTTCTATGCGGAAACGGACCACGGCTACAGGCTCAAATTCATCGTTCCCAAGGACGGACACGCGCTCGATGAGGTGTTCACTGCAGAAAATCTCGCACTTATCGACGATATCAGCGACTACGGCGGCGTGGATACGGAGAATAATATTATCTATGAGACCCGCTGTCTCTTCCCCGAATTCATGGCGGAGTATAATGATGACATCAAGTCCATCTTGTACGGCTTCGGCGTGCGGGAATTTTTTGCTCCGAGCTGCGACTTCACGCCATTGACGGAGATGATCAGCTACTGCGAAAAGGTACAGCATGTGACGAAGCTCGAAGTGGATCGCAGGGGCATCGAGGGTGCGGCCGTCACGGTCATGCAGGTCTGTGGCAGCGCCGCTCCCGACGATCCACCCACCTATGTCTTTGACGACTTTGTCGTAGATCGCGCGTTCGGCTTTGTCCTTACCGACCCCTTCGGCACCGTCCTCTTTGCGGGCAGGGTCAATGAAATTTAAAATTAAAAATTATAAATTAAAAATTGCGGCGGGACAATTAAGAGTAAAAGCCTGTTACCTACGGGCCATTCTGAATTACGTCTTTCCTCTCGCCCGCCCCCTTTCTAAGGGTGGAGTGGTGCAATTCTGCTCAACAGCCCAGTGGGCTGTGAGCTGCGCCACGACATGAGGCGTGGCCTCGCCGAAGGGGTTACGGCGGTCCCTGCCGCAGCCGTAACCGGGGTAGGGGTGGGGGCTCATTCCCAATCGGTCATGGTGAGTTCCGTCGAACCATCACCTTATTATTTTGAATCACCCCCTCCCCTACCCCTCCCCCTCAGGTATGGGGGGGAGGGCGAGCTTGTTGGCACCCATCCCCTCAAAAAGGGGGAGGGCGAGCTTGTTGGAGTCCGTAGGTTTTGATGAGATCCACTCGGCTGCGCCTACTTCGCACCAAGGGCGGTGCTCGTGCCGCGCTTAGTCACAAATAGAATGCGCGCGGGGCAGGATGACGTGATTGGGAACGTCTTTGAGCCACCCCCCTTGCTGCCCCTGTAGGGGAAGTGGCCTATAGGCCGAAGGGGTTTTTTCGGAACCCCTCAGTCGCTGAAGCGACAGCTTCTCATGCGGGTAGAGTCCCGCATTCGGTCAGCATTTGCCCGAGCATATGGGCAAATGCCAAGAATAAGGTGATGGTTCGACGGGGCTCACCATGACGTATTTAGAATGGCCCGTAGATAATAAGCCTTTATTCCCAATCCTCTCACCTCAATTTTAAATTTTTCATTTTAAATTTTAAATTTTTTCCAAAATTGCGGGACAAGGGCGGGGGATGGATCGTTGTAATTACGAAGACGATAGGGAGGTCTCATCATGAAAAAGAAACTCTTTGCAGGCATTGCTCTTGCGGCAGTCTTTGCGCTTGCGGGCTGCAGCGGGGCCTACAACGGCGGCGGCGACATGTGGGGCGGCAGCACGGCCCCCGGCGATTCGTGGATGGAAGCAGGCGACGCGTCCGATGCCGGCGAGGCAGGCGGTAGCTATCAATACGATTCCATCGTGGAGACAAATTTCCGCACCACTGCCGAAGAGGACAGCATCTACTTCTCCCTTGACAGGAACACGGCAAACTACTCTCAGGTCCGCGCCCAGCTCAACATGGGCAGCTCCATTGCCGCGGATTCCGTGCGCATTGAGGAGCTCATCAACTACTTTTCCTATGACTATCCCGCACCCGAAGAGGGGGAGGTGATGGCGGCTTCGGCCTATCTCACCGAATGCCCGTGGGAGCCCGCCCACAGGCTCGTCACCGTCGGCGTCAAGACGGAGGAAAAAATTCTCACGGCCGAGCGCAATAACTATGTGTTTCTCATCGACGTCTCGGGCTCCATGGGAGCGCGTGTGCGCGGGCTCGAGGGGATCTCCTGCCTTGACCTTGCAAAGACGGGTCTTGAAAAGCTCGTCGCGGGCCTTCAGGACAACGACACCGTCGCAATCGCGACCTATGCGGGACGGGCGGGGCAGGCCTTAGAGCCCACCATGGCGACGGAGGAGGGGAAAACGAGCATTCTCCGCACGATCGAGGGGTTGACCGCCTACGGCTCGACGAACGGCTCGGGCGGGCTCGAGGTCGCCTATGACCTCGCCGAAAGGCATTTCTCCGAAAACGGCAACAACCGCGTCATTCTGATCTCCGACGGCGACTTCAACGTCGGCCTGCAGTCGAATGATAAGCTCCTCGAATTCATTCAGGAAAAGGCAAAAACGGGCGTATATCTCTCCGTTTTGGGCGTCGGTATGGGGAACATGCGCGACGATTTCATGCAGACGCTTGCCCTGAACGGCAACGGCAATTACGCCTATATCGACACGCCCATGGAGGCCGAAAAAGTCATGGGAGAGGAGCTCAACGGCATGCTTGTCGCCGTCGCCAAGGACGCCAAGGCGGGCGTGACCTTCTCTCAAGAGACCGTTGAAAAATACCGCCTCATCGGCTATGACATGAAGCTGATGAGCGAGGACGACTTCAACAACGAACAGAAGGACGCGGGGGAGATCGGCTCAAACCTCTGCGTGACGGCCCTCTTCGAGGTGGAACTCAAAGAGGACGTTGCGGAGGAGGCTCTTCTCGGAAACGTCGAGATCCGCTTTAAGAATACGGATACGGAGGAGACTGCGGGCACTGTGACGGAGGAAATTCGCAACATATTGTCCGAAAACGAGGATGCGCTGTTCATCTCCTGCGTCGCCGAATTTGGGCTCCTTCTGCGGAATTCCGCCTACAAGGGCGGCGCAAGCTATGATGCGGTTTTGAGCCGTCTTGCCGACCTTCCCGCCTATCTCGAAAAGGACGTGTATAAATCGGAGTTCAAGACGTTGGTCGAAAAGGCCAAGGCGGCTGCGGAATTTAAAATTCAAAATTAAAAATTGAGGTGGGGCGTGATTGAGAATAAAGGCTTGTTATCTACGGGCCGTTCTAATGACGTCCTTCCTCTTGCCTGCCCCCTTTCTAAGGGGGCGGGGTAGGGGTGGGGGTTCATTCCCAATCGGTCATG
>CANQWI010000095.1 GCA_947627515.1 uncultured Clostridia bacterium
TGCGCCGCGCTGTCCGAGGGCCGTTTCCAGCCCCCTGCCTGCGAGAAGGGCACGAACGGGAAATCGTCGATCTCCCTTCCCGCAAGCTCTATGCCGTACCGCTCCTTGATCTCCGAGACAGGCACGGCCTTGGCATGGATGAGCGATTTCACCTCGTCCATGCTCTCTGCCGTGAGAGAATCGGGATAGATCTCAAACGGGGAGAGCGCGATGACGTTGACGTCCCCCTCTCTGAGGGAGTGCCCCGTCTCGTCCGTACCGATGACGTTGCCGTCGTCGAAGTTCCATAAAACCTTGTAGAAAGCTGTCCCGCAGGTCTCCGACCACAGGGTGGCCTTGGAGACGATTGCGCCGAAATCCAGCCTGTTCTTGACGGATTTGAGGATATTGGAGCAGAGGCGAGCGGTCTTGATGTCCGCTTCACTGTCCGAAAAGGCCTTGACCTCGAGGGTGGGCCGCACCTTTGCGAGGCGGGCAAGGCGGGTGTCGATGGTCGGGGCGACGTGATTGAAGCATCGCCGCGACTGCCAGTAAAAGTCGCTGTCCTCCTGCACGAGCTCGCCCGTTCCCGCGATGTCGCAGTACTGGTTGCCGCTGACAAAATTCATATTCAGCTGCCAGCTCCTTTCAATGCTGCGTCTCGCCTCCCTTCTCGCCTCGAAATCGGCCGTAATTTCTGCGATGAGCTCCTGTTTTCTGCGCTCCTCGGCCCGCTGTCTTGTGTCCTCCGATCTGTGTTTTCCGATCATTCCTTTTCTCCTTGATTTTTTATTTCTTGAAGGCATCCCTGTCCTACTCCTCGTCCCTCAGCTCCCGAAGCAGTCGCTGCTTTTCCTCCTCGAGCTGCGCATCGGTGAGGACGCTGTAATCTGTGCCGTCCTCGAGAAGAAGCTTGACGGCCTTGAGGTCGGGCGGGACGTCCTTCTTTGTCTCCTTGCGCTTGACGAGCCTGAGCTCGCCGTCCTTTGCGTCGTACTCCTCGGTGACCTCCTCCACCGTGAACCCGAGCGCGACCTTCAGAATGGCGTCCTTGATCTTATCCTCCCCCATTTCTTTTCCTCCTTAAGCTTCGGATGCGGCGGTCCTTGTCGAGGGCAACCCCGCTTTTTTCCTCTGTCGCGGCGCAGGCATGGGGACGGGTCATGAGGTAATATCTCAGCTCGTCCATCGCATGGTCGTCCCGCTTGACGGGCGACTCGTCGTTTCCCCAGAAATATCCCTTGAACTCCCGTATCATGCACGGGCAGCTGCGGAAGATGTAGAGGGAGGGCCGCCCCTTTCCCCCTTTGAGATAGCTCTTCACCCGCGCGATGCCCGCAAACACATCCTTATCCACCCGCGTGTCGACGAGGATGCCCCGCTCGTAGAAGAGCTCGGAGACGGACTTTGCGGAGGCGAGCGTGCGCTGTCCCGCGGCGGGGTCGATGAGCGCGGAGATCCTGCCCCTGCTGTCCCGCTTCCAGCCGAGCCTGTCGCAGATGTCCTTGATGGCCTCGGTGTGAAAGTCCACGTCCTTCCCCGCCGCATAGTGCTCGGCGACGACATACACATTGCCGTCAAAATCCGTGCAGTACCAGTGCGCGGAGAGAGGGTTTTTAAGCCCCGGATCGATGGAGATGGTGTCCTGCCACTCCTTGGGGACGGGAAAAGGGTCGATGACATGCACGTCCTCGTCAAATTCGGGATAGACGAGCCCCTCCCGCGTGCAGAAGCGTCCGTAGCGGCGGGCCTGCAGCGTCGTCTCGTCGAGCGTCTCGGTGAGTGCCTCGAGCTCCTTTTTGGGGAGAAAGGGGTTGTCCGCCCACTCCATGAACTCGTACCACACCTGCGGGTTGTTTCGCTTGTTCAGGTAGATCTCCTCATAGACGAAGGTGAGCCCCTTGAGCGGGGTCATGGTGCCGAAGATGTCCCCCTTTCTGTCGAGAACGCGCATCACGCATTCCTCATAGATCTCCGCGGGGGGCTCCTCGTCGAACCAGACAAAGTCGAGAGAGCTTCCCTGAAAGCGTTCGCGTCCCTGATCGCAGCTCTTGAAGCCAATAACGGAGATGCCGCCGAAGACGTTTTTCACCCGTATCTGGTCAATGACCCCCGCCGCGGGCGCGTCCTTCCTGCCGCTCGACATGACGATGTCCTCGATCCAGTCGGAACGAAGATAGTGCAGGATCTTTTGCTGTGCGACGTCCCTCTGCACCTGCGACGTGAGCGAAACGACCCAGCCGAACACGTCCCTCCTGTTTTTGCGGTAGGGATGATTTCCCCGCGCCATCCACACCGCCTCGACCGCCCCGCACTCCGTCTTGCCCGAGCGGTTTCCCCCGAACACCCAGCGGTTGCGCTTCTTACATCTGTGAAAGGCGAGCTGCTTTTTGTGCTTTTTGCGTCCCGTGTTGTAGCGGGCGAGGGCGTCTTGCTCCGCTCTCTTCTTTTGCTCCCGCTCGATGGCTTGGATTTTTTGCAATATTTCGTTCATTTTCGATAAAATAAATGCTTTCACACGCAGGCGCATCGGGTATCATAGCGGCTATGAAACGCTTATCCCTGCTGTTTGCACTGCTCCTGACGATGCTTCTCTTCCCCCTCTCCCCCGTGAACGCCTCGGCCGCCGCGGAGGTGTATGCCGCCGTGCCAGACAAGGACGTCTGGTTCTATGCGGGGGAAACGGAGAGCTCGCGCGTCTTTCTTCTGCCGCGCTCCTACTATGTCAAGGTCCTTGCGGAGGGGGACCCCTACTGCCGCGTCGAATATCTCGTCGACGAGGGACCCTACAAGAGGATCACGGGCTATTGCAGGACGGAGGACCTCCTTTTTGTCGATTACATCCCCGCACGCCCCTATCTTATGAAGCAGGTCACCCTCTCCTACTCCCTGCCCGCCTCGGGCACGGGGTCGATCGGCGGCGGGTCCTTTTCAAGCGTCGAAAGGACCTTCGTCTACTACGGCCAGCGGTATGAGGGCGCCAAGCTCTATTACTACGTCCTCTCGGAGGGGACCTTTGACTATATCCCCGCGGAGGAGGAGCTCGTCTATGAGGAAAACACCGACTACCTCGACTATCTCGCCTCGCGTGAGACGATGGGCGGGACCGCGGAGCCGCCCGCGGCGGGACCGAATGCGGCAGTGATCGTCGCCATCTGCGTCGCCTGCGCCGCCGCTGTCGCCGTTGCAGTCTTTCTCATCAGGGGAAAAAGGACCGCCCCGCCCGACGATCAGCCCGAGGAATAGCAGGGTCTTCCGCTCCGACGGCTGCTGCACACCGTCCGCTCCTCCCCCTCGCCGAGGGCAGCCATGACGCGGGAGAAGAGCCCGTTCGTCTCCGAAAGAAACCGCTCCTGCGTCCAGCCCTTTGCAAGAAAGATCCCCGCCGCCTTCTTGAGGAGGCGGTTTTGCTTGCGGAAATAGTGCCGCTCCGAGCAATGCAGAGAGTAGTCCGCAAACTGCCCGCGGAGGACCTCCCTTCTGCGAAAATATTTATATTCGAGAAGGTAGCGCTCCTCCCTTGTGCAGACGGAAAGCAGGCTCTCGACGACGTCATTCAGCGCAAGGATCGCACGGCGCGAGGCGATCTCCCTGAGGATGTCCTCGGCGACCTCCTCGGTCGGACGCACGCTCCTATAGGAGAGCAGGGCCTTGTGCTCGGCCGAAGCGCCTACCGCCTCCGCGATCTCCCCGAGCGAGGGATATGCATATAAAATTGCCTTGATATAGTCGTATTTCAACACTGTGCTCTCCTTCTTTCCGTCGGCCCATGTGACCTCCGTCCCGTGTTTTCCGAACGTTTGTTCGTTTTTATCTTATCACAGAATCCTGACAACCGCATGCCGATATGACAATTTTTTCGGAAAATTTTACCGCCCCGCCGTGATAAAGAATGGGTCATGATCAATTTAAAATTTAAAATTAAAAATTTAAAATTAAAAATTGCGGTGGGGCGTGATTGAGAATAAAGGCTTGTTTTCTACGGGCCGTTCCAATGACGTCCTTCCTCTTGCCTGCCCCCTTTCTAAGGGGGCGGGGTAGGGGTGGGGGTTCATTCCCAATCGGTCATGGTGAGCGTAGTCGAACCATCACCTTATCCTTGGCTCCCCTCATAGGGGAAAATTTTGCAGTTCTGTCAAGAGTTGATAACTCTTGA
>CANQWI010000096.1 GCA_947627515.1 uncultured Clostridia bacterium
CGTCATTGGAATGCCCCGTAGACAACAAGCCCTTCTTCTCACTCCCCCACCGCAATTTTTAATTTTTAATTTTAAATCCCCCCCTCCCCAGCCTGTGGAATCCGCAAACAAAAAACTCTCCGTCGGGGGAGAGAGGCTTGTCGAAGCATGTCACAAAATGTCGTTTCGGATGGGGAGCGGGAAACGGGCGGCGGCCTCCTCGCGGGAGAAATTCCCGAGCAGCCACATGAGCTTTGTCAGCGTCGCCTCGAGGGTCATGCTCCGCGCCTCAAGCACGCTTCCGCACCCGTGCAGCCTGCGGCCGACCTCATATTTGTCGAGGGAACTCCCCTCCCGCTCAACCTGCGTCGTGAGCACGGCGAGCTTGCCCGCGTCGAGGTACTGCTTGAGCCTTAAGAAAAATTTATCGTCCTCATAGCGGGGCAGGCCGCCCGAGCCGAAGGATTCGATGATGAGCCCCTCCGTGTTGGCGTCGAGGTAGTCAAAGATATCCGCGGAGAGTCCGGGGGTCATTTTCAGCACAAACACCCGCTCCTCGAGCCTGTGATAAAAGACGGGAGCCGCGGGCTTTTTTTCCTTTATATAATAAAAGGGCGTTCCCTCGCGGATGATGGCGATCTCGGGATAGTCGATGCTCGAAAAGGCATTGTAGCTGCGCGTGCGCGTCTTTTTGGCGCGGGTGCCTAAGATCACCTTGCCGTCGAAGACGACCTCGACGCCGAAGGAGCCCCCGTCCGCACAGTAAAAGAAGGCGTCCGCAAGGTTTTGCCGTGCGTCGGTATCCCGCACATACACCGACCTCTGCGCCCCTGTGAGCACGATGGGCTTCACGGAATCCTGTATGAGATAGGAGAGCGCGGCGGCCGTATAGGCGAGGGTATCCGTGCCGTGGGTTATGACAAAGCCGTCATATTCGCGATAATTTTCCTCAATGATGCGGGCGATCTCCAGCCAGTGCCTTGCGTAGACGTTGGTGCTGTCGAGGTTAAAGAGCTGGACGGCGTCCACATCGCAGACGGTGCGGATCTCGGGGACCTCCGAGAGGAGCTCCTCCGAGGAGATGGCGGGCTTAAAGCCCTCTCCCTCGTTGCGGGAGGCGATGGTCCCCCCTGTTGCGATCAATAAAATCTTCTTCATGGCATTCAGCAAAGCTTCTCCCTGAGCGCAAGGAGCACGGAGGGCGGGACGCTCTCGACATCCTCCCCGCGGACGATGCGCAAAATGAGCGCGGCGGCCTCCCTGATATTCTCCCCGAAGAGAAGCACGCATTCCCTCTCCTCGGCGGCGGTCTTGAGCCAGTTATCGTCACATATGCTGCATTTTTTGACAGCAAGGCCGTCGGAGTCAGAGGCGTCCCTTGCGATGAGGATGCGCCCGAGGCGGGTAAAGTGCCGATCGTCGTAGCGCACCCCGCCGAGGTCAAAGACGCCCGCCCTTACCTCCCGCTCGCCGTACATTGCAAGAATGGATTTGCAGAGAACGGGCGGGTAGGGTGCGTCCTCCTCGGTAAAGCTGTCGATGCGTTCGACGCGGGCGCACTGGAGCCTGTCATGCGGACCGACGGGCGCAAGAACACGCTCCCCCGCCTTGACGGGAAAGGGTGCGAGATACCAATAAATGCGGTCGCGGAGATTTTCATCCTCGGTGAACCGCAATGCCGCAAATAGCTCCATGGTCTGCCTCGGAAGGGAATTTTTGTCCGCTTACCTCTCCTGCTCCTCCGAGGGAGAATCGGGGGAGGGAGCGGAGCGTTTTTTGCGGTTGACCTGTATCACATAAACCACGACGCTTGCGATGATGAGGCCGCCGACAAAGCTGCCGATCCCGCCGATGAGGATGCCGATGCTCCCGCTCGAGGTCACCTTTTGCTTGTCGAACCGCACGGACATCCCGCGGGCGTAGATGGCCTCGGTCACGTTGGTGAGAAGCGCAGCCTCCTCGTTGAGTCTCACAAATTCCGCAGAGAGCCTCTCCTCGAACGCGTCGCAGCTCTCCTTGGTGAGGGAGGGACTCTGAACGTTTCCCGAGGCGTTTACCCAGTTGTCGATGAGATTGTTGCGGGTAATGAGCTCTGCGAGCCGCTCCGAGAGGCCCGACTGCTGCGAGGCGGTGCCCTCCGTGCCCGCATACGGGGAGGCGACGCGGAGAATGCTGCTTCCCCCGATCGTGAGGATGCCGCGGATCTGCTCGATCTCGGCCTCGTTGCGCGCATATTCGAGCTTGAGCCGCTGAATGTGCGCGTTGAGCTCCTCCTCGCTGCTGCAGAAATAGTAGCCGCCGAATTTTAAATCGTTCTCGAGCTCCTCCCTCACGCTGTCCCCGAAGAGGGCGGCGACGGAATCGCGGAAGTCCTTTAAACGGCGGGCGACGGGGCCGTTCTCGGTGCTGTAGCGGACGATATATGTCTCGCTGTATACTTCGATCCACCCGTCATAGACGGAGAGCAGGTTCGCCTTCTCCTGTGCGAGCAGAGAAATGCGCTCCTCATAGGGTGCACTCTCAAAGGTCTTACTGCTCGAGGCGTAGTCGACGTTCTCCGCGTTTTTCCGTATGCGGGCGACGGGCACATTGGCAAGGGCCTCGATGAATTCCTCGGCCTGATCGTCGTTTCTGAAATATGCCCCCTGCACCGTAACGGTATATCTGCCCGTGTAGGCAATGACGCCGTCCTCGGTGACCGTCTCGGCCTCGATCTCGATGTCGCCGTTTTTGAGCATCTTCTCGGTATCGACGGAGGAGAATTTCTGATTGGAGCTCTTCGCCTCGGAGAGAAAGGCAGAGGAGATGATGTCCTGCCAGAAGAAGGGCGAGCCGTCGGGATAGGACGCGTCCCCCTCCTTGGGGAAGACGAGACGGAAATCCATCGTATAAGTCGCAAGGAGCGGGTCGACGACGAACTCCAGAAGGAGCACGACGACCACCGCAAAGAGGACGGCCGCGCCGAGAATATACCAGATTTTGCGGCCGAGGATGCGCATGACCTCGCCTACCGTCATGCCCTCCCTTTTTTCTTCATTTTCCATAGGGGTCCCCCCTCTTTTCAAGCGTTTGTTTTTTCCATTATAGTGCTTTGAGAGAAATTCGTCAACGGTTTTTCATAAATACTTTCAGTGCAGGGGATGCAGAAGCCGGAGATATTCCCCGAGGCTCTGCGGCCGGGAATCCGTCTTGACGAGAAAATACGCCCCGAGAAGGCGCAGAGCCCTCAGACACCCGTCCCCCGCGCAGGAGCCGCCGCCGAGCACGGAGCTGATCGCAAGATAGGTCGTCTCGCTTGCGGGGACGCCCTCGGAACATGCGTCGCAGGTGAACGCGCCGCGATCCATGTCAAACCGCATGCGGCCGTGCGGGATCGCTCCGCAGACGGGGCATTCCCCCGCCGTCACGGGATAGCCCGCAAGGGAGAGAGCCTCGAGAAAAAACCTGACGACCGCGTCCCCCTTCCCCTCCGAGAGCTCCCCGAGCGCGTGGACCGCCGAAACAAGGAGCGGGCCGCCCGCCATCCCCTCATAGAGGAGAATATCCGCAGCCTGCGTCACGCACGCCGCACCGTAGAGGGCCGCGATGTCCTCGCTCAGGCTGAAAAAGCCGTCATAGAGGCTCGCGCCCGTCACGGTGTACCTCGGCCCCTTTTCGGCGAGCACATATTCCGCAAAACAAAAAGGCCGCGACGCAAAATTCAGCCTCGCGCCTGCCTTTTTTACCCCCTTCATGACGGCCGAAAGCTTTCCCCGCTTTGCCGTGAGAAGGGTAACGATCCTGTCGTTTTCGCCATAGTCCGCACTCCTTAAAACGAGCGCGTCCGTTGTAAATTCCATATCATTTGAGCCTTTTATAGAGCATGTAGTAGCTCAGGTTTCCCGTCTTTTCGAAGAGCTCCCACGCGAGCTTGGCTGCCGACTTTTCCTTATCCTCCATGATACTCCCTCCGTCGGCAGTATGCGGAGCCGTAAAAAATTTATGCGCCGAGGCCGTCATCGGGGGCGGGATGAGGACAAAACCCCTTTGGCCTGAAGGCCACTTCCCCTGTAAGGGGCAGCAAGGGAATTAAAAATTAAAAATTTAAAATTAAAAATTGTGGTGGGGCGTGATTGAGAATAAAGGCTTGTTATCTACGGGCCATTCCAATGACGTC
>CANQWI010000097.1 GCA_947627515.1 uncultured Clostridia bacterium
TGCGCTTAGGCGGGGGGACCCCGCCACGCGCCGTAAGATTGAATGAAGGGCGAGGGGTATAAGGGGATTGTTCCCAATCACGTCATGGTGAGCTCCGTCGAACCATCACCGCAATTTTTAATTTTAAATTTTTAATTCAGAATTCTCTCGCTGCCCCTGTAGGGGAAGTGGCCTATAAGGCCAAAGGGGTTTTCAAAGAACCCCTCAGTCACTAAAGTGACAGCTCCCCTAAGAGGGGAGCCAAGAATAAGGCCCTCATCCCGCCCCGCGCGCATTCTAATTGTGACTAAGCGCGGCACGAGCACCGTCCTTGGTGCGAAGTAGCTGTCGAAGTATCACAATAATTTTTAATTTTAAATTCAGAATTCTCTCGCTGCCCCTTATAGGGGAAGTGGCCTATAGGCCAAAGGGGTTAAAAAAACCCCTCAGTCACGCAAGGGCAACGTGACAGCTTCTCATGCGGGTAGAGTCCCGCATTCGGTCAGCATTTGCCCGAGCATATGGGCAAAATTTTCCCCTCAAGGGGGAGCCAAGAATAGGGGGGATTTACAAATCAAACCAAATGTGCTATAATCATTCCATGGTCATTTACTACACGACGGAAAGGACGGGGAGCGGGGAGTTCCTCCAAAAAGTCCTCAAAAGACACGGCGGGACGTCGCAGGTCCTCCGCACGGAGAACGGCAAGCTGTATCTTCAAAACGGCGAGTGCGAATTCAGCCTCACCGATACGGACGGGCTCGTCGCCGTCGCGGTCGGGGAGCAGACCGTGGGGCTGGACGCGGAGAAGCGCAGGCCCCGCAGGCTCGACGCCATCCGCTCCCGCCTCACCCCCGCAGAGAGGGAGGAGGACTTTTTCGAGCTTTGGACGGCCAAGGAGGCGTATGTCAAGTACCTCGGCGGCACGCTCGCGGGCTTTCTTCCCCATTTGGAGTATAAAAAAGGCGTCCTCTATTTTAAGGATGCGCCTGTCGATATTCAATTGAAGCATTTTACCCTCGCGGGCTGCACCGTGTGCCTGTGCACGGCGCGGGAGGAGCCATTCACCCTCGTGAGGCTCTAAACCTCGTACCACTCTCCCTCCTGCGGGACAAAGGCCTCCGCATCGGGGAGATTTTCTTTGACGGTCGGGACAAACCTCTCCATATTCTCCCTGTGGGTGAGCGGGGGGAAGGCGTCGTCAAAGTGGTCGGCCATGACCTTCTTCGGACGGAATGCATCGAGAAATTTCAAAAGATACCTGTGCATCCTGCTCCTGCCCTGATGGGGGAACACGAGAAGGTCTGCCTCCTGCGGGTAGGAGACGCTCTCATCCAGCCCCGCGGAGCCGAGCACGACGACGGATTTTTCCCCGTCAAAAATATGCAGGGCATAGACGTCGTCCCGCAGCTTATATTGAAGCGCGGCGTGGCAGAGCTTGAGACAGCGTATGACATGCAAAAGGGTGCGGGGGGAGAACACCACGCGGAGCACGGTGGCGACGTCGAACACGCAGTGACGGCTCTTGTATGTGCGGATCGTAAAATTCCCGATGCGGACCTCCTCATTGACGGAGTAGGGGATCATGCCGTCGGTGTCCTGCCCGTTCTTCTTGGCGAGCGCGATGCCGTTTTCCGAGACAAACACGGGGATCGCAGTGCCCTCCGTGAACGCTCCGACGTCTCCGAAGTGGTCGAGATGGGGATGGGTGATAAAGATCGCCTGCGCCGTCCTCGCCTCCTCCATGGGGATGCGGTAGAGCGATGGGTTGAGATTTTTGAGATACGGGTCAATGAGGAGCCGCGTGCTGCCGCTTTCCAGAAGCAATGAAGCTGTCCCGTACCATTTGATTCGCATATCCTTGTCCTCTTCGGTGACTACCACAGCATTATAGCATTTTGTGCGCCGATTGACAATCTATTTCCCGCCGTCTGCCGCATAAAAATCGCAAAATTAAGCCAAAGCTTGTACTATGAAAAGGTTTTTCTCCCTGCTGCTTTGTCTTACCGTCTGCGCTCTGCTTTTCACCGCCTGCGATGCGGAGCGGATGAGCTCGCTCAAGGACGTCACCCGTCCGTATGCGGGCGTCTTCGAATGTGAGAAAATTTCCCTCGGCGGCGAGGATCTCACGGAGAAATTCGAAAGACTCACCCTTACGCTGAAGGAGAACGGGGAGTACGCGCTTTCCTACCGCACCGTCGAGGGGAACGAGGGCGGCTACGGGGGAGGCTACACGGTTGACGCGGAAAAGCATACAATCACCCTCACCGCGGGGAAGGAGAAGCGGGCCTTTACCTTTCCCTACGAAAAGGGGAGGATCCTCATCGATCAAAATCTCGGCGGCACCCTGCTGCACGCGGAATTTTGCCCTCCCTCTTGACAAAATTTCGCACATGTGCTACACTTTTTTACGAGGTGACATATGACGAAGGGAGAGCTTGCCAAGCAATATTTTCTGCGCGGCCATAACTGCGCACAGGCCGTCGCGCTGGCCTTTTGCGAGGAGACGGGGATGAAGGAAAGACCCCTCACGCGTGTTACGATCGGTCTCGGCGGGGGACTCGGACGACTCAGGGAGACCTGCGGGGCCGTCTCGGCCGGGGCTGTCGTGCTCGGCCTCTGCTTTCCCGACAAGAGCAAGAGTGAGATCTATGCCCTCGTGCAGCAGCTTGCGAAAAGCTTCAAGGAGGAAAACGGCAGCTACAACTGCGGGGAGCTCCTCTCGGGTGCGGGCATCGCGACGGATACCTCGCCGAATGCACAGCTTCGCACGGCTGCATTTTATCGCAAGCGTCCCTGCGCCGACCTCGTCGCATGCGCTGCCGACCTTCTCGCCGCGCTCATCTTAGAGAACGAATGACCGCATTGCCGTAAAAAACAACCGCTCATCTCGGGCGGCTTGATTTTTTGCGGACGAATATTCAGTATACTTTTAAAAAATAGTACAGAAACGAAAAAAAGTAAAATTTTTCAAAAAAAACCTTCCGAGGTAAATCGGTTTGCCATTTGCAAGTCATTTTCATTTTCTGCTACAATAGAGACAAAAGGAATATGAGGTGAACAAATGACATACGGCGAATGGCTGAATATCTGGCTTGAGGACTATGTGCGGCCCGTTGAAAAGGAGCGGACGTACAGCAATTACAAGGATACGATCCGTCTCCGTCTCGGGCCCTGCTTCGGCGGGACGGAGATCAACGAGCTCGACATCAAGGAGATCCAGCACTACATCACGGGGCTCTCCGAGCACGGCAATCTCAGGACGGGCAAACCCCTTGCGGCAAACAGCATCCGACTCATCTTCAGCGTGTTCCGCAATTCTCTGAGAAGGGCGTACAATCTCGGGTATGCGGAGAGATACATCGGCGACAAATTGGAGCTTCCCAAAGCTCCCAACACCGAGGTTGTCGTTTTTACGGAGAACGAGCAGAGACGCATCGAGGAGGAGATCGCAGGGCTGCTCAAAAAACGCTCCACGCGGCACAAGCTCAACGGCATCATCATCTGCCTGCATTCGGGGCTCAGGATCGGAGAATTGCTTGCGCTCGAATGGGAGGATATCGACTTTGAAAACGCGCTCATGACGATCTCCAAGACCTGTCGGGACGGAAAGGACGAGAACGGAAATTACAAAAAGCTCATCGACCGCCCCAAGACGTACTCCTCCCGCCGCGTCATTCCGCTGCCGAGCTGTCTTTTGGCGTTGCTTTCCGAGATGAAGAAGGAAAGCAAGTCCAATTTTGTCATTTCGGATAAGGATGGGAACACCGTGCGCGTGCGGTCCTTTCAGAGAAGCTACGAGCTCCTCTTAAAGAAGCTCGGCATTCCGCACAAGAAGTTCCACGCCCTCAGGCACACCTTCGCGACGCGGGCAAACGAGAGAGCCATGGACGACAAGACGCTCTCCGAGGTACTCGGCCACCGCTCGCCCGTCATTACGTTAAAGCTCTACGTCCACTCCCTCCTTGACCACAAGCGCAGGATGATGGAGCAGGTCAACGGATGACGCCCTCCTCCCCAAAACGCTCCCCAAAATCGAAAATAAAACGATGAATACATTGCATAAATACATGAAAAATGCGCATATTTCCGTGATTTTTATGGAAATATGCGCATAAATGGAGCAGGAAACGGGAGTCGAACCC
>CANQWI010000098.1 GCA_947627515.1 uncultured Clostridia bacterium
TCGTGGGGCTCGGCATGGTCGTGGGCGGAGGGACGCTGCTCGTCGACGGCGCAAGGTACATCGCGGAGTATTTCAATGTCTCCAATCACATCATCAGCCTCACCGTGGTCGCGATCGGGACCTCTCTGCCCGAGCTCGTCACCTCTGTCGTGGCGGCCTTCAAGGGGGAGACGGACATCGCGGTCGGAAACATTATAGGGAGCAATATCTTTAATATTTTCCTCGTTGCAGGGGTGAGCTCGCTCTTCTATCCGCTCGTCTTTACGACGGCGGGCGTGCCCTGCAATCTCATCGACGCCGCCGTTGCCATGGGGGCCGCCCTGCTCCTCTATGGGCTCTCCCTTGCAAAGGGGCACAGGCTCGGAAAAATCGCGGGGTGCATCATGCTCGCCTGCTTTGTCGGATACTATGTCTATCTGTTCATGGTTTAAAAAAATTCACGGTTTCGGAGGGGGGCTTGAAGAATCTCTGGGAAGCCTTAAAAAAATATCGTAAGGAGGCGATCCTGTCGCCGCTTTTCAAGCTGTTTGAGGCATGCATGGAGCTCGTCGTGCCCCTTGTCGTTTCGCATATCGTCAATGTCGGCATCGCGACGGGGGACAGGCAGTACATCGTGTACGGCATGCTCGTGCTCGTCGCCTTCGGGGCGGCGGGGCTCGTGTTCGCGCTCATCGCACAGTATTTCGCGGCAAAGGCGGCCGTCGGGACGTCGGCAGAGCTGCGCTCCCGCCTCTTTACAAAGCTCCAGCGGCTGAGCTTTGAGGACATCGACGCGGTCGGTACCTCGCAGATGATCACCCTCATGACGAGCGACATTCTGCAGGTGCAGGCGGGGATCAACCACACCCTGCGCCTTCTTCTGCGCTCGCCCATCATCGTGTTCGGGGCGGCGGTCATGGCCTTTACGGTGGATGTGTATGCGGGTCTTGTTTTCCTCATCCTCATTCCGCTCCTGACGGTCGTCATTGTCTCCGTCATGGCCGTGACGACGCCGCTTTATAAAAAGGTGCAGGAGAAGCTCGACGGCGTCAACCTCTCCGTGCGGGAAAATCTGCAGGGCGTGCGCGTCATTCGCGCGTTCTGCCGCGAGAAGGGGGAGCTTGCCACCTTCGACAGCCGCAACGACGACCTCCGTGCCGCGCAAAAGAGGGCGGGCCGCTTCTCCGCGGTCACCAATCCGCTGACCTTTTGCTTTGTCAATCTCGCCGTTATCCTGCTCGTATTTGTGGGCGGGGTGCGGGTGAGCCTCGGTGCGCTCGAGCAGGGGGACGTCATCGCGCTCTATTTCTACATCTCCATCATCCTCACCGAGCTCGTCAAGCTCGCCAATTTCATCTATATCGTCGCAAAGGCCGTCTCCTCGGAGCACCGCATCGAGAATGTGCTTGCCCTCGGGGAGGAGCCCGAACGCTTTCTCCCCGCAGAGGAGGAGGGAGGCGAGGTCGCCGTTGAATTCGACCATGTCAGCTTCACCTACCGCGGCGGCGGGGCACCCTCTCTCTCGGACATCCATTTCAGCGTCAAAAAGGGGGAGACCGTCGGCATTCTCGGCGGCACAGGCGCGGGCAAGAGCACCCTCGTCGGGCTCATTCCCCGCTTCTACCGTGCGGGGGAGGGCCGCGTGCGGGTAAACGGCGCGGACGTCGGGGCGATCTCCAAGGAGGAGCTGCGCCATAAGGTCGCGATCGTGCCGCAAAAGACGCTTATCTTCCGCGGGACCATCCGCTCCAATCTCCTTTGGGGGAACGGCGACGCGACGGAGGAGGAGCTTCTCGCCGCCGCAAGGCTCGCGCAGGCTGAGGACGTTCTCGATGCAAAAGGCGGGCTGGACGGGGAGCTTGCGCAGGAGGGGAAAAACCTCTCGGGCGGTCAACGCCAGCGGCTCTCCATCGCGCGGGCACTCGTGAGAAAGCCCGAGATCCTCATCCTCGACGACAGCTCCTCCGCGCTCGACTATGCGACGGACGCGCGGCTCAGGACCGCCCTGAAAAATCTCGACTGCACCACCTTTATCGTCTCCCAGCGCACCGCATCCGTGCGCCATGCCGACAAGATCGTCGTGCTCGAGGAGGGAAAAATCGCGGGGCTCGGAACGCATGAGGAGCTTCTCAGGAACTGCAGCCTGTATCGCGAGATCGACGCATCGCAGGGAGGGAACGAGGCATGAAGGGATCGGTTCTTCGCAAGCTTTTCTCCCGCCTGAGGCCGTATACCCCGTGGCTCATTCTCACCGCGGCGGCGGCCGTTCTCTCGGTCGCGGGACAAATATTGACGCCCTATTTTATCGGGCGTGCCATCGACGGCCTCGTCTACACGCTGAACGCGGCGGGCAAGCGGGTCATTGATTTTGGCATCATCTACCGTGAATTTATCTTCATCGCCGTCTGTATTGCGGCGACGGTCGCGGGACAGCTGATCCTGACCCTTTCCAATAACAGGATCGCCTACCATGTTCTCGCCTCTCTCAGAAGGGACGCCTTCAAAAAGCTCACCACGCTCCCCCTCAGCTACATCGACGCCCGCCCCTACGGGGATGTCGCGTCCGTCATTTCAGCGGATGCGGAGCAGTTCTCGGACGGACTTCTCCTCGGCTTCACCCAGCTCTTTACGGGCGCGGCGACCATTGTGGGGGTGCTCGTCGTCATGTTTGTCATGCGGTGGGAGGTCGCCCTCGTCGTGCTCCTCGTGACGCCGCTCTCCCTTCTCGCAGCTCGCTTCATTGCCTCCCGCACCTATCGGATGTTCAAGGCGCAGGCAGAGGCGCGGGCCGCACAGACCGCCTTTGCGGATGAAATGATCGCGGGGCTCAAGGTCGTCAAGGCTTACACTCATGAGGATGAAAACGAGGAGATATTTGACGGTTTGAACGAGACGCTCCGCAAAAAATCGCTGCTCGCGACCTTCTTCTCCTCGACGACCAATCCCGTCACACGCTTTGTCAATTCCGTCGTCTACGCCCTCGTTGCCCTCGTCGGGGCACTCCTTGCGATCGCGACCGCGGGGACAGCGGCCCCCTTCACCGTGGGGGATCTGACGACCTTCCTGTCCTATTCCAATCAGTATACCAAGCCTTTCAACGAGATCTCCGAGGTCATTGCGGAATTTCAGAACGCCCTCGCCTGCGCCGCACGGCTATTTGCACTCATCGAGGAGCCGTCCGAGCCCTCCGACGAGGGGCTTCCCGCGCTTGAAAACGTCAAGGGGGCGGTGGAGCTGAAGAATGTCCGCTTCTCCTATTCCAAGGAGCGTCCGCTCATCGAGGGTATGCACTTCTCCGTCGGGGCGGGCAAGCGCATCGCCATCGTCGGCCCCACGGGCTGCGGAAAGACGACGCTCATCAATCTCCTCATGCGCTTTTACGACGTCGACGAGGGGAGCATCCTTGTGGACGGACAGGACATCCGCACGGTCACGAGAGGGTCTTTGAGGGAGAGCTTCGGCATGGTTTTGCAGGAGACATGGCTGAAGACGGCGACGGTCAGGGAAAATCTCTGCATGGGCAACCCCGATGCGACCGAGGAGGAGATGATAAAGGCCGCCCGCGCCGCCCATGCCCACGGGTTTATCCTGCGCCTTCCCAAGGGGTACGACACCGTGCTCGGCGAGGAGGGGAGCCTCTCCGAGGGACAGAGACAGCTTCTGTGCATCGCCCGCGTCATGCTCTGCCGCCCGCCCATGCTGATTCTGGACGAGGCGACAAGCAGCATCGACACCCGCACCGAGCGGGTGGTGCAGGACGCCTTTCAAAAGCTCATGGAGGGGAGAACGAGCTTTGTCGTCGCCCACAGGCTCTCGACGATCAAAAACGCCGATCTCATTCTCGTGATGAGGGCGGGGAACATCATCGAGCAGGGCACGCACGAGGAGCTTTTGCAGCGTGGCGGCTTCTACCGAGAACTCTACGAGGCCCAGTTCGAAGGGAATTGAAAATTAAAAATTGAAAATTAAAAATTAAAAATTGAAAATTGCGGTAAGACGATTGAGAACGAAGGCTTGTTGTCTACGGGCCATTCCAATGACGTCCTTCCTCTCGCCCGCCCCCTTTCTAAGGGGGCGGGGTAGGGGTGGGGGTTCATTCCCAATCG
>CANQWI010000099.1 GCA_947627515.1 uncultured Clostridia bacterium
GCAAATGCTGACCGAATGCGGGGCTCTACCCGCATGAGAAGCTGTCGCTTTATGCGACTGAGGGGTTCTCTTGGCTCCCCTTGTAGGGGAGCTGTCACGCCGCCCTTGCGTGACTGAGGGGTTCGAAAACCCCTTCGGCCTGAAGGCCACTTCCCCTACAGGGGCAGCAAGGGGGCCCATATACCCACGGAGCCCCGTACTGATGGATGAGATTCGCTCGCCCCTTTCAGGGGTTCGGAATGAGGAAGAATAACCCCACGGACTCCAACAAGCTCGCCCTCCCCCTTTTGAGGGGATGGGTGCCAACAAGCTCGCCCTCCCCCTCATACCTGAGGGGGAGGGGTAGGGGAGGGGGTGATTCAAAATAATAAGGTGATGGTTCGACGGGGCTCACCATGACGTGTTTTAGAATGCTTTCGTAAAAGAATGGGCCGCCGCGTCATTCTGAACAGGCGAGTTGGATGAAAAAAGTGGACTTAACCCGCCCCGCGCGCATTCTAATTGTGACTAAGCGCGGCACGAGCACCGCCCTTGGCGCGAAGTAGGCGTAGCCGAGTGGATCTCATCAAAACCCACGGGGCCCTTCTTTTCACTTCCCACCGCAATTTTTAATTTTAAATTTTTAATTTTCAATTTTCAATTTTTATGCGTGTTATCGAAGCCCTGCAGATCGGCGGGTACAAAATCATACAGGACACCGACCTCTACCGCTTTACCTCGGATGCGGTGCTTCTTTCGCGCTTTCAGAGGGCAAAAAAAGGGGAGCGCGTCGCCGATTTCTGCGCGGGAAGCGGCATCGTCGGCCTGCATTTTTACGCCGAAAACGCGGAAAGAGTCTCCTCCGTCACTCTCTTCGAGCTGCAGGAGGAGCTTGCCGACATGAGCAGGGAGACCGTCGCGCTCAATAATTTAGAGGACATTTTCACCGTCGAAACGGGCAGGGTGCAGGACATCCCCGCAAAATATACGGAGTATTTTTCCCTTATCCTCTGCAACCCGCCCTACGAAAGGGGCGGCCTCGAGAGCCCCGACGAGAAAAGGGCACCCTGCCGCAAGGAGCTTTTTCTCACCCTTCCCGCGCTTGCGGAGAGTGCGGCAAGATGCTTAAAATTCGGCGGGCGGTTCTCTCTCGTCCACCGTGCCGACCGCCTCGCGGAGGTCATGTACACCCTTCACGAAAAGGGGCTTGAGCCCAAAAAAATGCAACTTATTGCGGGAAAAACGGGGGACGCGCCCTACGCCGTCCTTCTCACCGCCGTCAAGGGAGGCAGGGCGGGGCTCGAGGTTTTGCCCACCCGCGCCAACGATCAAAGGGGGTTTTGATATGATACGCTTCGTCGCCACGCCCATCGGGAATTTAAAGGACATCACGCTCCGCGCTCTTGAGGCGCTCAGAGAGGCTGACGTCATTTTCTGCGAGGACACCCGCCACACGCTCAAGCTGCTCTCGGCCTATGACATCAAAAAGCCTCTCTATAGCTGTCACAAATTCAACGAAAAAGAGGCCGCCGAAAAAATACTTGCCCTTTCAAGGGAAGGAAAAAGCGTCTGTGTCGTCTCGGACGCGGGGATGCCCGCCGTCTCCGACCCCGGCCGCGAGGTCTGCAGATTTTTGCGCGAAAACGGCGAAAACTACACCGTTCTTCCCGGTGCCAACGCCGCCCTCTCCGCGCTCGTTCTGTCCGCTTT
Organism: uncultured Clostridia bacterium; assembly: GCA_947627515.1. Lineage (GTDB taxonomy): Bacteria > Bacillota > Clostridia > Christensenellales > Borkfalkiaceae > Gallimonas. Next base: position 1,690 of record CANQWI010000099.1, read on the forward strand.
TCCGAACGATAAGTTCACGTTTTTTGGATTTTTGCCGGGAAAAAAGAGGGAGCGCACGGCCCTTCTTTCCGAGTATAAGGACGCCCGTGCGACCCTGCTCTTCCACAGCGCCCCGCAGGACGTCGACCGCGACATCCGCGACATTTTCGAGGTCCTCGGCGACCGCAGGGCGTGCGCCGTGCGCGAGATCACAAAGCTGCACGAGAGCGTCGAGCCCTTTATGCTTAAAGAGGGCCTTGCAGGGGAAAAGCGCGGGGAGTACGTGCTCGTCGTCGAGGGCGCAGGAGAGAGGGAGAGCCCGCTTTCCTCACTCTCCGTAAGGGAGCATGTCCTGTATTATATGAGGGAGGGGTATGACAAAAAGGAGGCTTTAAAGCTTGCTGCCCGTGACCGCGGCGTCTCCAAATCCGCACTCTATCCCGAGACGCTCGATTTGTGACCGCCCGCTCCCCTCGGAAATTTCACAAAAAAATTTCTTTTTCACGCAAAAGTGAGGGAATTGTCTTGCATTCGACGGGATTTCCTGTTATAATCAACATATGCTCACAATGTTCTTCCCAAAATTGAATGACCTGAAGCTTACAAATGCGGTGCGGGCGTTCTACCGTTCAGCCCTCTACCCTTTTGTGATCGCGGCGCTCATGGCCCTTGCCGAGATCTTTGCCATGGAGATCGCCGTCTATTATCTGTACCTCATTCTTGCGACCGTCGGCCTCTTTTTTTGTGAGGACGCGCTCTGCATCCTGCCGATGGCCTGCTGCGGGTACATGACCTTTGCCTACAAAAACAATCCGGGGAAGTTTCCCGAGACCACGGCCTTTTCCCGCCGTGAAAATCTCATCCAGTTGTTCGTCATTGTCGCGCTCGGGGCGGTCCTTCTCATCGGGAGGCTTGTGACCTTTCTCATCACCCATCCCACCCGCCGCGTGCCCGCGCTCTCGCTCGGGTTCCTGCTGCTCGGGATCGCCTACCTTCTCGGCGGCGTCGGAACGGAGGGGTATGTCTTTGCCAAGGACTTTCCCTATGCCCTCGTGCAGATCCTCTCCTTGTGCTTCTTCTACTTCTATTTCTACTATTCCGTCGACTGGGAGAAGGTCAAAAAGAGCTATATCTTCGTTGTTTTCCTCGCGATCGGGGTGGGGATGCTCGCCGAGATCGGGGCGATGTACGCTCATGAGGGCGTGTTCAGACAGCTGGAAAACGGCCGCTGGGAGGTCAACCGCGGCGCACTCGGCACGGGCTGGGGCGTCTACAACAATGTCGGCTGTATCATGGCGATGTGCGTGCCCGCGCCCTTCTATTTTGCCGCCAAAAATGACAAATGGGGCTGGGCGTTCACACTGCTCGGCTGTGTCTTTATGCTCGGCGTCGCCTTTACGCAGAGCCGCGGGTCCATCCTCTTCGGTGCCGTCGTGTTTGTGATGTGCGTCGTCGCGCTTCTTATCAAATCCAAGGGGAAAAACCGCATCCGCAACCTCGTGATCTTTGCGGCCCTGCTCATCGGGCTCGCCATCGGGCTCGCGTTCTTCCGCGATCGCCTGTCCGCGCTCTTTTCCGCATTCAAAACGGGGCTGGATGATTCCGACCGCTTTAACCTCTATCGCGGCTGCGTGGAAAATCTCAAGTCCTCGCCCCTCGTCGGCGTGGGCTTCCAGAACTCCGCAGGCTACTCCATCCACCCGGGCACCTTTACGCCGCGCCGTGCGCACAACACCGTCTTCCAGCTCGTTGCGAGCGGCGGCGAGCTCGCCCTGCTTGCCTATCTCTTCCACCGCATGCAGACGCTGTGGCTGTGGCTGAAAAAGCCCAATTTCGAAAAGACGATGGCCGCTTTTATCATTGCCGCGCTCATTCTCACGAGCATCGTCGACTGCAACTTCTTCAACATCGGCCCCGGTCTGCTCTACGGCTGCGTCCTCGTCTACATGGAACGCTGTGCAAACGCAGAAGCGGAGAAGGGAATTGAAAATTAAAAATTAAAAATTAAAAATTGCGGTGGGGCGAGATTTAGAAACACCCCCTCAGTCGCATAAAGCGACAGCTCCCCCTCGGAGGGGGAGCCAAGTAACCCAAAAACCTGCCCACCCCTTGAGGGGTGGGCAGGTTTTTTGATTCCGTCGGTTTTTTCTCCCTCATTCCGAGCCCCTGAAAGGGGCGAGCGAATCTCATCCTTAAGTACGGAGTCCGTAGGTATATGGCCCCCCTTGCTGCCCCTGTAGGGGAAGTGGCCTTCAGGCCAAAGGGGTTTTGAAACCCCTCAGCCGCTGAAGCGACAGCTCCCCTATAAGGGGAGCCGAGAGAACCCCTTTAGGCAGCAAGGGCGGTG
>CANQWI010000100.1 GCA_947627515.1 uncultured Clostridia bacterium
GATCACGTCACCCTGCCCCGTGCGCATTCTATTTGTGACTAAGCGCGGCACGAGCACCGCCCTTGGTGCGAAGTAGCAACGTCGAAGGGTCACCGCAACAAGAAAATAAGGCGATGGTTCGACGGGGCTCACCATGACCGATGGGGAATGAACCCCAACCCCTACCCTGCCCCCTTAGAAAGGGGGCAGGCGAGAGGAAGGACGTCATTGGAATGGCCCGTAGACAACAAGCCTACGTTCTCAATCGTCCCGCCACAATTTTTAATTTTTAATTTTTAATTCTTCCCGATCGGCTCCAATTTCTTAATGACCCTCGCGGGGTTGCCGACGGCGACGGAATCGGACGGAATGTCGTGCACGACGACGCTGCCCGCGCCAATGACGACGTTGGAGCCGATGGTCACCCCCGGCAGGACCTTTACCCCGCCGCCGAACCACACGTCGCTGCCCACGGTGATGGGCTTGGCAAATTCCAGCTCCTCCCTTCTTTGCATGGCGTCGAGCGGATGGCCCGCCGTATAAAAGCCGCACTGCGGAGCGATGTACACATTGTCGCCGAAGATGAGCCTATTGGTGTCGAGAAAGACGCAATCGTGGTTGACGTAGAAGTTCTCGCCGACCTCGGTGTTGTAGCCGTAGTCAAACCAGACGTTGCTCTCGATGTTGAAGCTCTCCCCGCACCTGCCGAGAAGCTGTTTGATGATGGTCCTGCGCTTCTCCTTTTCGTCGCGGGGGGTCGCGTTGTACTCCTCACAGAGCCTCTTGGCACGGGCAAGCTCTTCAGAAAGCTCCTCGTCCACGCGGTAAAGCTCGCCTGCCTGCAGTCTTTCCTTCTGTGTCATATTCTCCCTCAATAATAATGATATTCCGTACGATAAGTGCCTGATTTTGAGATCGTGACCATGATGTCGCCGAGCTCGTCGGTGCGGTAGATGTCTGCCCCGACGGCGGCAAGGCGGTCAAGGGCGGCTCCCGCGGGATGGCCGTAAGTGTTTCCCTGTCCGCAGGAGATCACGGCGGTCGCGGGACGCAGCAGCCCCAACCATGCCGCAGAGGAGGAGGTGGCCGACCCGTGATGGGAGACCTTTAAAATATCCGTCTCACGCAGCCGTACCTTGTAGGGACCGCTGTCAAAGAGATCGTCGCCGAGTGCCTCGAAGAGTAACTGCTCGTCAAAGAGCCGACTCTCCCGCGCCTCTGTGATGTCCCCGCCGAAGAGGACATTGACGCCCGCATAGCTGAAAAAGAGCACGGCGGAGCTGTCGTTGCTGTCTGTCTCATCCACGGAATATGGCGAGATACAGACGAAATACGCGCCTGCCCCTGCGATCACGCCGTAGCGGGTGAGGGTGCGCACCGTGACGCCGTTTGCCGCCGCCCGCTCGCCGATCTCCTCATACACCCCGAGGGACGCGGGGAGAACGGGCATGTACACCGTTTCCACCCTCTGATCGCGGAGAAGCGCGGAGACGCCGCCGCAGTGGTCGCTGTCCGCATGCGTCACGACGATGGAGACCGAGGTCGGCGAAAGTGCACGGAGATATCTTTGAATGTGGTTGTCGTGCTGCCATGCGCCGTCCCCTGCGTCGATGAGAAGGACGCTGCCGTCCGCAAGCTCCACGATTGCACAGTCGCCCTGCCCCACATCGAGAAAATGGATGCGCACCTCGTCCTCCTCCCGTGCGCCGATGGCATACGCGGGAAGGTATGTGCGGAAGGGGGAAAGGAGGTTCCACACCCCGATCCCGACAATGAGAGAGACGGTGACAAGCAGCCCCGCGATTTTCCGCAGAAGCCGCAGCCTGCCCCGTCTCTTGTACTCATTGTCTATCATGCCTTTTCCTGCCCCGTGCGGGGTCTCTTTTGTCTGAAATTCTTACTCGAGGATCGCCTTGATGCGACGGACGCCTGCGGAGGAGGACTGCTCCTTGACGATCTTAAAGTGTCCGAGCGTGCCCGTTCTCTCCACATGGGGGCCGCCGCACATCTCCTTGGAAAAGTCCCCGATGGCGTACGTCTTGACGGTGTCGCCGTACTTGCTGTCAAATACGCCGACAAAGTGCTCCTTTCTCGCCTCCTCGAGGCTCATTTCACGGTAGACGACGGGGAGATCCTCCCCGATCTTCTCGTTGACAAGGTCCTCGACGGCCTTAATTTCCTCGGGCGTCATGGCGCGGTCGAAATTGAAGTCAAACCGCATGCGCTCGTCGTTGATATTGCTCCCCTTCTGGTTGCAGTCGGGGGAGAGGACCTGTTTCAATGCAGCATTCAGAAGATGGGTCGCCGTGTGATATTTGACGGCCATCTCGGAATGGCTCTCGAGCCCGCCCTTTGCCGAGCCCTTCTCGAGGACGCGGCTCTTCTCCTGATGCTCCTTAAAGGCAGCCTCGAAGCCCTCCCTGTCGACGGTGAGCCCGCGCTCCTTCGCAAGCTCCTCGGTGAGCTCGAGGGGGAAGCCGTAGGTATCGTAGAGACGGAAGGCCGCTTTGCCGCCGATGAGCGTCTCCGGCACATAGGCGGGGTCGGATTTTGCCATAAATTCATTCTTCCGCGCAAGGCCCGTGACCGTCTTGTCAAACTCCTTCATTCCCGTCACAAGCGTCGCCTCGAACTTGTCGGCCTCCTTTTTGATCTCGTCGAGGATGTAGTCCTCCCTCTCGGAAAGCAGCGGATAGGCGTCGCGGTAGACGTCCTCGATAAAGATGCGTGCGACGTCGAGCATTGCGGAGGAGGGCACCCCGAGCGTTCTGCACCAGCGGATGGCGCGGCGCATGATGCGGCGAAGGATGTACCCCGCGCCGACGTTGGAAGGGGTGAGGCTCTGTCTGTCGCCGATGAGCATGACGGTCGTCCGCGTGTGGTCCGCGATGATGCGCATGGCCCTCTGCGTCTCCCCGCCGTCCGAATATTTCTTGCCCGAGAGCTCCTCGAGCTTTTTGAGCACGCCTGTGAAGAGGTCGGTCAGGTAGGCGTCGTGCAGGCCGTTCAAAAAGAGCAGCATCCTGTCGAAGCCGAAGCCCGTGTCGACATTTTTGTTCTCGAGCGGAGTGTAGCCGTTTTCAAGCTTTTTGTACTGCATGTAGACGTCGTTGCCGATCTCGACATAGTCGTCGGGGAAGACGGGATCTTCCTTTTCGGCGTCGAGGGGGTAAAACCACTCGTTGTCGGGCCCGCAGGGGGTCCCCACGGTTCCCTCAAGCTCCCACCAGTTGTCCTCCTTGGGAAGATAAAAGACGTGCTCGGGCTTGATCCCGAGGCCGATGAGGAGATTCGCCGTCTCCTCGTCGCGGGGCGCGGAGGCATTGCCCTCGAACACCGTCGTGCACAGCTTGTCCTTGTCAAGGCCGAACACCTCGGTGAGGAGCTCGAAGGTCCACGCCGTCTTTTCCTTTTTGAAATAGTCGCCGAGGGACCAGTTGCCCATCATCTCGAAGAAGGTGAAGTGGGAGGCGTCCCCGACCGAATCGATGTCGACCGTCCTGACGCAGCCCTGCACGTTGCAGAGGCGTTTGCCCGCGGGATGGGGCTTGCCGAGAAGGTAGGGCATGAGCGGCTGCATGCCCGCGACGTTGAACATGACGCCCGTCGTCCCGTCGCCGATGAGGGACACCGCACCGATGTCGGTGTGCCCCTTGCTCTTGTAAAACTCCAGCCATCTCTGCCTGAGCTCTTTCCCTGTGATTTTCATGATATATGCTTCCTTTTTTTGAAATTTAAAATTGAAAATTGAAAATTAAAAATTGCAGTGGGGCATGATTTGGAACAACACCCCCTCAGTCACGGCAAGGTCGGCCGTGACAGCTCCCCCCCAAGGGGGAGCCAAGGGGGACCCGAACGGAGTCCCGCTTGCTTCCCCTCTCAGGGGAAGAACCCGCGCAAGCGGGGGATAGGGTTTGACCCCCTCAGTCACGCAAGGACAACGTGACAGCTTCTCATGCGGGTAGAGCCCCGCATTCGGTCAGCATTTGCCCGTGCATATGGGCAAATGCCAAGAAAA
>CANQWI010000101.1 GCA_947627515.1 uncultured Clostridia bacterium
ATGCCAAGAAAATTTTGCGTCAAGAGTTATCAACTCTTGACAGAACTGCAAAATTTTCCCCTGAGAGGGGAGCCGAGGATAAGGTGGAGCAGCATAATACAAAGAGGCCGTGCGGCATTGCCGCACGGCCCTTTCTATGCTACATTTCTGTTTGCTTATTTAGCGGCTTCAACCACCTTCGCGAGCTCTCCTTCGTAGTTTTGAAGGTCGTCTGCAAAGGCCTTCAGGTCCGCATCGCCCCCCCAGAGCGCATTGGCGTCCGCGGTGGGAAGTATGGTTTTGAGAAGGAAGCGGAGCCCGTGGAGCTTTTCGAGCGTGGTAGCCTTGTCGCTTACCGATTCGAAATTCCACGTAGTTGCTCCGTCTGCGACGACCTTGCAACCGCCGATTTCGGTCTTGAGTGCGGAGACGGCGGTTTTGATCACATCGCCGTATTTCTGAAGGATGCCCTTTGCAATTTCGCCCCGCACGAAGCTCCCGTTGAGCGTGTTGAGGGCGGTGACCCTTTCTTGCTCCTCCTTGCTGAGCGTTGAAGGCTTGAGAGCACTGAACCAACTCCTCCAGGGCTGCATGGTACCGGTTGGTTTATACCAGTAATCGCGGCCGAAGCCCCATGTGTAGGCGTCAGAGAATTCTTTTGCGGATGCAAGGAGTTTTTCGATCGTGACCTCCTGCGCATCCAGCTTCGTCTCAAGGTCATTGTAGACGGCCATGACGGCGTCGATATTCTTCATGTAGATGAGCTTGACATATTCGTCATATCCCTCGACGAGGGCCTTTTTGTCCTCGGGAAGCTTGACGTACGTGACCCTGAAGTTCGTCATGAGCTCGGTCAGAGCCTCCTTGAGCTCATTGTGGTCGGTCGCGTTTTCGTATTTTGCCTTGCTTGCGGCGATGCTTGCATTGAGTGCCTCAATAAGCTCCGTCTCGTGCGCGTCCCTTGCCGCCTTGTACGCATTCATGTGCGCCTCTCCGATCGCCTTCTGCATGGGAAGATTGTCCTTGACGGCGGGGATGGGGACCAAGGTCCCGCTCGGGATGAGATATCCGATCGACATGTCATAGAGGGCGTTGATCGCATCCCAGTCGGCAAAGTCCGTATAGTCGTCGCCGTCGGGAAGGAGGGCAAGGAAGGCGTCCACACGGGTGCAGTACACCATCTGGTTGACGAGGAGCGTGGGATACGTCGTGCCGTCCTTGTCATACTGCATATCCGTCATATAGGACGCGTTCGTCATGAGCGCCTTGACGTTGGCGGGCAATTTGTCAAAGGTCTCCTTGTAGGCGTTGACCCTTGCGGGATAGGCCTCTCTCCCGCTTGCGCTGAGATCCATTTCGTCGATGAGAGTCTGAAGCTCTGCCGCGTTGTCCTCGGCCGTCTTGGTGTCCGCTGCAAGTTGCGCGAGAAGGCCGTCGACCGTCTTCTTGCTTTCCGAGAGCGCGGTGCGCTCGTCGTCGGTGAGAGCAGCGTTATCGGTGACGGTCAAAGAATAGAGACGGATCGGCTCATCGGAAGCATCGAGCGAGAAGGCGGGATTTCCCTTGATGGCAAAATCGAAGAAGAGCTTTTCCTCCTCTGTTCTGCCGAGAACAAATTCTACGTCGGTGATCGTGGCACCGAGCATGTTTTGGATGAGCATGCCCGCCATGGAGCCCATATCGCCCGCGGCCTCGGTGATGAGCGCCACAAGCTGATTTACGAGCTCCTGATATCCCGCATTGATCGTCTGCACGACGGGAGCCCCGAGCGCAAAGAGGATGCTGTCCGCCGTCTTTTCGATCCTGAATTCGGAGAGCAGGGAAAGGGGCGTTGTCGCAGGCTCGGCGGGCGTCTCCTCGGGCGCGGCCTCCTTGGCGGCGGGAAGCTCGATGGTCCTCAGGTCGACCTGTGTGACGAAGAGAGGCTGATTTTCCACATTATTGATCGCAAGCGTCAAAATGCCGTCCCCTGTGTAATAGAGGTCAAGATTGTTCATCGCGGGGCCGACAAATGCGGGCAGGCTTCCTGCGGGCGCAAATGCCGTGACCGTCCCTAAGATCCCGACGACGGGCGTGATGTCAAGGTGAAGAAGGGCCTCGGCGATCCCGAAATAGTCCCCTGTCAGAAGGGCCGCGGGATCAAGACGCACCTGAAGGTCGCCGTTAAACGAGCCTGTAAGTACGCCCGGGCCCGACAAAATGCCGAGGTCGAGGCAGACGTCGATCTTTCTGCCCTTGGTGAGGTTTTCGGCGGGCGTTCCCGTGAGTGAGAAGGAGATGCCCGTGAGCTTTTCCACCCCGTTTTCGGTCTTGGCGGGGATGGTAAATTCTGCGTTTGTGACCGTCGTGCCTGCGAGCGAGGTGAGAAGTCCTGCGTTTCCGAGGGCTGTGTCCGCCTCCGCAAGCAGATTCAGATAGGCGGCGTTGAGCGTCTGCACGAGCTCCTCCTTGACGGTGAGCGTGTAGCCCGAATCTGAGCGTGAAAGGGTAAAGAGGGAGGCGAGCCCCGCACGGAGCCCCTCGAGCGAGCTCTCCTCGGAGGAGAGGGCGCCGTCAAGGTCGACGGGATAGGTGTAGAGCGCGTTGTCCGTGCCGTTTGCCCTGTTGTTCAGCATGACGAGGAGAAGTCCGTCCCCGGGGTAGCGCACGGTGAGGGTGTCGGCGATCTGTGAAAGGAGGGGGACCTCAGCGAGCGAGAGGTCGAGACGGGCGGCAAGTGCGTCCGAAAAGCTCCCGCGCTCGAGTGCGTCCTGCCTCAGCCTGAGCTCGAGCGTCCCGTCAAGGGAGATGGGGGCCGCAAGAGCCTTCAGCTCCGCAGAGACGGGGAGGGAAAGGGAATTTTCTCCGTCGAGCGTGTTGCCGAATGCGCCTGCAAGCTGCATGAGCGGATCCGTCTCCTCTGCCGAGGGCTTGACCTCGGAGGGCGCAGAGCCGAGCTTTGCGTTGAAGGCCTCGACGTCGGGAATGGCGACCGCCTCATTGACCTGCGAATAGGTGCTCGTGAGGGTCTGCTTGATGCTCATATTGAACACCTTCTTGGCCTCATAGGAGCAGGAGGAGGTGTAGGAGACGGGCGTCCAGTCCTTTTTGACGGTGAGACGCACGTCCACATCCGAGAAGGCGGGAAGGTTGTCGAGGCCGCCGTATGCCTTGGACTGCAGACGGACGCCCGCGGTCGCGGATTCGGTCGCAGAGCCCTCCTCGAGGGACTGATCGCCCGCGAGACGGAAATAGAAGGTGTAAGCGTCGTTCTCCGTGCTTTCAAGAGTGGCATAGCGGAGCGTCTTGGCGTTGATGATGTACCCGCCGAGGGTAACGTCGTCCGCGGTGAAGCCGTATACCTTTTTATATGCCTCCTTTTCGGCGACCTGCATGTCTCCCTTGAAATCGTCGCGGTAGACGACCTTGCCCTCCTTGGAAAAGGCTTGATGCTTCATCTTGACGAGAATTGAGTCGGAGCTCGCCTGATTGAGGAAGTCGGAGCCGTTCTTGTAGGTGGTGTTGTGTATGTCCTGCCTGTAGCCCGCAAGATTTGCGATCGCCTCGCCCTCCGTCGTGATGACGTAGCTCTGAAGCTCGCTCTGCTTTTGCAGAAACGCGTAGATCGCGTTCTCGGGCGTGAGCTCGTCGGGTGCTTTGTCGGTCTTGAGCGTGGTGGAGGTGCCGTTTTCAACCTCGGGAGTCTCCTCCCCGCCGCAGGCCGCAAGCCCTGCAACAGCCGTCAGAATGCTGAGACCGACCGTCGCTGCCATGAAAAACCGTTTTGTTTTCTTCATGATCGTATCTCCTGTTGGATTTTTTCATACTCTTCCTCCAAGTATATATGTATCATAACAAAATGTCAAGCAGTAATAAAAAGATATGACAACTTTTTTCAAAATTTTTTTATTCTCTTAAAAATGGTGGCACGGGCTTCCGTACTTAGGGATGAGATTCGCTCGCCCCCTGCGGGGGCTACTTCGCACCAAGGGCGGTGCTCGTGCCGCGCTTAGTCACAAATAGAATTCGCGCGGG
>CANQWI010000102.1 GCA_947627515.1 uncultured Clostridia bacterium
ACAAGCTTGCCCTCTCCCTTTTTGAGGGGGAGGGGTAGGGGAGGGGGTGATTCAAAATAATAAGGTGATGGTTCGACGGAGCTCACCATGACGTAATTGGAACGGCCCGTAGACAACAAGCCTTTATTCTTGCCCCCCGCCACAATTTTTAATTTTAAATTTTAAATTTTTAATTCTCTTGCTGCCCCTTTTAGGGGAAGTGGCCTTCAGGCCAAAGGGGTTTCAGAAACCCCTCAGTCACTGCGTGACAGCTTCTCATGCGGGTAGAGTCCCGCATTCGGTCAGCATTTGCCCGAGCATATGGGCAAATGCTAAGAAAATTTTGCGTCAAGAGTTATCAACTCTTGACAGAACTGCAAAATTTTCCCCTACAAGGGGAGCCGAGGGGATGAAAATTTGCGCCTGCAAAAAGGGCGGGGGGAGTCTTTTTGCAGGGATTGACAAGGGGCTGAATATTTGTTATAATATCCCCGTATGAATACCAAGGGCAAATTTATTGTTTTCGAAGGCATCGACGGCAGCGGGAAGAGCACGCAGCTGCGACTGCTTTCAGAGTATCTTGCGGCGCATTCCGTTCCCACGTTCTGCACGCATGAACCGACGGATTCCCCCTTCGGGAGGCTTGTGCACGACTGTATGCGGGGGCAGGTGGAGACGGGGGAATACACCATCGCGGCCATGTTTGCGGCGGACCGTCTCGACCACATCCAGAATCCCGTCTACGGGATTCGGAAATACCTCGACGCGGGCGTCACCGTTCTCTGCGACAGATACTACTATTCCTCCTTTGCCTACAACGGCGGCTGCGTGCCTCTTGCATGGGTGGAGGAGCTCAACCGTCCCGCGATGCAGCTTCTCCGTCCCGACCTTATCCTCTTTATCGACCTGCCCCCCGAGAAGGGCATGGAGCGCGTGGGCCGCAGGGAAAGCCGCGAGCGTTACGAGACGCTCGAGAAGCAGCGGAGGACGCGGGAGAAGTTTATGGAGGTCTTTGAAAAATACGCCTCCCTCGATAGGATCGAGATCGTCAAAAGTGAGGAGGAAAAAGAGGCGACGCAGGCCAAGCTCCGCAGGGCCGTCGACGCACTCTTCGGTTTTTGATATGGAAAAAATGCTGACGGTAGGAAGAGTCTTAAAGCCGCAGGGCATCCGCGGCGAGGTCAAGGTACAGGCCTTTACGGACAGTGCGGAGGATTTTTCAGGCATCAGGCGCGTCTACATCGACGGGACGGAGTACAGGGTGCTCTCGGCCCGCTTTGCGCAGGGGGTCGTCTTTCTCGCGCTCCGCGGCATCGCGGACAGGAATGCGGCCGAGCTTTTGCGCGGCAGGGAGGTCCTTGTCCCCCGCGATGAGGCCCCCGCGCTCGAGGAGGGCGTCTACTATATCGCCGATCTTTTGGGAAGCGAGGTCGTCACGGAGACGGGAGAGGCCCTCGGGACGCTCAAGGATGTCAGGAAAGCTTCGACGGATATCTACACGCTCGAACGGGAGGGGAAAGAGATCATGTTCCCCGTTGCCGAGGGGGTCGTTCTCAGTGTCGAGCCCGAAAATATGCGTATTATTGTCGATAAAAAGAGATATGAAGAGGTTGCGGTCCTTTGACCGTAGGGAGGCGGTATGTCGCTGATTCTGGAATGCGGGAGCCTGTCCAAGACATACGGACAGACGGTCGCGCTCTGCAATGTCAATTTAAGAGTGGAGTCGGGCGGCGTCGTTGGGCTCCTCGGGCCGAACGGCAGCGGCAAATCCACGCTCATCAAGCTTGCGATGGGCATGCTTCAGCCGACGTCGGGAGCCATTCTCGTGGACGGCAGGACGCCCTCCGCGGAGACCAAGGCCGTGACGGCATACCTTCCGGACGCGCCCTTCCTCCCCGAGTGGATGCGCGTAAGGCAGGCGATCGCCTATATCAAGGACTTTTTTCCCGATTTCAGAGAGGACCTCTGCAAGGAAATGCTTCTTCGCCTCGGCATCGGGCTCGATCAGAAGCTCAGGACGCTCTCCAAGGGCAACAAGGAGAAGGTGGGGCTCATCCTAACGATGGCGCGGAACGCAAAGCTCTACATTCTCGATGAGCCCATCGCGGGGGTCGATCCCGCCGCAAGGGACTTTATCCTCGACGTCGTCATGCAGAGCAAGCCCGAGGGCGCGACGATCTTCCTCTGCACCCATCTCATCGCCGACATCGAGCCCATTCTGACGCATGCGATCTTTTTGAACCGCGGGCAGGTCGTGCTCGACGGGGAGGCAGAAAGGATCAGGGAGGAAAAGGGCAAGAGCCTCGACGAGCTCTTTCGGGAGGTGTTCCGATGGTAAAGCTCTTAAAGCACGAGCTTATCGCACTTTTCCGCGTGCTTGTCTTCTTCGCGGCGGCGGTCGTCGTGTTCGCTGTGCTCGGGAGGATCATGCTCGCCGTGGATATCGCCCGCGTTCAGAGCGGGGATCAGAACGGGATCATTCTCTCGATCATCTTCATCCTGTTCTATGTGTTTGCGATCTGCGCACTCGTCATTGCGGCGTGGGCCCTCGGCGTCTCACGGTTTTATAAGACGTTGTTCACGGGCGAGGGGTACCTGACGCTTTCCCTGCCCGTCTCTCCGATGGGGATCATCTGGGCAAAGCTGCTCTCCTCTATCATTGCAATGTTTGCGGCATGTATCGTGAGCGTCCTCTCCCTCTGCATCTTTCTTGTCGGTCTGCCGTGGGGGCTCCTCTCCGAGCTCGGGGTCGAAATAGCCCTGTCCCTTCAGATGTGGGGGGACAGCATCGTCGCGGCTCCCGGGCTGTTTGTCGAGCAGCTCATCCTCTTTATCGTCGGCGTCCCCGTCTCGCTGCTTCTCGTCTACACCTGCATTTCGCTGGGACAGCTGTTCACCCACCATAGAAAGCTCATGATCTTCGTCATTGTGCTTGTCCTCTACATCCTGATCCAGATCGGGTCGGCGTACATCCTTTCTCCCATCACTGCGGCCCTGAGCGCGGCAGGACAGAGTGTCCACCTTCTCATGTGGCTGGAGATCTTACTCGTTGCGGCGACGGATGTCGGGTGCTTCTTCCTCATCCGCTATATTTTAAAAAATAAGGTCAATTTCCTCGTCTGATATGAAAATCACCATTCTGACACTCTTTCCAGAGATGTTTTCAGCCCTCTCCGAGAGTATCATCGGCAGGGCGCGCAGGGAAAATAAATTTGTCCTCGACGTTATAGACATCCGAAAATACACAGAGGACAAGCATTTAAAGTGCGACGACTACCCCTTCGGCGGCGGCGCGGGCATGGTCATGATGGCCCAACCCATAGGAAGCGCGATCGAGGCCGTCGACCCCGATCATACGGCAAGGCGCATCTACCTCTCTCCCAAGGGAAGGCCCCTCACGCAGGAGAAGGTCATTTTTCTTGCGGAAGCGGAGGAGGATCTTGTTCTTCTCTGCGGCCATTATGAGGGGGTGGACCAGCGGGCGATCGACCTCTTTATCGACGAGGAGATCTCCATCGGCGACTATGTTTTAACGGGCGGCGAGCTGCCTGCGATGGTGCTCGTGGACTGTGTTGCGCGGTACCTTGACGGCGTGCTCTCTCCCGCTTCGCTGGTGGATGAGAGCTTTTCGGAAAATTTACTCGAATATCCGCAATACACCCGCCCCGTGGAGTACAGGGGCTTGACGGTGCCCGAGGTGCTTCGTAGCGGCAACCACGCCGAGATCGATAAATGGCGGCGGCAACAGGCGATCGCACTCACAAAAAAAATGCGGCCCGATTTATTGAAGTGAGCGAGGCTCCACGGAATAATTCGAAGGTTTTTTTGCTCGGCCGTGGGCCTTCGTAAAAAAACCTTCGAGCGAACCTTCCTTGTGCATCAATCGGGTTGGCTACGGAAGCGTTATATGCAAGTTCAACAAGCGCGAGGTATCGCGCAAATTGAGTGCGCTGCCGCAAAAGCGTGGTTTTGCTCCGCGCCGTGATTGAGAAATTCG
>CANQWI010000103.1 GCA_947627515.1 uncultured Clostridia bacterium
CAGGGGCAGCAAGGGGGCCCATATACCCACGGAGTTCCGTACTGAGGGATGAGATTCGCTCGCCCCTTTCAGGGGCTACTTCGCACCAAGGACGGTGCTCGTGCCGCGCTTAGAAATAATTAGAATGCGCGCGGGGCGGAATGAGGAAGAATAATCTCACGGACTCCAACAAGCTCGCCCTCCCCCTTTTTGAGGGGGAGGGGTAGGGGAGGGGGTGATTCAAAATAATAAGGTGATGGTTCGACTACGCTCACCATGACGTGATTGGAATGGCCCGTAAAAACGGACCGTTCCACAATGCCCGCCGCGGGCCTTTAACTGCTCAATGCCTGCTTCATCGTGTCGGCGGCCTCGGAGCGGGAGGCGACGCCGAGCTTTTCGTAGATCGAGGAGATGTAATTCCTCGCCGTCCCGTCCGTGAGCTTGAGCGCGGAGGCGATCTGCTTGTTTGTAAATCCCTCGTAGATCATCAGCGCGATCTCGACCTCCCTGTCCGAGAGGTTAAATCTCCGTTTCAGCCGTATCTCCCTGTCGTTTGTGACCATTTTTGCGGCGTCGGCAATGCGGCGGGCGATCTTTGCGGGCAAAATCGTATCCCCCACGTAGGCGTTCTTGATGGCGTCGATGAGGGCTGCCGCGGAGGTGTCCTTGAGAAGATACCCGTTCGCGCCGTTGTTGATCGCGCCGAGAATGTACTCGCTGTCGTCAAACGTCGTGAGCACGATCACCTTCATCTCGGGAAATCTCTGCTTGATCTCCTGCGTCGCAATGACGCCGTTCATCACGGGCATGCGGATATCCATCAGAATGACGTCGGGCCGCGCCGATTCGGCAAGGGCCACCGCCTCCGACCCGTTCTGTGCGATCCCGACGACCTCGATCTCCTCGCTCGAGGAGAGCACGCTCTTGATGCCGTCCGCAAGGATGGCCTGATCGTCTGCCAGCAATACCTTGATTTTCATGATTCCTCTCCCGTCCGCTTCCCGTCGATGGGAAGGGTCATATGGATCTCAAATCCCTCGTCCTTTTCCGTGACAAATTCCACCCTGCCGCCGAGCGACTCTGCCCGCGTGCGCATGCCCGAGAGGCCGAAGCCCTCCCTGAGCTCCTCCTGCGCCATCCCGCAGCCGTTGTCGGAGAGGTCGAAGCACACCTCGTCCCCCTCCCGCCTGAGCTCGAACAAAAACGCCGTCGCGCCCCCGTGTCTCAGGCCGTTGGAGATGCCCTCCTTGAGGGTGTTGCAGAGAAACCTGCGCCGCGGTTCGTCAAGCTCCACGTCGTCCACAGCGCAGCGGACGGTGATCTCCGTCCCCTCCATGGACTCGCGGGCGATCGCAAGCAGGCTCTCCTTTGCAGTCATGTGCTCGGTCGAGCCCGAGAGCAGGTGGACGCTCTCTCTGAGCTCCTCGAGCGCGTGTCTCGCCTGCAGATTGGCGGCGGTGATCTTATGCTTTGCGTCCTCGGGGTCCCTGTCAATGACGAGCTTCGCGGCCTCCGTCTGCATAATGACGGTCGTGATGGAGTGGCCCGCCGTGTCGTGGATGTCCTTGGCGATGCGCTGGCGTTCCTCCAAAACTGCGAGGGCGCGGTTCTCCTCGTTGAGCCGTCTCAGCTCCTTGTTGCTCTCCGAGAGCTCCTCCATCGCGGCGTCGAGCTCCCTGTTCTTTCTCCAGATCTGGATGGTGAAGTTAAAGACGAGAAAGTGCAGGACGAGCAGGATGAGGTCATTGAAGGCCCCCGAGAGGAGGGACATGAGGTTAAAGGTGTCCCCGCGGAAATACCCCGAGACGACGAGAGTGATGAGGTAGATGCCGATGCTCGACGCCCCCATCGCGATGCTGCCCGAGAGATACTCCTGCCCGATGTAGAATTCCGATAAAATGACGATATAGAAGGTGGAAATGAGGCTCCCGTCCGTAAAGATCGTGATAAAGAGGAGCAGCAGGATGTCGAGCGCGTAGAAAGGGATCTTGTGCGAATACTTTTTGACCGCCCACATCTTGACGGCATTCTCGCCGATGAGCATGACGACTGCGGGCAGGACGATGTACCATGCGGGAAAGCCGAGATAGGAGTCCTCCCAGTTGTTTGCGACGACGATGATGCCGATGAGCGTGAGAACGGTGAGGACAAGCCAGCGGGAGACACGGACGATGAGCCCGCGCCGCGAAATCAGCTTCTCAAACCGATCCGTCGCCATGGTTTCCCCTCCTTTTTCCCATAAGGACGCTTCTTTATTCTATTGTAGCATATTTTCTTGGAGTTTGCAAAAGGTTTCCGTAGATTTTTGCATTTTTTTGTCCCCTGCGGGCGTTGCTTTTTTCTGCATTTTTCGTGAGATTCCCTCTTGACAATCGCAGGAGAGTATGATAAAATAACAGATGCTGTACAATTCCATACGGGAGAAATTTATGCCACACTACTTTGACGAAGCGGTCGCTTCCATCTGTGAGAGCATCCGCTTCGATTCCTCTTATGCGCAACATTCGGCAAAAATGCCCTTCGGAAAAGGAGCCTACGACTGTCTCGGGCATTTCCTGACGCTTGCGGAGAGGCTCGGCTTCGAGACACACAATTATGACGGCTACATCGGTGAGGTCGTCTTCGGTCAGGGCGAGCCCTTTGCGATCCTCTGCCATCTCGACGTCGTCCCTGCGGGCGACGGATGGACGAAACCCCCTTTCGGCGGGATCGTCGAGAACGGGAAGATCTGGGGCCGCGGCGCGATGGACGACAAGGGTCCTGCAATCTGCGTCCTCTATGCCATGAAGGCTCTCAAGGACAGGAGTTTTCTCCCCGGCAGAAAAATTCGTCTCATCGTCGGATGCAACGAGGAAAGCGGCTGGGGCTGCATCGAATACTATAAGCGTTTTAAAAATCTTCCGCAGGACGGCTTCTCGCCCGATGCGGAATTCCCCGTGATCTATGCGGAAAAGGGCATTCTGCAGGTCAGACTGCACTATCCCCTTCCCTCTGCCCCCTTCTTCTTTCTGGAGGGAGGCACAAGCGCGAACATGGTTTGCGACTGCTGCGTCGCCGCGCCCCGCTCCCTTGCCGCCAAGCGGCTCAATAGCTGCGGGCTCGAGGTCAGCGGGAAAAAGCTCATCTCCCGCGGCAAGAGTGCACACGGCTCCACGCCCGAGAAGGGGGAGAATGCCATTCGCCCCATGCTCGAGTACTTTGCGCCCCGCCATGATGTCATTCAAAAGATCTTAGGCGATCTCTTTTCGGACAATTACGGCCTCACCTCGCTCGAGGACGAGACGGGCAGGCTCACCCTTTCCCCCGATATCATCAAGTATCGCAAGGGAGAGCTGCAGATCGTCTGCGACATCCGCTATCCCGCGTCCCTCTCCGTCGACGCCGTCCATGAGAAGCTTTCCCTTCTCGGCGTCAAGTATGAGACCCTTCACCATCAGGCCCCGCTCTATCATGAGAAGGACAGTCCCCTCATCAAGACCCTGCTCTCCGTCTATGAGGAGTGCACGGGAACGAAGGCGGAGCCCATCGCGATCGGCGGCGGAACCTACGCGCGGGCACTCAAGAACGGCGTGGGCTTCGGCCCCGAGCTGCCGGGTGACGAGCCCGTGATCCATCAGCCCGACGAGTACATCACCCTCGAGCGCGTGGAGCTCCTTTTGAACCTCTACGAAAAGGCCATTGAAAAACTGACAAGATAAGCCTTTCCCCGTCGGCCATCCGACGGGGTTTTTCCCATCCTGAGTACGGAGCTCCGTGGGTTTTAATGAGATCCGCTCGGCTTCGCTTGGGATGGGGGAAACCCCTTTGGCCTGAAGGCCACTTCCCCTACAGGGGCAGCAAGGGAATTCTGAATTTAAAATTAAAAATTGTGGTGGGGCATAATTGGAAAGAAAAGCTTGTTGTCTACGGGCCATTCCAATGACGTCCTTCCTCTCGCCTGCCCCCTTTCTAAGGGGGCGGGGTAGGG
>CANQWI010000104.1 GCA_947627515.1 uncultured Clostridia bacterium
TTCTACGGCGTCGTCCGTCCCGCATGGCTGGGCGACCAGAACAAGTCGGGCTTCACGATCACGACGCTCGGCTCGGACGAGGGCAGCCACCGCAGCATGGCGATGTTCATGAACAACTACTCCACACTGACAGGCACGGGCCTCGTCGGCTGATAAAAAATCAAAAGCCCCCGCACCTATGGCGACATAAGTGCGGGAGTTTTTTTAAATTAAAAATTAAAAATTAAAAATTGGGGTGGGGGGATTGAGAATGAAGGCTTGTTGTCTACGGGGCATTCCAATGACGTCCTTCCTCTCGCCCGCCCCCTTTCTAAGGGGGCGGGGTAGGGGTGGGGGTTCATTCCCAATCGGTCATGGTGAGCCTGTCGAACCATCACCTTATTTTTTTGCTGCGGTGACCCTTCGACAAGCTACTTCGCACCAAGGGCGGTGCTTGTGCCGCGCTTAGTCACAAATAGAATGCGCGCGGGGCAGGTTAATTCGCCGTTCTTCATCCAGCTCGCCTGTTCAGAATGACGCGGCGGTCCTTATTCTACGGACCATTCCAATTACGTCATGGTGAGCTCCGTCGAACCATCACCTCAGACAAAGAGGGTGAGGAATTCGTTGGTGTAGGTGCCTGTCAGTGCGTTGTAGAGGTCATTGGCGCGGAGGTCCGTTTGAAAGCAGGCGAGGGCGTCCCCCATGAGGAGAGTGCAGTCGTTTTTCCGTGCGATCAGGGGCATGGGCCCCGAAAGAGAGGCAAGGAGCTCCTCCGCGTGTTCCTCCCTCACCGCAAGCGTCTTGAGATAGAGGGGAGAGGAGAGGTAGCCTTGAACGTCACTGCGCCTTATGCCGAGAAAATTCTGCATGAGGATGCGCTTGATACGTGACCGCGTGTACCGCTTGGTGACCGATTTTTTGACCAAAAGGTCGTAATCGGGGTTGGCCTTGGCGAGCGAGAGGAGCCTGTTTTCAAGCCCCTCTGAGCAGTCGGGCGCGAGGGCGGCCTCCCTCCCGCTGCGGAGAAGGGCAAGGAGCGCGGCTCTTTTGTAGGAAATGGGACGGAAAAGGATGGCGTCCCTGTAGACCGTCTCGGGCAGATTGGAGCGTAGAAGCTTCTTTTCCCTGTCCCCGCTGCGCTCCATGAGCCCGCGGATGGCCGTGGAGGAGGAGAGCGTCTCGTTTGCCGTCCTATCCCCGTGCATGGCGCCCGCCCGCAGGATGGGGAGGGGAAGAATGCCGCTCTTTTCCGCAAGCAGTGCACGGCAATATTCTATGCCGAGGATGTTGTTGGGGGTGGAAAGAAAATTTTCGTCGAGGGCGGGGTCAGCCTCGAGCACGGCCGCATTGCGTGCACGGATGTAGGAGGTGCCGTCATGCAGGCCGCTTTTCAGTGCCCTCCGAAAGGCCTCGTCCTCGCGGGAGAGGGCATTTGCCGCATGCAAAAATTTAGACGCGTCTCCCTCCTCACAGCCGAATGCGAGTGCCTCGACATTTTCAAGCGAGGAGAGAATATGCACAGCCCCGCGCGCAAAGAGCTCGGCAGGGGAGACGGAGAAGGCGGCGGGAAGCTCAATGACTGCGTCCGCCCCGTTCTCGACGGCATGTCGGGCACGGATGAGCTTGTGAAAAACGGCCGCCTCCCCCCGCTGGGTGAAGTTTCCGCTCATGATGCACAGGATATGCGCATACCCCGCCTCCCTGATTTTTTCAAAGAGGTATTTATGTCCGTTGTGGAAGGGGTCGAGCTCGCAAATTACGGCACAAAACTTCATTTTTTTCTTTACAATTCCGATCGAGTGTTGTATAATAGAGCGGAAAGCTTTCCTCCGTCTTCCATTATACACGAAACGGAGCGAAAAATAAAGCAAACGGAGAGAAAAAGAAATGAGCTTCGGAGAAAAGTTCAAATCGGCGATGAGAGGGCTTGCGGACAGCGGCACCGTCGTCGGCGACATCAAGAAGAAGGCGCAGGCTCGCAACAAGAAGATCGTCCTCTGTGAGGGCGAGGACAGCCGCGTCGTCAAGGCGGCGGCAGAGTGCGTCCGCGACAAGCTCGCCCGCATCGTTCTTCTCGGCAATCCCGAGGAGATCGCGGGCCGCAACCCCGACGTCAATCTCGAGGGCATCGAGATCATCGATCCCGAGACAAGCGACAAGCTCGAGTCCTATGCACAGCTTCTCTATGAGCTGCGCAAGGCCAAGGGCATGACCGAGGAACAGGCCAGAGAGCAGGCCAAGGATGCGACCTTCTTCGGCGCACTTATGCTGAAGAGCGGGGATGTGGACGGGCTCGTCTCGGGCGCCTGCCATTCGACGGCAAATACCCTTCGCCCCGGGCTTCAGATCATCAAGACGGCGCCCGGCGTGGCGGCGGTCTCCAGTTTTAACCTCATGGTCGGCACAAACCGCTACTGCGAGGACAACATGCTCGTCTTTGCCGACTGCGGCCTCAACCCCACCTACACGGCAGAGGGCCTTGCCGATTGCGCCATCGCGACCGCAAAAAGCGCACAGGAGATCGCAGGCCTCACCCCGAGAGTCGCCATGCTCTCCTTCTCCACAAAGGGAAGTGCCAAACATGACAACGTCACCCTCGTGCAGGAGGCGACGCGCATCGCCAAGGAGAAGGCTCCCGAGCTCCTGCTCGACGGCGAACTGCAATTTGACGCCGCGCTCGTTCCCGAGGTCGCAGGGCTGAAGGCTCCCGGCTCTCCCGTTGCGGGACATGCGAACGTGCTCATTTTCCCCGACCTGCAATCGGGCAATATCGGCTATAAAATTGCGGAAAGATTGGGCGGTTTTCAGGCGATCGGGCCCATTTGTCAGGGCTTTGCAAAGCCTCTCAACGATCTCTCCCGTGGCTGCAAGACGGAGGACATCGTCTGCGCCGTTGCGATCACGGCATTGCAGGTACGCGAGTAAAGATTTCGATGATTTCTTTTTTCAAGGGCGAAAAAAGAAATCATCGAGCGAATAAGCTCTCAACATCAATTAAGTTGGCCGCGGAAGCGTTATATGCATGGACAATAAGCGCGAGGTATCGCGCAAATTGGGTGCGCTTAGGCGGGGCAACCCCGCCACGCGCAGTAAGATTGAAATTCGATGATTTCTTTTTTAAGGACGAAAAAGAAATCATCGAGGGGTTAGATTTCGTATTTCACAATTTCTTGGTCAGCCATGAGCTCCGTATTTCATTCGTACAGTAAGGTTCCCGTAGGGTACCAAATAGGGTGCGCTTAGGCGGGGGGACCCCGCCACGCGCAGTAAGATTGAAATTCGATGATTTCTTTTTTAAGGACGAAAAAGAAATCATCGAGGGGTTAGATTTCGTATTTCACAATTTCTTGGTCAGCCATGAGCTCCGTATTTCATTCGTACAGTAAGGTTCCCGTAGGGTACCAAATAGGGTGCGCTTAGGCGGGGGGACCCCGCCACGCGCAGTAAGATTGAAATTCGATGATTTCTTTTTTAAGGACGAAAAAGAAATCATCGAGGGGTTAGATTTCGTATTTCACAATTTCTTGGTCAGCCACGAGCTCCGTATTTCATTCGGACAGTAAGGTTCCCGTAGGGTACCAAATAGGGTGCGCTTAGGCGGGGGGACCCCGCCACGCGCCTTAAGATTGAATGAGGGGCGGGGATATGTGGTGATTATTTCAAATCACGTCATGGTGAGCTCCGTCGAACCATCACCGCAATTTTTAATTTTTAATTTTAAATTCAGAATTCTCTCGCTGCCCCTGTAGGGGAAGTGGCCTTCAGGCCAAAGGGGTTTCAGAACCCTTCAGTCGCTGAAGCGACAGCTCCCCTATGAGGGGAGCCGAGAGAACCCCTTTAGGCAGCAAGGACAGCGTGACAGCTTCTCATGCGGGTAGAGCCCCGCATTCGGTCAGCATTTGCCCGAGCATATGGGCAAATGCCAAGA
>CANQWI010000105.1 GCA_947627515.1 uncultured Clostridia bacterium
GCTGGATCGGACTTCCCTCGACGGGGGCATACCATGTCCTTGTCGTGCCCGTGCAGTTCAAGGGGGACCCCGCCTTCACCTCGTCGCAGCTGAATGACCTTGAGATCTGCCTGAACGGCTCTGCCGCCGAGACGGGCTGGGAGAGCGTGCGCTCCTTCTATCAGAAATCCTCCTACGGTCGGCTGAATCTCACCTTTGACATCGTGCCCACCTTTACCACCTCCCAACGCGCCACCTACTACGAGAGATTGTCTGCAAACGGCCAATACGGCACCGAGGGGACAAACGAGCTTCTCGATGAGGCCCTTGCCCACTATGACAGCTCGATGGACCTCACGGTCTATGACCATAACGGCGACCAGACCGTCGACGCCGTCTATCTCATTTACTCGCATGACGTGGATTATGAGCAAGCGGACTTCTTCTGGGCATACACAACGAGCTCCGCAAGCGACGAGCTCTTTGACGGGCTGTATCCCGGCTACTACTTCTTTGCGGGCATCGATTTCATGGCGGAAAGCACTGCGCAGGACAACTTCTCGGGCTATGATTGGATCCCCGGGCTCAAGATCAACGCCGCGACCTTTATCCATGAATCGGGCCACCTGCTCGGCCTCGACGATTACTACGATACGAATGAGAACAAAGGGGGCAACAAGGGCCTCGGCGGCGCGGATATGATGGATTACAATGTCGGCGACCATGACGTCTACTCCAAGACCATGCTCGGCTGGATGGAGCCGCAGGTCGTCAGAACGACCTCCACCGTGACGCTCAAGCCCTCTGTGTCGGAGGGCTCCGCGATCCTCGTCCCGCTCGACTATGACAATACCTATTTCTCGGAATATCTCCTTATCGACCTCTACAGCGCGACGGGACTCAACGCACTGCATGCGGAGAGCACCCACATGAGCGGCTTTACCCTCTATGACGGAGCGGAGTACGGCGTGCGGATCTACCATGTCTCCTCCTCCGCGGACGACCCGTATTCCAACGATTACGGCTCTCTTACCGATTACAACAACTCGACGACAACGATCCCGCTCATCAAGCTCGTGGAAGCGGACGGCGGGGACAGCACCTTCAGGCAGACGGACGACTGTGCCGCGGCAAGCGACCTCTGGCAGGCAGGGCAGACCTTCTCCTCGGTGTTCAGAAGCTACACCCGCAACGACGGGAGAAGCCTCGGCTTCGACATCCGCATCGTCTCCGTGAGCGGGACGCAGGCGACGGTCGAGATCACCTTTAACAGTTAAAAAATTTGCGGCAATAAAAGGCTCGGCGTCCTGCGGGACGCCGATTTGCTGGGCTGCACGGAGGAAAAAATGAGTAAGACACGAAAACAGAGAAAAGAGGAGATACGGGCGTACATCGAGAGCGTCATGGATGAGGAGGGGTTTGCGGTCGTGGACGTCAATCTCGACAGGGAGACGATGTACGACCCGCTCAGCCTTAAGGGAAACAAGGACCTGAGCGGAGAAATTTACGACTATATCGACGCACAGACCAACATCATCCCCGCAAGCATCCCGCTCCGCATCCGCTTCCACGGCGAGGTGGGGGAGGAGGAGCAGGAGGAGCTCAGGGGGGTCATGCACAGACACTACATGATGCGCTCCTATGACAACACATGGGACCTCGCGGTGAACCTTCGGAAAATGCTGCTCCTTGCCCTCTTCGGAGCCGCCGTCCTTGCCGTGTATCTCTATCTCGCGATCACGGAGCAGCACGTCTTTATGGCCGAGATCATCTCCATCGTGGGCTCCTTTGCCCTGTGGGAGGCCGCCGACGCCCTTCTCCTCGAACGCCCGCATCTACGGCGCGAGCACAGGAACATCGAGCAGAGCCTTCGTCAGCGCATCGAGTTCGTCCCGTAGCCATTTCAAAAATCCCGCACCCTTTTGAAGGGACGGGCGGCGGGGATCCGTCATGCCGCGAAAAAAGCGGGCGTCGGCCCTCCGAGGTCCCGCGGGAGGGGACGGGATGAAAACATTTCGGAAAAAATGCTCAAAAACGATTGCTTTTTTCGGCATTATCATGTAAAATAAAGAGGCTTGCAGAGATGGCGGAGCGGCCGAACGCGCACGATTCGAAATCGTGTGACGGTGGTGAATCGTCCGTGGGTTCAAATCCCACTCTCTGCGCCAAATGGGACGTAAGTTGAACGACTTGCGTTCCATTTTTTTGCAAAAGAAGGCTCCTGCCTTATTCGGGGGTTCGGAGCGGGTTTACCGCAAAGTCTTGAATGTAAAGCTCCTTTGGATCGGATAGAGGTAAGCGAACCGACAGCCGCAAACCGAAAAATCCCAAGGAGGTCGACCAAAACGGAAGGCACAAATAGATCAGAACAAGACAGATATCCTTTGGGATAAATTCAATAAAAAATCTCAACAACGGCAGGCTCGGAGTCAAGAGCGGAGAAAATCTTCTCTGCTCTTTTTTATATACGAGCATTGGAATGAATACGTCGCGAAGCAAAGCGGCGTATAATTTTATTTGAACACTTAGGAGGGTCGTATGTTATATAAAGAATGGCTAAATGAGTGGTTGGAGATCTGTGTCCGTCCCACGAGGAAGGCTCGCACTTATGAAAAATACAAGCATATTTGCAGAAGGCATCTTACGCCAAAACTCGGAGAATATGAGATGGAAATGCTTTCGGCAGGCATTTTGCAACGCTTCATCGCGGACATGGTAGCCTCATTTTCTCCCAATACCGTCAATGTTATCATCTCGGCACTGAAAAAGTCATTGAAGCAAGCGGTGCTTTACGGTTTCGCGGAACGGCAATATACCGACGGGATCGTTCGTCCGAGGCTCGAAGAAAAACAGACGGAATGCTTCACAAAAGAGGAGCAGAAGAAAATCGAGGAATACATATTGCAAAGTAAAAAGCAGAGGCTCGTAGGCATTTTCCTCTGTCTGTATTCGGGACTGCGCATCGGTGAGCTGATGGCTCTCACATGGGAGAGCATTGACCTTGCGGAGGGACTACTTTCCGTCACGGGATCTTGTCATGACTGCTGGGGAGAGGACGGCTATGAGAAACGAATTGAGCCGCCCAAGACAAAATCCTCGGCGCGGATCATTCCCCTGCCCAAGCAGATCATAGGCGTTTTGAAGGAGGCAAAGGTGGGATCGTGCGGGCGGTACGTGATTGGCGGGGACAGACTTGTCTCCGTCCGCTCCTATCAGCGCACATTCGAGCTGCTTCTGAAAAAGCTGCAGATCCCGCATCGAGGATTTCATGCCTTGCGACACACGTTCGCCACCCGCGCCATCGAGTGCGGGGTCGACGTCAAAACGCTGTCGGAGCTTCTCGGCCACAAAAATCCCGCCGTCACCTTAAACCGCTATGTTCACAGCCTCATGGAGCACAAGCACATGATGATGGACCGCCTCGGGAGGCTTCTGCAATAAAAAAGCGAGGGGAACGGCCGCAAGCGTCGTCATGCCGAGGACCGAATATGCCGCGCCGCCGAATATTTTTCGGCGGCGCGGCAGAGCGTTATACGGCTATTCCTCTTCGAACCCCACAAGCTCGTCAAGGCTGACATGAAAGAATTTGGCGATCGCCACGAGCGAGGCAAGATTCGGCTCTCTGAGCCCATTTTCCCAAAGGCTGATGATCCCCTTGCTCACGCCGAGATTTTTGGCAAGCTCCACCTGCCCGATACCTCTTTCCTGTCTCAAAAATTTCAAATTATTTTTAAATTCTGTCTCCATTTATACTCTATTTTCTCACAAAAGTAAGAATAAATACTTGACTTCTTACATTTGTAAGATTATAATGTTCTCAGCATAATGTCGCCTTGCGTCTTTTTGAGATCCTTCGCTGCGTCAAAATGAGCGGAAGGGGTGCATTTTTGTACATGGAATATTCTATTCC
>CANQWI010000106.1 GCA_947627515.1 uncultured Clostridia bacterium
CGTCATTGGAATGCCCCGTAGACAACAAGCCCTTCTTCTCACTCCCCCACCGCAATTTTTAATTTTTAATTTTAAATTTTGAATTCTCTTACTGTCCCTGTAGGGAGAGCAAGGGGCACTCCTCAGGGCCCGGAGGGAGAAATTTCAGATTTTGAGAGGGAATTTTCGATTCATCACTTTACACGGACGAAAATTTGTTATATAATGTTGGTACAGAACAAAAGAGGGGACCATGGGCGTTATCTTCGGAAATTGGAAATATATCTTTAAAAATCTCTGGTATGTCCTGCCGTTTGCGGTCGTACCGGCGGTTTTGCTTGCCTTTACCCTCGACTATGACGCCATTCATACCGTGACTTATGCCTTCTACACGGGGGGCCTGCACGATATGGGCTTTTTTGTCCTCTTCCGCGCCTTCTCCCTTATCCGCACCGACCATTGGTGGAGCGCGGTCCTGTCCGTCGTGACGCTCCTTGTCTGCTGTGTGATGTTCACGCTGATGCTTATCTTTGTCGAAAAGCACATGCGCATCGGCAAGCGCACCCTGAGCGGGCTCGGCCGTCAGTTCACGTGGCTCATCCTGCCCGTCATGTGCATGGGGCTCTTTTATCTTGCCCTGTATGAGGTGTACTCCGTCATCGTCTCATCCCTTCTCTTTGTGGTGTGCAGGCTGCCCGCGACGGGATTTTTAAACTTCCTCTTCGTCGTCGTCATGGTCGTGTTCACCTTCCTTCTCATCTATCTTGTGACGCTTCTCTATCTCTTTCTTCCCTGCAAGCAGGTGACGGGCTTCCGCACATATGACGCATTTTTCTACTCCTATCGGCTCATGACGGGAGTGCGCGGGAGGCTGCTTCTCTCCCTCGGGATCTCCATTGTGGGGACTCTCCTCATCCTGAGCTCTGCGTCGCTTCTCCACATCTCCGCATTCATTATCATCGGGGCCATCCTCAGTGCCGTTCTCTTCATGAGCTTCGGCGTCAGGATGGAGACGGTGTATTTCAAGACAGATAAGCTTGACAGGGAGGACCTGCTCAAAAGCTATCGGGAGCTTTCATTATGAGATTTCGCCATGCGATCTATCTTGCGTCGGAGAATTTCGCCTCCGTCTTTAAGCTTTTATTATACCGCCTCTTCTCGGCGGCGATCTTCGGGAGCCTCGCGTATGTCATTTTGTCGCTCGGGCTCTCCGCAATCACCGGGAGTGCGGAGGTCGCGAAGCTTTGGGAGCTTGCAGGGGAATTTTTCCACGCGCTCGTGAACGGCCGGCCCGAGATCCTTGCGGGACTTCCTCCCCAGTTCAAGGACGCCTTCACCGCTCTTCTGAAGCTCATCGCCTTCAACACGCCATCCATCATCGGCTGCGTCGTCGGGGTGATCTGCCTGTATCTTCTCTCTCGGTTCGTCAACGGCCTCGCGCTCTTTTCCATCGCAAACATCGTCAACGACAGGATGAGCACTTATGCAAGGACGAGCTTCTCGCAGTCCTATTTCAAGAGCATCGGGAAGGCCGCGCTCTACCAGCTCATCTATGTGCCGCTCTGCTTCCTGTACGACGCGCTGATGCTTGCAGCCTGCTGGTTTTTCTTCTTCTACGCGCCGTCCTTCCTGCCGTCCTGGGGCTTTGTGATCGTGCTTATTGCGGTTTCCCTCACGCTCACGGCGGTAGTTGCGCTGGAGGCACTCAAAATGACGCTGATCTCGTCGTGGATCCCCGCCGCGCTGGAGGGAGATTCCGTCACGCATGCCTTCCGTGCCTCCGTGAGGCGCAGAAAAAACTTCGGCACGCGCTACGGCGGGTTTGTTGCTGCGATCTATCTCATCCTCGCCGTCAACATCCTCTTCGCGGTCGCAACGGTCGGGAGCGCACTTCTCATCACGGTGCCGCTCAGCTACATCTTCCTTCTCTGCCTGCAACTTGTAAACTACTATCACGACACGGGCAAGAAATATTTCATCTCCAAGGATACGATCGTCGACTGCACGGAGAAGGAGCTTTCCTGAACTCAAATCAAGCAAGCGGGGTGCAGAGTCGCGCCCCGTTTTAAATCGGAGGACATTATGGACTATCGGAAAAATTATCAGAATTGGTTGAACGACCCGCGGTTGCCAGAGGGCTGCAGGCGGGAGCTTCTTGCCCTCGATGAAAGGGAGCGGGAGTACCGCTTCGGCGGCGAGCTCGAATTCGGCACGGCGGGCATGCGCGGCATCATCGGCTGCGGCATGAACATGATGAACTGCTTTACCGTCATGCGTGCGACGGAGGGGCTCTCCAAGTACATCCTGACCCTCCCCGAGGAGGACCGAAAACGCGGCGTCGTCATTTCCTACGATACGAGAAGAAACAGCCGCAAATTTGCCGAGAAGGCGGCCTCCGTGCTCGCCAAAAACGGCATCAAGGCGTATCTTTTCGATGACGTGCATCCCGTTCCCATGCTCTCGTACGCCGTCCGCTATCTGCATACGATCGCGGGGATCATGATCACGGCCTCTCACAATCCCAAGGAATACAACGGCTACAAGGTCTACGGCGAGGACGGGGCGCAGATGTCCCCCGAGGCCACGGCGATCGTCGTCAAATTCATCAACGAAATTACCGATTATCTCTCCGTTTCGGGGGAGGAGAAGAGCCCGCTCATTCTCCCCGTTCCCAAGGAAGTGGACGAGACGTACATCGCAGAGCTTAGTAAGCTCACCCTCTCCGAGGAGGCCGTCAAACGGTGCGGCAGGGACTTAAGGCTCGTCTACACCCCCGTGCACGGGTCGGGCTATGTGCCCGTCATGACCATTCTGAAAAAGCTCGGCATCAATGTCACCGTCGTCGAGGAGCAGACGACGAAGGATACCGAATTTTCCACCGTCAAGGTGCCCAATCCCGAGTTCAAGGAGACCCTTTCAATGGGCATCGACCTTGCAAACAGGATCCATGCGGACGTCGTGTTCGGTACCGACCCCGATTCCGACCGCCTCGGCGTTGCCGTCAAGGACGATAGGGGGGAATTTTTCGCGCTTTCGGGCAATCAGGTGGGCATTCTGCTCCTCGACTATATCCTGACGCGGCTGAAGGAGGAGAATGCTCTCCCCGCAAACGCCGCCGTCGTCAAGTCGTTTGTTTCCACGGGCATGGCAAGGGCCATCTGCGAGGAGTTCGGCGTTGCACTGTTTGAAACGCCCGTCGGGTTCAAGTTCATCGGCGAGAAGATCAAGGAGTGGGAGAGGGACGGTTCGCACACCTATGTGTTCGGCTTTGAGGAGTCCTGCGGATACCTGCGCGGGACCCACGCGAGGGACAAGGACGCCGTCGTCGCCTCCATGCTCTGCGCAGAAATGGTCTGCTACTATACCTATATCGGCAAGACGGTGTGGGGGAGACTGCAGGAGATTTACGCAAAATACGGGTATGTGCTCGACAAGAACATCTCCATCCAATATGCGGGGCTGAATGCCATGAAGGAGATGAACGCCGTCGTGGACGCCCTGAAGACGGTGAAGGTGAACGCGTTCGGGCCGTTTGCGGTGGAGGCCGTGCGGGATTATTCCAATGACGTCCGCATCGCCGCGGACGGGACGAGGAGCCCGCTCGGCATTCCGAAATGCAACTGCGTCTACTATGAACTCGAGGGCGGGAGCTTCGTGTGCGTGCGCCCGAGCGGCACCGAGCCCAAGCTGAAGATCTACTACTCCATCCGCGCCAAGGACGAGGCGGCGGCAGAGGAAAGGCTGAATGCCGTCAAAAAGGACGTCGAGGCATTGCTTGCATCGGTAAAGTGAATTATAAGAGGCACCGCCCGAGGCCTGTGGCCACGGGCGGTTTTTTGGTAACCGAAAACCACGCGATAGTCGCGTGGTTCAAAAGAGGCTAATGCCGATGAGATAGACAAAAACACT
>CANQWI010000107.1 GCA_947627515.1 uncultured Clostridia bacterium
TACCATGTCCTTGTCGTGCCCGTGCAGTTTAAGGCGGGGTCCCCCTTGAACTGCACGGGCACGACAAGGACATGGTATGCCCCCGTCGAGGGAAGTCCGATCCAGCCCTCATAGCCATTCTCATCGGGCTCGAGCATTTTCTCCTGAAGGGGCGAGGGATATGTAATGTCGGGGTCCTCTGCCTCGCTTTGGCCCGCGGACGGGGCGGTGAAGCTGACGGTACCGTATTTTGAGAAGGAATACTCTACACTTGTGCCGTCCTCGACCTCGGCTGCGATCCTTGCGATGCGGTTGTTTGCAAGGTATACCTCAAAAGAGGTCCAGCGGAGCTCCTTCTCGGTGTCCCCGACGTATGCGCCGAGCACCCCCTTCCCTGCGATCGCGGCGTTCTGCGCGGTGAGCTTGATGCCGTCCGTGTCGAATTTGACCCGCTTCAGCTCCGTAAAATCGATGAGGTGCATGCTCTCATACTGCTCCTCGTACGCCGCGGTGCCCTCCTCGAAAATCTCGTAGCCGTCCTCGGCATGCAGATAGTAGGAATAGCTCTCGCTTGCCCTGCTGTAGACGATATAGTCGGTGCAGCTTGCCTCGCTGCCCGTGCTGCGGTCAGAGTAGGTCATGGCGGTGTTGCGGCCGAGATATTCATATAGAATGCTCTCCGTCTCCTCGCCGCGCGTCTCATTGCGCGTGACGGCGAAATTCCATGACGTCCTGTCGTCGAGAAGAGAAAGGGCGTTTTCGAGCGCAGAGGCAGGGTCGGTCGGCAAGGAGCCCTTGGGCACCACAAGAAATCTCGCGGACCTTGTTGCCCCGCCGATCGAGAGGGTCACCTTGAAGCTGCCCGTGACGGAGGTATTGACGTATCTCAGATCGAGCATGGCCTCCGTGACTGTGATCGCATGCCCGTATTCGTCCCTGACGGAGAAATACTGTGTGAAATCCACCTCGTCGCCGACCTCGAGGACAAAGGATTTATCCGCATTCAGCGTGATGGAATAGCCTGAGCCGACGCTCGGATCGAACGGATTGAGCTGGGGCCAGTCCGAGCCCACCGGGCCCGACGGGTTGATGGCGGCGAGGTCGCCGTCGCATGCGGCAAGGCCTGCAACCAGCATGAAGGTCGCGCAAAGAATTGGTAGTAGCTTGAATTTTTTCATATGTCAACCCCTGAAAGAGATATTCCTATTATACTCTCACTCCGCAAAAAATGCAAGTACTATTTGAAAAATAACCTTGCCCCCTTTCCCCGCCGCCCGTCCGCACAAAAAACCCGCTCGGGGGGCTCCCCAAACGGGCTTAAAGCTACAAAAGCCGTCAGCATCTTCTCTCGCCGTCATGGCAGACGACGCGAAAAGCCGATATCCGTGCACGGCTTGCGCCTTGGATGTGTTTTCGGCGGCAGTCTTGAAAGAATCACACGAAATCGCCGTCCAGAAGGTCCTTCAAAAGGACACCGTCCTTGGTTTTCCAGCATACCTTGCCGTTCAGGCTCGAGCCCGCGACGAATTTTGCCGCCATGGAGCTGCTTTGAAAGTAGATATCCTCGAGAGTCACATAGTCGGGCGAGATGCAGAAGGCATACTTTTCGCGAAGAAGCCTGCCGTATTTTCCGCTGCTGCTCTTCAGCGTCGGCGAAATGCGACTGCCCTTCAAAAGCGTGTACCCGCTCCCCGTACGGCGGCAGCGTGCATTGTATTTTCGCATGACAAAGTATAAGATCTCTCCCTCGCCGCCCATCTCCTGCTGCACGGGGTCTCGGGGTGCCGCAGCTGCAGACACGTACACGCCCTCCTCGGGGCATTTTTCCTTCGCCGCCTGCCCGTACAGGCCCTCATCCTCGAGACGTTTTCTGCGTGCGGACAAGACCTCTCCGTCGTATGTAAAATACAGCGTTCCCTGCACGACGCCGCTCTTTTTGAGGAGCCTCTTGGCGAGTGCGGAAAGCGAGGTGGTCTCACCCCGATAGCGGATCTCCCGTTCGCCCACGACCTCGCAGACAACGGACGGGTCCTCGGTAAAAAGAATTTTCTCGCCGTTCCCGATCCCGCATTCATAGAAGGAAAAGGGCGACCGCCGCTCTGTCGCGATCGCAGTGTCGGACGCAAGCTCGTTTTCCCGCTGCTCGTCCCTGCTGCTTGCATAGGTCTCGGGAATTTCACCGTAAATGCTACCGATCATCGTGAGAAGCCCGACGGCTTCAGCCGCAGACATCGCAAAAAATTCCCGCACGCGCAGCTTGCCGTTTACGTTCTCCTTGGCATGCAGCTCGGGCTTGAAGGTGTCGATGAGCTTATGGACATGCTTGTCGGCAAGCCTGCTGGTCACATGCAGGGTCGCGTATTTTCTGAATGCAAACGGCGTGCATTCGCTGCGATTGAGCTGTGCGACCCTCTCGTCGACATTGTCCGCGTAGCCTATCTTGACATATTCGGGAAAAGACGGATTGGTCAGAACATAGATGTACCCGCCTGCGTTCGGCATAGCTCATCCTCCGTAATTTTATCCTCTCCTCTCAATCGTGCGCCGCGGCGTTGCTCGGACGCATCGAAAAAGACTTATCTGCATTATATCACACCCAGCGGGATTTGTAAACCTCTTTCTTAAAACAAACTCGCCCCTTCCTCCGAGCGAGGGCTTTATGGCAGAGCGGCATACCGATTTGGGATCTCTGCCTTCTTCTGCGCGGCGGGGAGTGAGGGCCCTCGTCTTTATTCCTCCTCATAGTAATAGGAGTAGTCAACGCCCTTCATGAACAGCTCGCGGTCATTGATTTTGTCGGTCAACGCGCCCTCAATAAGTGCGAAAATATCCGATGCATCGACAGGGCTTCTTCGCATCGCGTCAAGATAGGCGCACTTGTCAATTTTGCTCCAATCGACGCATAAGTGTAAGTTTTTCTTTAAAATGAGGTCGAGCCAGATGCGCGTACTGCGCCCGTTCCCCTCCATAAACGGATGGGCGATATTCATTTCTACGTATTTTTTGACGATCTCTTCAAGGGTGCTTTCGGGCATTTTCTCAATGAGCGCGAGATTTTCTTTTAAATACATTGCCGGCGCAAACGCAAAACCGCCTTTTGCAATATTCAACCCGCGAATGCGTCCCGCGAAGTCAAATAGCCCGCCGAAGATATAGCCGTGGATCTGCTGCAGGCCCTTTACCGTGCCGACCTCTATTTCACCGATCATGCCGCTTTCAAACAGCTCGTATGCTTTCTGCTTGCTCTTTTCGTCGATTGTGTTGCCTATGCCCGAAAGCCAGCGGACAAAGCTCTCACGATTCTTGGCTGGAATGAGCGCGACGACCGTGTTGACGCCGCCCGCGTCGACCACGTCGGTGAGATAGGCTTTCCCATCCCGTGCAGCGAGCTTCAGTTGTTTACAAATTGTAATCAACTGCGGATTCCGACGCTTGATCTGCGCCCAATAGACACGCGGATTTTTGCTCTTCGTGAGTGCCTCGGCGATATCGACAGCGCAAAACCACCATTTGGAGTCCTCGTCGCTCCAAACGGCTCGCACGGGTATATCTTCAAAAAAACGGATGGATGTCTTGATCATGCTTGGCCTCGCCTGACGTAGGTTCGCCTTTATTATACCATAGCTGCCCTCATTTCGCAAGAGGTTTCTTGTCCCGAAGAAAAATCGGGCGATTCGCTTCATATGGGCACTGCTGAATGGGACGGGACGCGCGTCTGCCGTCGCACGCCATTCTCATCCCGCGCGGCTTTTGCGGCATAAACCGCCGCCGAAAAAGTACAAAAAATAACCTAAACCGTACCTTTATGGGGTTCGATTTAGGTTACACTTGGCGG
>CANQWI010000108.1 GCA_947627515.1 uncultured Clostridia bacterium
CATTCAATCTTACGGCGCGTGGCGGGGTCCCCCCGCCTAAGCGCACCCTATTTGGTACCCTACGGGAACCTTACTGTTCGAATGAAATACGGAGCTCGTGGCTGTATCGCAATTGTGAAATGCGAAATCTTACCCCTCGATGATTTCTTTTTTCGCCCTTGAAAAAAGAAATCATCGAATTTCAATCTTACGTCGCGTGGCGGGGTTGCCCCGCCTAAGCGCACTCAATTTGCGCGATACCTCGCGCTTGTTGAACTTGCATATAACGCTTCCCCAGCCAACCCGATTGATGAACAAAGCACTTTCGCTCGAAGGTTTTTTTACGAAGGCCCACGGCCGAGCAAAAAAACCTTCGAATTAAAACTAAAACAATGGCGCAAATATCTTTGCGATCTCGCACAGCCAACGCCAGACAACGCTCTTTTTGGCGTCCTCCTCCGTTTGCAATGCGGAGGCCTCAAACGTCTCCTCGAAGTCCCTCCTGATGTCCTTGAGCGCAGGGACGTTGTACATCACGACGCCGTCCTCGAAATGATACAGGAAGGAGCGGTAGTCGAGGTTGACGGTGCCAACGGACGCGACTCTGTCGTCCGAGAGGAAGGTCTTTGCATGCACAAACCCCGGTGTGAACTCATAGATCTTCACCCCGCTCTTGATGAGCGTCATGTAATTGGAGCGGGTGAGGCCGAACGCGAGCTTTTTATCGGGGATGTGCGGTGTGACGATCCTGACGTCCACCCCCCTCTTTGCGGCGAGGACGAGTGCCTGCTGCATCCTGTAGTCGATGATAAGGTACGGCGTCGTGATCCAGAGGTACTCATGCGCGGCCCCGATCATGTTGATATAGACGTCCTCGGCAAGGTGCCGCTCGTAAAGGGGATAGGGCCCGCCGCCGTAGGGCTGGACATACCCCTCGCTCTCCACCGAGTGGCGCACGAGATAGGAGGAGATGTCCTCGACCTTTTTTGTGGAAAGCTGATACATGCCGAGGAACATGCGGGTGAGATTGTAGACGCCCTCCCCCTCGAGACGGACGGCATTGTCCTTCCAATAGCCGAAGGGATGCGTCTCGTTGATGTACTCGTCGGCAAGGTTGAGCCCGCCCGTGTAGCCGACCCTGCCGTCAATGACGAGGATCTTCCTGTGGTCGCGGTTGTTGTGAAGGGTCGTGACGACGGGGACAAAGGGATTGTACTTGCGGGCCTTGATGCCGAGTTTTTTCAGCTTTTTATAATATCCCGCACGCACCTTGCCCATGGAGCCGACGTCGTCGTACATCACCCTGACCTCGACGCCCGCGCCTGCCCGCTCGACAAGGATATCGAGGAGCGTGTTCCAGAATTTTCCCTCTTCGATGATGAAATATTCGAGAAAAATAAATTTCTGCGCCTGTCTCAGGTCCTCAACGACCCGCGCGAAGAAGGCCTCCCCCGAGGGAAAGTACTCGACCGCGGTATTTCCGCGCACAACGGCATGCATTTCGGAGAGGGAAAGGGCCCTTCCAACGTCTGCCCAATGGCCGACCTCTCCGCGCAGCTTGTCCTCGGAAATGGACTGCTCGGGAGTTGCCTTGTCCTGCGTATACAGCTCCTTGTAGAGCCTTCTCTGCCGCCTCGAGGGACGGTGTGAAGAGAACAGGATATAGATAAAGACGCCGAGGATATTTAAAACGACGATGCACAAAATCCACGGGATCTTGGTCTCGGGCACGAGGTTGCGGCTCACGACATTGACGACGGCAAGAATGAGGATGAGGTCGTCGAGAAGGGTCAGCACGATCGAGACGATGCGCTCGGAGACGGGATAGACCTCTGCGAGGATATAGGCCCCGACGTACCAGACGCCGACGACGGCCGCAAAAAACAGGAGAATGAGAACGACGATCGTCAGAGCCACGAGCGGAAATCTGCTGAAAATCTTTTTGAATAGCTTGTCCATGGTCAACCTTCCTTTCTTTCGTAGACGGTACAGCCGCATTCGGCCGTATAGGATGTAAATTTGTAGGGAGCCTCGAGCTCCACGTCTGCCCGCGGCGTGTGCAGGTAGCGAAGCTGCTCCAGCCCCGCAAAGGCCTGCTTTTCGATCGCAGAGGGTTCCACCCCGCAGGCGTCAATGTATTCAAGAGCGGGACAGCGGTAGAAGGCAAAGGAGATGAGAACGCCCCCGCGCACCGTGACGCTCCTGAGCGTGGACGGCACATAGAATTCCTCCCCGTCCGAGAAGAGATACCCCAGCTCCCCGCGGAACTGCTCTCCCGCCGGGACGGGCCTACTCCCCACAAAGGGAAGGCTGAGCGATTCCGCATCCCTGCACGGAAGAAGTGCCCCTTGGGCGCAGGATGCGACATCGGGAACGACGAGCTCCCTTGCCGTTGGGACGCCCGCAGTGAGAATGCCGCCGAGCGTGTTTTCCACAATGACGCCGCCCGTCACGCTGTACCGCGCTCTCCCCTCGACGGCGACCTCTGTGCCCCATAGGGTCTTATAGCTGAGCTCTGCCCTGTCCCCGACGATGAGCGTCCTCGCGCCCGTTGTAAGAAGGGAGGAGGCCTCAAGCTCCCCGCCCGCAAAAAACACGGTGTCCGTCCTGCCGATCCTGTCCACGGCAAGCCGCATTCCGTTGAAGGAGAACCAGTCCCCCGTGTCGAAATACAGCCTGTCGCCATACGCAAAATAGAGCGCGGTCGACTCGAGACGGTCGAAGGAGAAGTGCATTGAAAGCATCGGGGCAAGGTCCCCCTCCTCGAGGAGCCCGCATGCCTCCTTTACCCCGTTTTTGCTCACATATGTGCCGAAAATGCCGTCGCGGAGCAGGAGCACGTCGCCTGTCTCGGAGATGCCGTAGAGATCCTTTGCGGCAGACGCAAGGCTCTCCTCCGTCCGCGTCCCGTCCGACCATTTGATCGCGAAGCGGTCATTCCGAAGAGGCACCGCCTGCGGGTAGGGGATAAAGAGGACGGCGGCATAGCCGATCCCGAAGAGGACGGCGATGAGAAGCGTGAGCCACCTGCGCGACTTTGCGTTCAATCCCATGACAGTGTGTGAAGCTTCCCCTCCGTCTGAAGCCCCGCAAAGCCGTTTTGCCGAAGCCCCTCATAGACCGCGATCGCGACGGCGTTGGAGAGATTCAGCGAGCGGCTCTCGTCAACCATCGGGATGCGGAAGCACTGCTCCCTGTGCGAGAGGAGAAGCTCCTCGGGCAGGCCCTTCGTCTCCTTGCCGAAGACGAGAAAATCGCCCGCGCTCAGCTTGGCCTCTGCGTAGCTTTTGCGCGATTTTGTCGTAAAAAAGAACAGCCGTGCGGTCGGATACTCCTCCTGAAAGGCCGCAAAGCTCCTGTGGACGTGCACCCTGACGAGGTGCCAATAGTCGAGCCCCGCCCGACGCAGGGCCTTTTCGCCGATGTCAAAGCCGAGCGGCTCGATGAGATGCAGCTCCGCACCCGTCGCCGCGCAGGTACGCGCGATATTGCCCGTATTCTGCGGGATCTCGGGCTCCACGAGAACAATGTGAAACATGCCCCCATTATAGTGTATCCCCGCAAAAAAATCAAGCAGTAGCGGGATTTTAATTGAAAATTAAAAATTTAAAATTAAAAATTAAAAATTGCGGTAGACGATTGAGAATAAAAAGCCTGTTGTCTGCGGGTCATTCCAATTTTGTCATGGTGAGCTCTGTCGAACCATCACCTTATTTTTTTGAATCACCCCCTCCCCTACCCCTCCCCCTCAAGTATGAGGGGGAGGGCGAGCT
>CANQWI010000109.1 GCA_947627515.1 uncultured Clostridia bacterium
AAAATTAAAAATTGAAAATTAAAAATTGTGGTTGACGATTGGAAATAAAGGCTTATTATCTACGGGCCATTCTGAATACGTCATGGTGAGCCCGTCGAACCATCACCTTATTCTTGGCTCCCCTCCCGGAGGAGCCAAGGGGCCCCTCATTCCGAGCCCCCGAAGGGGGCGAGCGAATCTCATCCCTAAGTACGGGAGCCCGTGGGTTTTGATGAGATCCACTCGGTTTCGCCTCGGGATGAGGGTGGAAACCCTTTTGGCCTATAGGCCACTTCCCCTACAGGGGCAGCAAGGGGACCCTTCATTCAATCTTACTGCGCGTGGCGGGATTGCCCCGCCTAAGCGCACTCAATTTGCGCGATACCTCGCGCTTGTTGTCCATGCATATAACGCTTCCGCGGCCAACCCGATTGATGCACAAAGCACTTTCGCTCGATGATTTCTTTTTTCGCCCTTGAAAAAAGAAATCATCGAATACATCACTTTCCTGTCGATCCAAACCCGCCCTCGCCGCGGACCGTTTCCGAAAGCTCCTCCGTTTCCGAAAAAACTGCCGTATAATAGGGGGCAATGACGAGCTGGGCGATGCGGTCTCCTGCGTTTACCCGCCTCAGACTGCCGCCATGGTTGTGCAGGGCGACGATGAGCTCGCCGCGGTAGTCGCAGTCGATGACCCCCACCTTGTTAGCGGGCGCGAGGTCCTGCTTTGAGGCAAGGCCGCTCCTTGCATAGATGAGCCCGACCGTCCCCAAGGGCAGCTCGATCGCGATGCCCGTATGCACAAGCCGCGTCTCTCCCGCGGGGACCTTCACGCTCTCTGCAGCGTACAGATCTGCCCCCGCCGCATATGCGGAGGAGTAGGCAGGCAACCTTGCATTTTCGCTTAATTTTTTGACATGCACTTCCATAGACGACAAATCCTTTCCTTACTATACAATATATATGCGATTTTGTCAAGTGAAAAGCTCACTCTTTTCGTCTGCGTTTGAGCCCGAACGCGAGACAGACGCAGAGAAGCAGGCCTCCCGCCGCCGCGAGGACGAGATAGGACGCCCAAACGGGAACGTCCGAGGAGAAAAATTCAAGCTCGCAGTCGAACCCCCGCCGCATCCCCTCCATGAGCGCGGGCGGGATGCCCTCCTCTCCCATCGCCGAGATCGCCCCGCCCATGAGATGCAGGTGCAAAAGCCCCGTGCCGTACGTCCCGGGAAGCAGCATGAGGAGGTTTTTCAGCCACGATGTGAGGCCGAAAAGGGGCATGTAGGCACCGCAGAGAAACCCGTACGCCGCAGAGACGATGGCCTCGATCGCCGTGACCGCCCCTTGCGATTTCAGCCTGCCGCACACGAGCGAGGAAAGCGCCGTGCCGAAGAGGATAAGAAGAAGAGTGTCCGCAACCGTCAGAAAAACATCGGCGGCCGACATATGCCATCCCGCGACGGCCATGTAGATAAACCCCGCGCCGAGGGCGAGGAAGCACATCGCGGCGGTGACGAGAAAGACGGAGACAAAATAGGAAAGAAGGAGCAAATTCTCCGAGACGGGCGAGACGAGAAAGTCGTCCCTTGCTCCCGTCGCCCTGTCCTGCACCATCACGGTGCTTGCGGTAAAGGCGATGGTCACGGCACAGACGGAGAGCAGCGAGGAGACGAGCCACCCGCTTGCGATACTCTCCACAAGGGCGTCCGAGACCTCGAACCCCTCGACCACCCCGCGGATGCTGTCACGGTAGACATTTCCCAAAAAGGCGATAAAGAGAAAGAGCAGGATGAGCGGGGAGATGAGCGAGGGCCAGAACACCCCCTTATCCTTGAAATACACCCTGCAGTTGCGCCTGACGAGCGCGAGAAAGCGTCTCATACATCCCCCTCCGCACGCCTGCCCGTGACGGCAAGGAAGACGTCGTCCATCCCCCCTTTCGTCACCTCATAATCGGTAAAAATATCGGGATGCTTCAGAATGAGTGCGGTCGCCTGCGCCGTATTTTCGACGCGGATGCGAAGGCCCTCCCCCGCCCTTTCATAGGGCATGGACAGATTTTGCAGCGTCTCCTCGCGGACATGGTATAGGGTAATTGCGTCAAAGGCATATCGGTTTTTCAAATTGAGCGGCGTATCGTCTGCCTTGACCTTCCCCCCGTCGATGATCACGACATGGTCTGCGTCCGCGGCCTCCTCCATGTAGTGAGTGGTCAAAAAAACGGTGATGTTCTGTGCTTTTCTGAGCATGTGCACGACCGACCACACGTCGCGGCGGGATTTGGGGTCAAGCCCTGTCGTGGGCTCGTCCAAAATGAGGATGCGCGGAGAATGGAAAATGGCGCGGGCAATGTCTGTCCTGCGTCTCTGGCCGCCCGAGAGCTTTCCGACGGGACGCTTTAAAATTTCCCCAAGCGAAAAGAGCTCCGTGACCGCCGCGAGCCGCTCCCTGAACGCTGCCCCCTCGATGCCGTAGAGGGCTGCACGGAAGAGAAGATTCTCCTGCACCGTGAGGCTCCTGTCGAGCACGCTGTCCTGAAAGACGACGCCGAGCTCGCCCTTGATGTCCTCGCCGACGGGCCTTCCCTCGACAAGCACCCTCCCCGCCGTCGCCCGCGTCTTGCCCGCAAGGACGGAGATGGTCGTGCTCTTGCCCGCGCCGTTTTCGCCGAGAAAGGCAAAGAACTCTCCCTCCTCCACCGCAAAGGAGATGTCGTCCACGGCCCTGACCTCGCCGTAATATTTCTTGAGATGCTGAGTTTCGATGCTTTTCATAAAAGTTATAGACACATTCTCTCGGCTCCCCTCGCAGGGGAGCTGTCACGCCGCCCTTGGCGTGACTGAAGGGTTGAACCCCTTTGTCCTTCGGGCACTTCCCCTACAAGGGGCAGCAAGTTTGTCCCCCGCCTCACTTCTCCCAAAAACGCTCGCGGTTGGGGAAATAGTAGGCGTAAAGGGCGTAGAACTGCCGCTTGAAGGCGTCCGCGATCTGCCGCTCCGAGAGCGCGTCGGCCTGCTTGTTGACAAGAACCGCAAGTCCAAAGGAGAACACCGCCATGTCCGCATGGAAGGCAGCGGCCGTCTCCTCGGGCATGTGGTATAAGGTCATCATCTCGGCCTCGATGTCGTCGAGGAAGGGATCGGGCGTCCCCCTGCCCGTCAGAAAGAGGTAGCGGAAGAGCCCCTGCTCCTCCTTGGCAAAGCTGACGAACCCCATGCCGTAGGCCTCATAGGTGTTGCGCCCGTCCTGTTTCAAATATGCGTCGATGTGGCTACGGTACCTGAGCTTCGCCTCTGCCATGAGCGCACGCCAGACGCCCTCCATATTTTTGAAAAGGGAATAGATGGGCTGGGTGGAGCAGTCGAGTGCCTTGGCGAGAGAGCGCACGTTGAGTGCCTCGACTCCCTCCCGCCGCACGAGCTCCGCGGCCGCCTCGAGCACCATCCCCTCTGTGACCCTGCGATTTTTCGGCATACCTGTACCTCACTGATAACAAATGTTATATAACGTATGTTATTTTAACATATTTTACCGTCTCCGTCAACTCCCTTGCCCATTTTTTCGGCAAAATTTTCCATTTTTTATGATAATAATAATCCACCCGCATAGCGGGTGGTATTTCATTTTCGGGCATAGCCCTAATCGTTACAGGCGGCGCACAAGTG
>CANQWI010000110.1 GCA_947627515.1 uncultured Clostridia bacterium
CTCCGTAACCCGAAATTAATCGACGAGATAGCCGCCCACTCGTACCAGCTTGTCTCGCTTGCATCCGTGTCGACGTACATCATATGCCTTCCCACGCGGAGATAGTTTGCATAATCCACATCCGCGGGATAGACCGTGCAGGGCTCCTTGGTCCCCCTGTCTCCGCAGTAATCGACACAGAGGACGCCGAAGCCCTTCCCGACAAACCGACGTACAAACTCTCTGTCGAAGGGCTTTCCCGCTTCGAAGAAGATCATAACGGCGGGGAAGGTCTCCTTTTCGGGCGTGTAAAGCTCCGCATAGATACGGACTCTCCCCTCTTTTGTCTGTCTGCCTGAAAAGTAGACCTGCTGCTTGATCATGCCCTCCTCTTTTACCTCGAAGATCATCTCGTCGTCGAGAGGAAGAGAATCGTTAAAATCCCGCCACAGCGTCACGGGCGTCAAAAATGAATATGCCATATGCTTACTCCGCAGAGATTCTCGAGCCGTGCTCCTCGGTCGCCTTGGTGACGAAAAGCTTGCGGTCGATCCTGTGCTTTAATTCCTCCACATGGGAGATGATGCCAATGCTGAAATTTTTGCTCCTGAGCTTCTCGAGACTGTCCATGACGGTGTCGACAAGCTTTTCGTCGAGCGTCCCGAAGCCCTCATCGAGAAAGAAGAATTCGATGGGACGGGCCGATTTTGCGCAGATCTCCGCACTCAGCGAGAGCGCGAGAGAAAGCGACACAAGGAAGGTCTCGCCGCCCGACAGCGTCCCGACCGAGCGGAGCTCCCCGCCGTTGAAGTTGTCTCCGACGCTGAATGCCCCGTTTCCGTACCGAAGAAAGTATCTGCCTCCCGTGAGAGAGAGAAGCCTGAAGCTTGCGTTGACCGCAACGGTCTGCAAATACTCCTCCGCGACATACTCCATGAATTTCCCGCCGCGGAGAAGGTTCGTGAGCCTCTGTGCGACCTCCGACTCGCGCTGCTTGCGCCCGTATTCCGTCTCGAGCGTCTCCTTCTCGGCGAGCATCCCCGTGATGCGCTGCTGATTTTCCCTCAGAACGGCGAGACGGCCCGCGCTTTCCGCAAGCGCACTCTCGAGCGTTGCGATCTCCTGTCTGAGAAAATGCAGGCTCTCCTCCGTCGCCGAGGGATCGTCTGCCGATTTCAGCTCCTCATACCGTGAAAAGACCGCCGCGACCGCATGATGATATTCTGTAAGCCGTGCTCTTGCGTCGGCGGCATCGCCAAAACGTGACAGAAGCGCGCGTGCCTCCTCGACGCTGCCAAACCCCTGCAGGCTGTCCTGAAGACGGGCCTCGGCCTTCCCGAGGGCGTCCCTCCGCGCCGATTCCTCTGCCTTGGAGGAGGCAAGCTCAAGCTCGGACGCATTCCTCTCCCGCTCGGTCCTCGCCCTTGCGGAGAGAAAGCTCTCACGCGCGGACTTCCTTTCAAGCAACTCCTTCTCGATCGTCTTCAGATCGGGTGCATCCGCGATCTGCGCATCACACGCTGCGAGCTTTTCCTTGAGCGAGGAGATCCTCTCTAAAAGCGCGTCCAGCCTCTCCCTGTTGCGAAGGTAGCTGTTTTGCGCATTCTCGAGATCGAGGCGGGCCTGCTCGGAGGCCTTTTTCGCCCGCTCCCTTGCCTCGAAGGCAGCCTTTAAGTCCGAAAAATCCAACCGTTCTCCCTCGGAGAGAGCCGTATAGCGTGTCAAAAGCGGCGTGCTGTCGGGGGAGATGAGGGGGTATTTCTCCTCAAGCTCCTTTATTTCCGAAGCAAAGCGTCCGTATTCCCCCCTGAAGAGGGCGTCCCTCTTTGCCTCAACAAATGCATACAAATCTCCCGCCCCCGTTCTTTCCTGCAGGGCGAGGAGTTCTTTGAGTCTGTTTTCATAATCGGGGTCGACGGTCCTCTGCTGCAGAGCGGAAAGCTGCTCCGTCGCCGCCGCAAGCTCCCTCTCGGCAGCCTGCTTTTCCGACTCCGTCCGCGCCCTGAGCTCTGCCTTGCCCCGTGCAAGCGTCAGAGCCTCGATCTCCCTGTCCGCTTTTTCCTCATCGAATGCGGGAAGGGAGGCAAGGGCCGACGCCGTCTCCTCGGCTCTCCGTTTGCAATAGCTGAAGCGGCGTTCGGCCTCGAGGAAGAGCTTGTTGCAATCCGTATACTCCCGT
This sequence comes from uncultured Clostridia bacterium, assembly GCA_947627515.1. Taxonomy (GTDB): domain Bacteria; phylum Bacillota; class Clostridia; order Christensenellales; family Borkfalkiaceae; genus Gallimonas. Next base: position 2,159 of record CANQWI010000110.1, read on the forward strand.
TCTGCGGAGAGAACGGCTCTTGCGGCCTCGAGGCGGCCGAGCTCTCTCTCGAGCGTCGCCATCTCCTCCCTCTTTGCGTCAAGGGCCGCCCTGCGAAGGGCGAGGCTGTCAAGCTCCCTGCGCCTCTCTACGACGGCATGGACGCGCTTCTCCTCCGTTCTTTTTGCATCGAGCGCGGCACGGCTCTCCGCGTCTGCGGCGGTGCGGGAGGCAATTTCCTCTGTAATGGCCTGCAGTCTCTCCTTTGAGACCTCCGCATACTGCTCGAGACGGGCAGACAGGACGTCGCAGTCCCGCATGAGCATCACGCTTCGGTTGGAGGCGCGGCGAAAGAGATTGCCGCCGAACCGCTCCAGATCGAACAGACGGGAGACGATCTCCAGCCTTTCCCGCGGGGCCTCCTTGATAAAACGGGCGAATTCCCCCTGCGGAAGGGCGATGCACTTCTCAAAATCGTCCTGCTTGAGACCGATCACACCGAGAAGAAAGGCATTCCCCTTGTTGACGCCCTCCGCGACCGTGACGAGTCTCCCGCCCGTCTCCTCATAGACAAAAAGCGATTGGGTGGTGAGGCCGTCCTTTTTGCGCCTGATCTCCCGCTCGATGCGGTATGTGCGGCGGGCATTCTGATAGTAAATTTCAAAGATAAAGACAACATTCCCCCTGTCACAGCGGAAGTTGATGATGTCGGCGGAATTTCCGTCGCGAGAGACGGAGCCGTAGAGCGCGAACCCGATCGCGTCCAAAATGGTGCTCTTGCCTGAGCCCGTATCCCCGAAGATGCCGAAGATGCCCTGATCGAGCAGGGCTTCGAAGTTGATTTCAGCGGGCTCGGAGAAGGAATTGATCCCGCAAAGCTTGAGATAGATGGGTTTCATTCTTCCTCCGAGAGCAGGTTCAAAAAGGCCTGCTTCAGCTCCTCGTCGGGGTCGGCCGCAAAGCGGGAGCGAAAGTATGCCGCAAAGAGCTCTTCATCCGACATCCGTGAACGCATGCGGACGGGAGCAGTCTCGGAGGAGGCAACGTCGGGAACGACCCTTACAAGGCCGCCGTGCGCTTCCTTGAGGCGCGTCAGGTCCTCCCGCACGAGGGGAGTTTCAAGATGCAGTGTAAGCTCTATGAGAAAGTCGTCGCCGTACCGTTCAAGCAGTGCGATCCCGTCCTCAGGGCCGTTTGCCTCCAGACGGATGAGCCTTTTCCCGCCCTCGACGGGGATCTGTTCAACGACCCTGACCTCGTCCCCCTCCGTCTCGAGAAGGTAGACGCTCTTATCGGGATTTTCGTCAAAGGAATACTGAAGAAGGGAGCCGCTGTAGCGGGCGTTCCCGAAGCTCTGCCGCTTGTGAAGATGGCCGAGCGCGACATAACAATTTTCGGGGAAAACAGAGACGGGCACGGCACGGGCCCCGCCGAGCTCGATGCTCCGCTCGCTGTCGCTGACCTGCCCGCCCGCGACAAAGAGGTGCGTGAGAAGGATATGCGGCC
>CANQWI010000111.1 GCA_947627515.1 uncultured Clostridia bacterium
CCTTGGTGCGAAGTAGCAACGTCGAAGGGTCACCGCAGCAAGAAATAAGGTGATGGTTCGACTACGCTCACCATGACCGATTGGGAATGAACCCCCACCCCTACCCCGCCCCCTTAGAAAGGGGGCGGGCGAGAGGAAGGATGTCATTGGAATGGCCCGTAGACAATCAGTCTTTCTTCTCAATCCCCCGCCACAATTTTTAATTTTGAATTTTTAATTTTTAATTCCCAATTTCCCGCCGCAAATTTAAACTCAACGTAAGAATACAGCCGTGCGGTTTTGGCTTGCAAGCGGGCGCGGAATATGATATACTGTTTTTGAGGTGGAAGGATGTTTGACGCACAGCTTGCCAAGACCTACGAGGCCTTTTTCCGACAAAACCACAGCAGCTCGTTCGAGATTTTAGACGGGCGGCGGGGCGTCATGCTCTCCGCGCCGCACAGTGTCGAGCAGACGCGGGAGGGCAGGGTAAAATATGCGGAGCCGCAGACGGGGGTGCTTGCCCGCCTTTTGCATGACGAGCTTGACTGTCCCGTCATATACAAGACCCGCAACTGCGAGGACGACGCCAACTACGACGAATTCAGCACCTACAAGGAGGCACTTCTTCGCTACATCCCCTTCGCGCACGTCTCCTTCCTCATCGACCTGCACCAGATGTCCCCTGCGCGGGAGCTGATGATCAACCTCGGCACGGGAAATTTCAAAAATATCCGCGACAAAAAATACATCGATATGGCTCTTACGGCCTTCACGCGGCGGGAGATGGGACGCATTCAGGTCGGGGCACCCTTCGACGCGACCTACCCGTACACGATCTCCTCCTTCATCTCCTCCCGCTGTCATATCCCCTGCCTGCAAATCGAGATCAACTCCGGCCTGCTTTGGGAGGAGGGCGACGGCAGGCTTGCGGACGTCTACGATGCATTGCGAGAGCTGATCCTTTCAATCGAGGGAGAAAACTAAAATGAAAAAATTACAGCTACAGGCAACGGACGGCGGCGTTCGTCTGAGCGTCGGAAAAAAGTCGGTCGGGGACATTTTCAAGGCCCCCATCTCCGTCAAATGCATCGACACACGGTATGCGGCTGCAGAGCTTGCCACCGTCTGCGTCTCCGAGGAGCTTTATAAAGAACTCTGCGGCGAAAAGGCTGCCCTGATCGAGCCCGTGAGCGGGAAATTTATCAACGTGATCCCCAAGCCGAGCGCGGCTCTCAAGGGAGAGCACATCCGCATCACAAACCACATCCATGAGCAACTGTCCGCAGAGGCAGAGAGCGAGCTGCTCCTCTGTCCCTATTCCGATCAGGCCTATACGAATTTTTTCCCGCAGAGGATCGACCATATCAGGGAGAACAACCTCGTGATCTCCCCGTCGGACGCGCGGGGGCTTGAACGGGACCTTACCCATTCCGCATGCGATCTCTTTGAGGTGTACAATCTTACGACAAGGGAGAGCCTTATCGTCAAACGGAGCCATATCTATGTGGATACGGAGCTTCCCGCGGGCTCCATACGCCTCAACCGCAGGCAGCGCATCTCGCTGGGCCTCGAGCTTCCGCTGTACCTCGACGAGACCCGCCGCGCACGCGTCGATACGGCCTGCACAGAGGAGGAAAGAGCTGCGATCAAGGAGCTTTATCGGGAGGACAGCGGCTTTCTCAACGAGGACGCGCCCTATGAGGAGAAGGAAAATGCAAAAAAGATCTTCCTGCGGATCATGCACTATGAGCTCCGCATCATCCCCGTGATCGAGGCATACTATCGGCCCGAAAGAAGAGGCCCCCTGCGGTTTTTGTCCGATCTCTATGTGGGAAAGAGTACGGCGTCCCTGATTTGTCGGCGGCCCTATGAGAACGACGAGGGCATCAACGTCGTCAAGATGTCGAAATCGAACATGCACTTGCTCGGCGTCGAGGAAATGGACATGGTGCGCATCAAATATAAAAAGAGAGAGGTCCGTTGCCGCGTTCTCGAACTCGACAACGAAAAATTCTTCTTCAAGACCAACCCGCCCGTCCCGACCGAGCTTGTCATAGGCATTCCCAGCCATCTCAGAAAAAAGCTCGGGATCACAGGGCTGAATACGGCCGTCAAGGTTGACAGGGACACGGGCTTTATCTTCAAGCGGAGCATCAACGAGCAGATCGTCCCCGTGCTGCTGACCTTTTTCTCCACGGGACTTTTGGGGACGGTGTCGGAGTATATCTCCCTTGCGGTCTCGATCTCGGTCTCCGTCGCCCTCATTCCCATTGTGGTATTTTTCAATCTCTCTTCCAAAAGAAACATGCGCGGTTAGGAGGCAGGTCAATGCGCGGATGGTTGGTCGTTAATCATTTTGTCTATTCCGAAAAGTTCAAGGAGATCTATGCAATGCTGTGCGCTTCCGCAAAAGGGTGCGGCGCGGAGCTTGCAATCAAGACCCCGGGAGAGCTGCTCTGCGACACGGAGAGCGATTTTCCCTCCCCTCTCCCCGACTTTGTGCTCTTTTGGGATAAGGATATCTACCTCGCCCGCAGATTGGAGCTGGCGGGAGTAAGGGTCTTTAACTCCTCCAGGGCGATCGAGCACTGCGACAATAAGCTCCTCACGGCCATCGACCTCACGGGCAGGGTCCGCACCCCCAGGACCATCCTCGCCCCCCGCACCTTTGAGGGCGTCGGCTACAACCGCACGGATTTTCTCGAAAGGGCCGCGGACATGCTCGGGCTCCCGTTTGTCCTCAAGGAGGCGCACGGCTCCTTCGGCAGGCAGGTCTATCTCATCGACACCTTGGATACGGCGAAACGCATCCTCGGCACGCTCGGCTATAAGGAATTCCTGATGCAGGAGTTTGTCGCAAGTAGCAGGGGACGGGACCTGCGCGTGAATGTGGTCGGGGAAAGAGCGGTCTCGGCGATGCTGCGGTTCAACAAAGACGATTTTCGTTCAAATGTCTCCATCGGCGGGCAAACGGCGCGGTATACCCTCACCGCCGAGCAGGAGGCCGCCGCGGTAACGGCCTGCAGGGCGGTCGGGGCTGACTTTGCGGGCGTGGACCTCCTCTTCGGAGGGGACGGCGAGCCGATCGTGTGCGAGGTCAATTCGAACCCGCACTTCAAAAGCACCTACCTCTGCACGGGCTCGGACATGAGCCGCGACATTCTCCGCTATGTTCTGGACGCGGCAGGCTCCCGCGCCTGATCCCCGCCGCCCTGTTTTACAAAACCGCCGCCCGTCCCCTTTCCCCCAATCCCAAACATGTCGGGCCACGATAAGAGCCTCATATACCATCTCTGCCCCGCCCCCTTTCTCCCAATCTCAAACATGTCGGGCGACGGCGAGAGCGTTGGGGTAGAAAGTTTCGGAAAAATTTTCTGAAATCATGCAAAAACGCTTGATAAATTTCCGAGGTTTCGCTATAATAAAGCCATAAAGTGCCATTGGGGTGTCGCCAAGCGGTAAGGCAACGGACTCTGACTCCGTCATTCGTTGGTTCGAATCCAGCTACCCCAGCCATTTATGCACGGTTTTGACGTATAAAACGCCAAAACCGTGCATATTTTTATATTCCGACTGCCCCGATTTTTTGAAATTGGGGAAAAAT
>CANQWI010000112.1 GCA_947627515.1 uncultured Clostridia bacterium
ATTTGCCCGTGCATATGGGCAAATGCCAAGAAAATTTTGCGTCAAGAGTTATCAACTCTTGACAGAACTGCAAAATTCTTCCCTCAAGGGGTGGGCAAGTCTTTTTTGATTCCGTTAGTTTTTTCCCTCATTCCGCCCCGCGCGCATTCTATTTGTGACTAAGCGCGGCACGAGCACCGTCCTTGGTGCGAAGTAGCCCCCGCAGGGGGCGAGTGGATCTCATTATGCCCACGGCGCAGGGTCTTCTGATTTTATCCCGAAAAATCCGCGTCCCGTGTTTGAAACGCAAAAAATTCGGGTACATAAAAAACAAAGAGGGAGTAGATGCGTCGCAAATGCGGCGTTACGGCATCGTCAGAACGGTCATGCACCCGGTGCCGTAAGAGCAGGAACGCTTTGTCAAGACTTTTACCGAGAGATCGGTAGAGGTCTTTTTCTTTTTTATGCATGAAGGCGCATCCCTCCCGAATACAACATTTTACAACGGAGGTTTCTTTTATGGCAGCATGGCAGATAGGACTCATCATCGCAGCATGCTTTCTTGCAGTCCTTCTCATCATTTTCTTTTCACTCGGGTATCTGAAGGCCCCGCCCGACACGGCCTTTATCATCTCGGGCCCCTTCCGTCGCAGGATCCTCATCGGTCATGCGGGGCTTCGGCTTCCCTTCTTTGAAAGGGTGGATAAGATCTCTCTCCGCGTCATGCAGGTGGACGTCAAGACGAGCGAGGCCGTTCCCACCAATGAGTTTATCAACGTCAACGTGGACGGCGTCGCAAATGTCAAGGTGTCCTCCGACCCCGAGCTTTTGAAAAAGGCCGCAGAGTCCCTGCTCGGCATGAAGCAGGATGAGCTCATCAGCCTTGTCACGCAGGTGCTCGAGGGCAACATGCGCGAGATCGTCGGCTCCGTCGGCCTCAAGGAGATGGTGCAGGATCGGCAGGGCGTCGCGAAAAAGATCACCGAGAACGTCGTTCCCGATATGGAAAAGCTCGGGATCGAGGTCGTCAACTTTAATATCCAGAACTTCAAGGACAACGCAGGCACCATCGAGAACATGGGCATCGACAACGTGGAGCAGATTCGCAAGAATGCCCAGATCGCAAAGGCCAACGCCCAGCGCGATATCGCCATCGCGACCGCAAATGCTTCACAGGAGGCAAACGCCGTCAAGGTGGAGTCCGAGAAAAAGATCGCCGAACAGAATGCCGAACTCGCCGTCCAGCAGGCCGACATGAAGGTCAAGGCGGACACCAAGAAGGCAGAAGCGGACGCGGCGTATGCCATTCAGCAGGAGACGGAGCGCAAGACCATCGAGGTCACGCGGGCAAATGCCGACATTGCAAGACGGGAAAAGGAGGCAGAGCTCGCCGAAAAGGAGATCGCGATCAAGGAGCGTCAGCTTGACGCCGAGATCAGAAAGCAGGCCGATGCCGTCAATTACAAGATCGCTAAGGAAGCGGAGGCAGACCTTGTCAAACGGCAGAGGGAGGCGGAGGCCATGGCCTATGAGGCTCTCAAGCGTGCGGAGGCACAGAGAGCGGAGGCCGAGGCCGCGAGATTTGCCATGGAGCAGGAGGCTGAGGGCATCCGTGCAAAGGGCCTTGCCGAGGCAGAGGCCATCGAAAAGAAAGCGGAGGCCCAGCGCAAGATGGGGGAGGCGTCCGTGCTCGAAATGTACCTGCAGGCACTCCCCGAGGTCGTCAAAAACGCCGCAGAGCCCCTCGGCCGCACAGACAAGATCGTCATGTACGGCGACGGCAATGCGACAAGAGTCGTCAAGGACGTCATGACAAGCGCAAATCAGATCATGGAGGGCGTCAAGGAATCCACGGGCATCGACATTTCGACCCTGCTCGCAGGCGTCGTGGGCGGCAAGCTCGCCGCAGCCTCTCAAAAGTCCGCTCCCGCCGACCCCGCTCCCGTTGCTCCCGCCGACCCCGCATAATTTACTCCGGTAATCGGAAAAGACCTCTGATCTCAGAGGTCTTTTCTATAAAAAACACACTCCCGTGTCATGACGCATGACAGTGCGGAAGTGTGTTAGGTTTACGGGGATAAGAAGGGCGGAACCCTGCACGCTTCCATGCGGTAGATTTTGATGAATTATCGCCCCAAAACGGCCGTTTTTGTGTCATTTTGATGCCTTTTGACCCTCGTTCTCAAACCGTTCAAACGCCATATTGTCGAACTCACTTCCGCGGGGATCCGTCAAAATAAGTCGCTTTCGGCCGCTTTTGGGGTACGGTATCTTTGCGCTCTCCCTTGCTTTCCCGAGGCCGCCGCTCTCTCATTCTGTCTGAATGGTCAGTTTGGAGAAGGCAAATGTCTGTCTGTAAAAGTTTTCGGGCCGGGCAATATAATCCCTCAGCTCTCCTTTTTCCAAATCAGGATTTCGCCCGTGTCGGGGTCGCGGTGCCACCACTTATTGCTCTCTGCCCATTTTGCATCGTCGGGTGCAGTTTCGCTGTAATAGTAGAGAGTGACAGATTCCAAACTATCGTTATTCTTGCTAATTGAAATACGATTCCATGATGTTTCGTCCCCGCCGTAATACACTCTTATAAGGCTTGTGCAATTAGAGAACGCATAGCTGGGAATGTTTTCCACATTCTCTCCGATATAAACAGTTGTAAGTGCCATGCAGCCACTGAAAATCGGATCGCTACTGTCTCCTGCCTTTGTGCAATTTGTCGCATTCCAATAGACCGTCCAAAGGCTTGTGCAACCACCGAACGCATAATCGGGAATGCTTTCTACATTTTCACCGATATGGACAGCTGTAAGAGCCTTGCAACCTCTGAAAATAGAATAATAGTTGCTTCTATCTGCCGTTCTGCAGTTCGTCGCATTCCAATAGACCGTCCCAAGGCTTGTGCAACCAGAGAACGCATAATCGCCGATAGAAGTTACATTTTCGGGAATTGTGATGCTTGCAAGGCTTGTGCAGCCTTCGAACGCATCCTCGCCGATGGTGGTCACGCTGTCGGGTATGGTGATGCTTTCAAGACTTGTGCAATCCTTGAATGCAGAGTCTTCGATGGTATCTCCGCTTGTCAAAATGACGGTTTGCAAAGAAGATTTCGAAATCGAATTGATTGCCCTTGTGGGTATAGTAGATATTCGCTTCGCTCATATCTAATCATGATTGGTGGGTAGAATACGCGCACGCGCAAGGGACGCGACGTGATG
>CANQWI010000113.1 GCA_947627515.1 uncultured Clostridia bacterium
GTGAAAATCGTGACCGTGGGCTTAAACCCCTCTTGGCATGAGTTTTTGGAAAAGGACAAAACACCATTAAAAAATCCTCGTTTCAAGTATGTTGATTTATCGTCGCCCGACGAAAATAATCTTAACGAATTGTATTCCACGCTGAATGAGTATTTTCGGACAAACCCGTATCGTCAATATTTTGATGGTTATGAATTTGCTCTGCGCTATTTGGGAACAAGTTACGGCGTAAAAGCGTTAGATACAAAAACGAATATAACCGCCGTTCATATCGATGTGTATTCTGCTTTGGCCACCACGTCCTTATATTCTTCCTGCCCCAAAGAACTGTTCCATACGCAACTATTTTCGCAACTTTTTGACTATCTCTCTCCTGATGTAATTCTTTCCTCAATCGGGAAAAACCATTGGGATGCTTGGCTCGCAATTGGTGAGAAATTATTCTTTCTTGATAAGAAAAGTGATTTGTTTGAAGGCAAGTACGAAAACGAATTGGAAGCATACCGTAGCAAAAACCGCTTGATTGTTTATGGCAGAAACAGGCAACGTCCATTTAATATAAAAAATAAGGAAGCTGTTTTCGAACAGGTTGCAGATGCACTCTTAGATGAAATGATAAACACGGTGAAATCATAATGAAGCAGGGTGTGTTTTGGGTTATTAAAAAGAAAAGCGGTTTTGAGCTCATTTTTCGTTTCGACGATACACGGGGGCATTCCTCGATGAAAAGATCAATACTCGGAACATTCTCGAGAAAATCGCTCGAATATTTTGCTTATATGGGGATTATGAGACCCAAACTGTTTGACGGAACTCCACAAGTTATGCCGCAAACAAAATATTCGATTTAAGTTGATGGTGCTCAACAAAAAAACTATTTTAGAAAAATTTGCCCCCAAAATTGCCCCCAAAAGTGGCTTCGGAATTTTTCCCCGTAATTTCTCGACCCGTCCTGCGGGTGCGCGGCGGCTTGAGGCGGTTGGCGTGGGAACAAGCGGGGACAAAACATTGGAGAGCGGAACCTTTTTTCGATCTTATCTGCAGGGGACGTCTCAATTGTTTGAAAATTCGCGCGGGAGAGGGGAAGGTCTGTTATAATGGTGGAAAAAAGCACAGCAGAGGACGGGGCCTTAGCGTATGGGCGCATGGGACATCATTAAAATCATCCTGCAAATTCTGGGCGGCATGGGGACCTTTCTCATTGGCATGAAGCTACTCTCCGAGAACATGACCAAGCTCGCCCACGGAAGGCTCAAAAAGATGCTCTCCAGGACTGCCAACAGCCGTTTTGCGGGGGTGGGGATCGGCGCGGCGGTCACCGTGCTCGGGCAGAGCTCCGCGTTTACGACGGTCATGGTCGTCGGCCTCGTCAATGCGGGGATCATGACCCTTTTTCAGGCAACGGCCATCATCATGGGGGCAAACGTCGGGACCACGCTGAACGCATGGGTGATCGCGCTCGGCGGGTCGGACATCACCGTCGTCTTCTTCGCGCTTGCGGCGATTGGCGTGCTCATGACGATGTTTTCGAAAAAGGAACGCATCGTGACGCTCGGCTCCGTCATTGCGGCCTTCGGCATCATCTTTGTGGGGCTGAAATTCATGTCGGGGGCACTCAGCTTCGAAGCGGACAGCGAGGCCTACGCGGCCGTGTCCGATGTGCTCCATATCATCAAAAATCCCATCTTATTGTTGATTTTAGGGCTTGCAGTCACTGCGCTTGTGCAGTCCTCGACCGCCGTCAATGCCATCATTCTGACAATGGTGTCGACGGGGCTTACGATCGGCGACGGGGGAAATGCCGCACTCTACATCATCATCGGCTCCAACATCGGCACCTGCGTCACGGCACTCATTTCCTCGCTCGGCGCGAGTCCGAATGCGAAGAGGGCGGCTCTCATCCACTTCCTCTTCAACCTCTTCGGTGCGATCATCTTTACCGTCGCGCTCATCCTGTGGCCGCAGTTTGCAGATACCGTCCTCAGCGGCGTCATTCCGTCGGGCTCGATGGTGGTCGGCGGGGTCGATATGGCTCCGGGGATGCAGATCGCGCTCTTTCATACCCTCTTCAATACCGTAAATACGCTGCTGTTTTTGCCCTTTGTCAAGGGGTTTGTATGGATCGCAGAGCATCTTATCCACGGCAAGGAGGAGACGGGGAGGGATCTCTACAGCGAGCTCGACGAGCGTCTTTTGCGCTCTCCCTCCGTCGCTCTCGGGTACATGTATGAGGAGACGGGCAAGGTGTTCTCCTATGCGATGGCCGAGCTCGACAAGGCCTTTGACGCCTTTTTGAAAAGGGACATCTCTGTCACGGAGGAGATCGTTCGGAGGAATGCGGAGCTGGCGGCGGCAAACCGCAAGGGGGTCTCCTATCTCGTCAAGCTGACCGCGCAGTCGGCCTCCCTGGAGGATGAAAGGGCGATCTCGGACTTGCACTATGTTCTCAACGACATCATGCGTGTGGGCGAGCTCGCCGACAACGTCACAAAATACACCCGCCGCACCGTGGAGGACGCGCTGGTTTTTTCGGACGATTTCCTCGCGATGCTACGCGCCATGTATGCGAAAATTCAACAGTTATATGCGATTTCACTGAAGATCTTTACGGAAAAGGACACGAGCGCACTGCCCGAGCTCGACGCACTCGAGGACGAGGTGGACGAGGACAGAAAGCGGCTCGTCTCCACGCACATCGAGCGGCTGAATGAGGGCAAATGCGACCCGTCCAACTCCGGCGTGTTTATCAATCTTGTCGGCAATCTCGAGCGTGCCGCCGACCACATCACCTACATCGCCCACTCCGTCGAGGACGGCGGCCGTGAGGCCTACCTCGCCAAAATGTAAATGCTTTCTCCCTCTTCCTTCTCAAATTTCATTTAAAAACAGGGGAGGGGCAATGAGCATCGCCGATTCTCGAATCCCCTTCCAAAAAAATTCAACGAAAATTTCAAAAAGGTCTATACAAAAGAATGAGTGTGTGATATAATTCGGGTATGGACGCGAAGGAAAAATCGAAGATTCATCAGGGACATCGGCAGAGGATCTTATCTAAGCTTGC
>CANQWI010000114.1 GCA_947627515.1 uncultured Clostridia bacterium
TGTCAAGAGTTGATAACTCTTGACGCAAAATTTTCTTGGCATTTGCCCATATGCACGGGCAAATGCTGACCGAATGTGGGACTCTACCCGCATGAGGAGCTGTCGCTTTATGCGCCTGAGGGGTTCTCTCGGCTCCCCTCCCAGGGGAGCTGTCGCTTCAGCGACTGAGGGGTTTCTGAAACCCCTTCGGCCTGAAGGCCACTTCCCCTACAGGGGCAGCAAGGGGGCCCATATACCCACGGGGCTCCGTACTTAGGGATGAGATTCGCTCGCCCCCTTTCAGGGGCTCGGAATGAGGAAGAATAATCTCACGGACTCCAACAAGCTCGCCCTCCCCCTTTTTGAGGGGGAGGGGTAGGGGAAGGGGTGATTCAAAAAAATAAGGTGATGGTTCGACTACGCTCACCATGACGTCATTGGAATGGCCCGTAGATAACAAGCCCTTATTCTTATTCTCCCAACCATAATTTTTAATTTTTAATTTTAAATTTTAAATTTTTAATTTACGATTCCCTCTGTCAAGGAAAAATGCTTGACAGAGGGATTTTTCTTTGGTATAATGACGGAGAAATGAAGGATCTCAAATATCTGCAGCTATGGGATGCGTACGGCCCGCTCCTCACGGACGTCCAGCGGGAGATCTGCGAGAAGTACTACATGTACGACCTTTCCCTTTCGGAGATCGCCGAAGAGAAGGGGATCTCGCGGCAGGCCGTCTCGGACGCACTCAAGACAAGCCGCGAGCTTCTCGATTTTTACGAGGAAAAGTTGCACTTCAACGAGCAGACGCAGAAATATTCGCTCGAGGTCTCGTTCATGCTCACAGATGTGACGCGGGCCCTTGAGGCCTTCAAGCAAAAGCATCCCGCTTATGTGCGGGAGATCGACGACATCATCAAAAAAGTCACCGTCGGCGAGACGGTCGACCTCGATCAAGAGGAGAATTGAATGGCACTTTTTGCATCGCTCTCCGAGCGGCTCAACCATATCTTTTCAAAGCTCACCAAGCGCGGCAAGCTCACCGAGCTGGAGATCAGGCAGGCCATGCGCGAGGTCCGCATTGCGCTTTTGGAGGCGGACGTCAATTTAAAGGTCGCCAAGAGTTTTATCGCCGAGGTCAGCGAGAAGGCGGTGGGACAGCAGGTGCTCGAGAGCCTCAACCCCGCCCAGCAGGTCATTAAGATCGTCAACGAGGAGCTCATCGCGCTCATGGGGCCGTCGAACGCCAAGCTCGAGGTCGCAAGCAGGCCCCCGACGGTCATCATGATGTGCGGCCTTCAGGGCGCGGGCAAGACGACGATGTGCGCAAAGCTCGCCGTCCGTCTCAAAAAGCAGGGCAAGCGGCCCCTCCTCGTTGCATGCGATATCTACCGTCCCGCGGCCATCGACCAGCTCAAGGTCGTCGGCGCGAAGGCGGGTGCGGAGGTGTTTGAAAGGGGCACACAGGCTCCCCCCAAGACTGCAAGACAGGCCGTCGACTACGCCCTCAAAATGGGCTTTGACACCGTCGTCATTGACACTGCGGGGCGGCTCCACATCGACGAAAGGCTCATGCAGGAGCTTGAGGACATCAAAAAAGAGGTGGAGGTCACGGAGATCCTTCTCACCGTCGACGCCATGACGGGACAGGATGCGGTGAACGTGGCTGAGACCTTTAACTCCCGCCTCGACATCACGGGCGTGATCCTCACCAAGCTCGACGGCGACACCCGCGGCGGTGCCTGCCTCTCCATCAAGGCCGTCACGGGTAAGCCCATCAAATACATCGGCGTGGGGGAAAAGATCACCGATCTCGAGCCCTTCTACCCCGACCGCATGGCCTCGAGAATTCTGGGGATGGGGGACGTTTTATCTCTCATCGAGAAGGCGCAGGCGGCCGTCACCGAGCAGCAGGCCAAGGAGATGGAGCGCAAGATGCGTGAAAACTCCTTTACCCTCTCCGACTACCTGACGCAGTTTGATACGCTTAAGAAGATGGGTGGCGCGGGGGCTCTCATGAGCATGCTCCCCGGGGCAGGCAAGCTGAAGCTCAAGGACGGCGACATCGACGAGAGCAAGATCGAGCGCATCCGCGCCATCATTCTCTCCATGACGCCCAAGGAGCGGGACAATCCGCAGATCATCAACTCCTCGCGGAAACGCCGTATCGCGCTCGGCTCGGGGACGACCGTGCAGGACGTCAACCAGCTTTTAAAGCAGTACGACCAGACCAAGGAGCTGATGAGACGGTTCCGCGGCGGCAAAAAGCGTCTGCCGTTCTGATTATGTCACCCTGCTCCGCGCACATTCTATTTGTGACTAAGCGCGGCACGAGCACCGCTCTTGGTGCGAAGTAGCTTGTCGAAGGGTCACCGCAGCAAATAATAAGGTGATGGTTCGACGAAGCTCACCATGACGCATTCGGAACGTCCGCGTCGGGGCAATCGTTCGCATGGGTCCCATACTCCATGCCCCCCCAAAAAATGCAGCATATGCTGCGAAAAATCAGTCAAAAATAAAAAATATCATAGAGAGGTAACAAACAATGGTCAAAATGAGATTGGTCAGAATGGGCGACAAGAAGTCTCCCGTCTACAGGATCGTCGTCGTGGACGCGCGTAAGGCGGCAACGGGTGAGTACATCGAGAAAGTCGGCTTTTACGATCCCAAATCCAACCCCGTCACCCTTACGGTCGACGTCGAGAAGGCGAAGGAATGGCTTGCAAAGGGCGTTCAGCCCACTGAGACGGTGAAGGCCCTCCTTGTCCGCGCAGGTGCTCTGGAGCAGTCCACAAAGCTCTCCGCACCCAAGACCAAGGGGAAGAAAAAGAAGAAGTAAGGAATTTCGAAGGTTTTTTTGCTCGGTTCCCTGCCCGCCCTTGGCGGTCACGGTACCTTCGAAAAAAATCGTTCGAGCGAAAGTGCTTTGTTCATCAATCAAATTGGCCGCGGAAGCGTTATAAGCAAGTTCAACAAGCGCGAGGTATCGCGCAAATTGAGTGCGCTGCCGCAAAAGCGTGGTTTTGCTCCGCGCAGTGAGATTGAAATTCGATGATTTCTTTTTTCAAGGGCGAAAAAAGA
>CANQWI010000115.1 GCA_947627515.1 uncultured Clostridia bacterium
GTGTTTTTGTCTATCTCATCGGCATTAGCCTCTTTTGAACCACGCGACTATCGCGTGGTTTTCGGTTACCAAAAAAAGCACTCCTACCGAGTGCTTTTTGACTTTGAAAAAGGAAATTCAGTTTTCCTTCGTGGCCTCGTCAGCGGCCCCTGCAGCAATCTCGCTCAGGGCGGCCTCCTCTGCTGCCTCCGAAGAAGCCTCATCAGCGGGCTCCTCGGGCGCAGGCACCCTTTCGGCCTCCTCCTTGACGAGATAGATGATGTAGGAGTCGGTGTTGACATTGACGACCGCAAGGGTGTAGATCACGACGGGGATCATCAGAAGGAGCGCGAGCAGAGGGTTGATGAAATAGAGAAGCAGGGCGAGCAGGGCGTCGACGAGGAAGGTGAGCCCCAGAATGGCGATATGCTTGATGATATTCTTGGGCGTGAGCACCCTGCGGAGCTTGATTTTTCCCTTCCCGTGGATGATCCACGACGAGGTCAGGGAAAAGGCGCAGGAGATGATGAGCATCGCGGCAAACACGAGCAGGCCGTAGAAGCGGATGAAGTACAGAAAGAGCATGGACGCCACAATGACGGCAGACTGGACGAGCGGGACGACGGTGTGCGCGACGATCGTCTTTTTGATGGTCCGCTTGGCGACACTGCGACGAAGCAGCCAGCCCGTGGTGAAGTTTGCAAGCGTCACGCCGAGGGAACAGACGGAGACGGCGAGGGAGAGGTAGGCCCTCAGGGTGCCGGAGAAATCGTTCAAAATCGCCGCGATGCTCTCGTCAAACCCCTCCGTCGAGGCGTTCAGCGTCTCAAAGAAGCCCGTCACGGTGTTGGAGAGCCATTTTTCATCGGCGATCTCGGAGAGGGTCGCAAAGAAATTGCCGTTCCAGTCGATTTGCTCAAAGGCATAGGAGAGAAACGCCGTCACATCCGTCGAGGATTGCTCGCTCGAGACGCGGATGAGCTCGGAGAGCGAGGAGATCATCTCCACCGTGCACCCCATGACCGCATTGACGAACCAGAAGATCGCGATCAGCAGGAAAAAGTACACGATCCCCATCGGGACAAAGATGTACACGATGTTGTTGATGAAGTTTTTGAAGGCGTTTTTGAACATATGCGGATAAATTATAGCATGCATTTGCGAAAAAAGCAAGCGTTTGCCGGAAAAGGGGAGACAGGCATTCTTCTAAAGATCGGGGCGCGGGCATAGAATACGGTATGGAGCATGAAATCCGCAGTCTTTTCGATCTCTCTCACACCATGGCAGGGGAGTACCTTGCAGCGTTCGTCTACCCGTGGGAGGCCCTTGACGGGCTCGGGGAATTCCTCAGGGAGCTCTCCCGCCGTCTGCCCGCTGATTTTTACGAAATGGAGAGGGGGGTCTTCATACATGGTACTGCCAAAATTGCTCGGACGGCCGAGCTGCACCCGCCCTGCATCATATGCGCAAATGCACAGCTGAGAAGCGGAGCATATGTGCGCGGGAGCGTTCTCATCGGGGAGCGGTGCGTCGTCGGAAACTCCACCGAGCTCAAAAACTGCATCCTTTTTGACAGCGTCAAGGTCCCGCACTTCAACTATGTCGGCGACAGCATCCTCGGCTACGGAGCGCATCTCGGGGCGGGGGCGATTTGCGCGAACGTGCGGCTCGACGGGGGCGAGGTGCTTGTCCGCGACGGCAATTTTGCGACGGGGAGAAAAAAGGTCGGCGCGTTCGTCGGGGATCTTGCGGAGGTCGGCTGCAACAGCGTCCTCTTCCCGGGCGCGACCGTTCCCCGCTTTGCGAAGCTCCCGCCGCTCTCCTCCGTGCGCAGCTGACCCCTTTCCCCCGAATACGGAGGGGAAAACTCTTCAACAAGGGGAGCCGAAAATCCGAAAAACTGTTGACATTGCGACCCGCATGTGATAAAATTATGAAAAACGAAGGCGTACGCCGATGAGAAAGCGTCCGAGGAGGTACGTTTATGGAAAATATGGTCGTCCGCAATCTGTTGGCAGAGCTTGTCCCGGGCGGGACGGTCGCGATCTGCGTCGTTCTGGCCCTTCTCATCGTCGGAGTCGGCGTGCTCCTCTGCCTTGCATTCCGCAAGGGAGGGTCTGCGCCCCAAGCTCAACCCGAGCCTCAGTCCGAGCCGAAACCCGAGCCCAAGCCTCAGCCGAAACCCGAGCCTCAGCCGAAACCCGAGCCCAAACCCGAGCCCAAACCCGAGCCTAAGCCTGAGCCCAAACCTCAGCCTAAGCCTGAGCCTGAGCCCAAGCCTGTTCCTGTACCCGCTCCCGTGCCCGCGCCCGTGAAAGAGGAGCCGCACATCGAGACAAGGCAGAGCGTCAAGGCTGCCGAGGTCGACAACATTCTCGAGGATGAGGTCGCCGCTGTTCTGGTGGAGGATTCTGCCCGCTATGCCGACAGGACCAAGACAGGCATCATCAATGTCGACACGCTCGAGGAGTATTTCGAGGACGGCGAGACGGTCACCCTTGACGAGATCAAAAAGAGAGTACAGGGCTACAAAAAGGTCACATATATCAAGGTTTTGGCCCGCGGCACCCTCGACAAGAAGCTCACCGTCGAGGCAGATGACTATTCCATCGAGGCTGTCAAAATGATCCTTCTCACGGGCGGCAAGGTCCTTCGCACCCGCACGAGAGGCTGATTGGAAGAAAATTTGCTTATCTTTGTAGAAAACGGCGCATATGTGCCGTTTTTTGTTTCGAACGATTTTTGCTTGGCCGTGGCCCTTCGAAAAAAATCGTTCGAGCGAACCTTCCCTGTGCATCAATTAAGTTGGCCGCGGAAGCGTTATGTGCATGGACAATAAGCGCGAGGTATCGTGCAAATTGAGTGCGCTTAGGTGGGTCGACCCCGCCCCGTGCGCATTCTATTTGTGACTAAGCGCGGCACGAGCACCGCCCTTGGTGCGAAGTAGGCACAGCCGAGTGGATCTTATCAAAACCCACGGACTCCAACAAACTCGCCCTCATACTTGAGGGGAGGGGTGCCAACAAGCTCGCCCTCCCCCTCATACTTGAGGGGAGGGGTGCCAACAAGCTC
>CANQWI010000116.1 GCA_947627515.1 uncultured Clostridia bacterium
TCCGAGGATTGCGGAGATGCTTTTAGATGCCGGCGCCGATCTTGGAGAGGGTAGGCGTATCCCCGCCCATGTACCGTGAGAGCACGTCCATGCTCTCGACGGGCACATACAACGTGTCGCCGTCCTTGTATTCGAGCGCGACGTATTCCTTGGTGCCGTCCGTCGTGGAGATCAGCTTGGTGCCCGTGATGCGGCCGATGCCGTAGGTCTCGTGCACGGCATAATCCCCCACCTCGGGCGCGACAAAGAGATCCCCCCGCCTGCGACGGATGCGCCGTTCTGCGGCCGCCTTTGTAAAGAGATCCCCCGTACCTATGACCGCGAGCTTACAGTCGTGCACGAGAAAACCGTGCGAGAGCGTCTCCGAAAGAAGCGCGACCCCCTTCAGCTCCTCCAGCCGCGTACCGACAGGCGAGAAGGGGAAATAGTACTCCGAAAGCTCCTCCTTGAGCTTGTTTACGCGGTCCGCACTGCCGCAGAAGAGCATGACACGGTAGCCCGTCTTCAGCCATGCCTTGATGTCGGAGGCGAGGTCGGGAAGAGAGTTCAGATAGCGGCGCACGGGCGTCGTTTTATAGTTAAAGATCCTGAGCGGGTTCGTGAGGAAGGGATTCCCCATGAACGTCTGCAGGGTGAGCGTGCGATAGCCCGACAAAAAGGAGATATCCTCGGCGGGGATGTACTGCCGCAGAGAGCAGGGAAGGGCCTCGCCGCCCTCAAGGAGCAGACGGAATCTCTCCGCATGCTCACGGTAGAGCCCCTCGAGCTTGTCGCGGATGAGCTTCCCCTCGTCTACGATGATGAGCGCGTCCGAGGCGCAGTCCCGCAGAAATTCCCCCGACCCCTCCAGAAGAGGGAGAAGAAAATCGGAGCAGTAGCCGTCCGCGGCGATCTCCTCCGCGACCGTCTCCATGCGGGCACGGCAGGAGACGGGCAGCCCTGCAAGCTCACTGCGGAGCTTTTGCGCGAGAGCAGGCCCCTCGTCCTCCCCGCGCAGGGCGTCTGTTGCCGCAACGATGTCGAGAAAGGCGCGTTTTTCATACCTCTCCCCCGTCTCCTCGTCATAGGGCTTGATCGCCTCTACCTCGTCGCCGAAAAAGTCCACCCGCGCGGGATGAGAGCAGTTGATCGGCCAGATGTCGAGGATGTCCCCGCGCACGGAGAAGGCACCCCGTCCGTCCACGGTGTATTCCCGCCGATAGCCCGCAAGAGAGAGCGCGTTGACGAGGGAGCGCATGTCCGTTTCCCTCCCCACCTCGAGATGAAAACGGGAGACTTTTTTGGGAACGAGCTGAATGAGGGCCTCGATGTCCGCAACGAGGATGTCCGCCCCGTTTTGCCAATCCGAAAGGGCTGTAAGACGGCGGTAAAGGACGTCCCGCGACCCCGCCCTGCGATAAAGGAGCACCTCGTCCTTGGCGGGGAGAAGAACGGTTTTTCTGCCCGAGAGAACGGAGATCGCCTCAAAGGCACGCTTTGCGGAGAGCGCGTCTGCCGTGATGTAGACGGCACGCCCCTCCGTGAGGGCGGCGATGAGGTATTTGCTCTCGTCGGGCACGCCGAAAACCGCCGAGGGGAGCCCTTGGCGGAGACCTTCCTTCAGGAGCGGAAATTCGCCCCCTAAATTGTCATAGGAGAAAAAGCTCATCCGTTATATCTTGTCATGACGCGTTCGAAGTCCTCCCCCGCGGCAAGGGCGAGTGCGGCCTCCGATGCTCTCTTGCAAGCGGAGATAAAGAGCTCGTAGTCCTCCCTTCTGACCTCGGAGAGGACATAATCGATGAGCGGGACGTTGACCTCCTCGTCCCTGATCCCGATGCGGATGCGGGGAAAGTCGGTATAGCCGAGCTCGGCAATGACGGAGCGCATGCCGTTGTGCGTCCCCGCGCTGCCCGAGGGACGGATACGGACATGCCCCTTCGGGAGGTCGTAGTCGTCATAGAGGACGATGAGCTCCTTCGGGGAAATCTTGTACCTTGCGGCCAGCTGCTTCACCGCCCTTCCCGAGGCGTTCATATAGGTGAGCGGACGGGCAATGACGATTTTTTCGCCGTTGAGATACCCCTCCGCAACGCTCGCCTCGCACTCTCTTTTCTTGAATTTCGTATGCAGTGCCTCGGCGACGTCCCCCGCCGCGAGAAAGCCCATGTTGTGAAATGTTTTTGCGTATTTTTCCTCGGGATTACCGAGGCCGACGATGAGATACATAGCTTCTCCGTTAGGATGGAAATCAATATGAAAAAAGCCTCCCCCTCAAGGGGAGCCAAAGAAACCCCTTTGGCCTGAAGGCCACTTCCCCTATAAGGGGCAGCGAGAGAATTCTGAATTTAAAATTAAAAATTAAAAATTAAAAATTGTGGCGGGGAGTAATCGGGAATGACACCCCCTCAGTCGCCGTTGGCGACAGCTTCTCATGCGGGTAGAGCCCCGCATTCGGTCAGCATTTGCCCGCGCATATGGGCAAATGCCAAGAAAATTTTGCGTCAAGAATTATCAACTCTTGACAGAACTGCAAAATTTTCCCCTCAAGGGGGAGCCAAGAGCAAATCCCTCATTCCGAGCCCCTGAAAGGGGCGAGTGAATCTCATCCCTGAGTACGGGAGTCCGTGGGTTTTGATGAGATCCACTCGGCTTCGCCTACTTCGCGCCAAGGGCGGTGCTCGTGCCGCGCTTAGTCAAAAATAGAATGCGCGCGGGGCGGGATGAGGAGGAAAACCCCTTTGGCCTGAAGGCCACTTCCCCTACAGGGGCAGCGAGGGAATTGTGAATTTAAAATTAAAAATTAAAAATTAAAAATTGTGGTGATGGTTCGACGGAGCTCACCATGACGCCGCCACCCCCGCCCTTCATTCAATCTTACGGCGCGTGGCGGGGTCCCCCCGCCTAAGCGCACCCTATTTGGTACCCTACGGGAACC
>CANQWI010000117.1 GCA_947627515.1 uncultured Clostridia bacterium
TCCCCCCGCCTAAGCGCACCCTATTTGGTACCCTACGGGAACCTTACTGTACGAATGAAATACGGAGCTCGTGGCTGACCAAGAAATTGTGAAATATGGGAACTAACCCCTCGATGATTTCTTTTTCGTCCTTGAAAAAGAAATCATCGAATTTCTCAATTACTGCGCGGAGCAAAACCACGCTTTTGCGGCAGCGCACTCAATTTGCGCGATACCTCGCGCTTGTTGTCCATGCAAATAACGCTTCCGCCGCCAACTTAATTGATGCACACGGAGGGTTCGCTCGAAGAATTTGTTTTTTCGCCTTTGAAAAAACAAATTCTTCGAAACTAGTTTGTCAGTATAAACATCGCAAGGAAGAGGGCGGCGATGATCCAGGTGACGATGGAGATCTCCCTGACCTTTCCCGTGCAGACCTTCACGGCCACGCAGGCGAGGATGCCCACGCCGATGCCGCTTGTGATGGAGTAGCCGAAGGCCATCACCGCGATCGTGAGGAAGGCGGGCAGGGCAAACGCTGGGTCGCTCCAGTCCACCTTCGTGACGGAGGACATCATCAGAACTCCCACCCAGATGAGGGCAGAGGAGGTCGCGGCCGAGGGGATGAGCTTTGCGATCGGCGATAAGAACATTGCGACGATAAAGCACAGCCCTGTGATCACGGAGGCAAAGCCCGTCTTTCCCCCCGCGGCAACGCCCGAGGAGGATTCCACATAGGTCGCAACGGTGGAAGCTCCCAAGATCGCACCGCCGACGGTCGCTACGGCATTCGACATCAGGCATTTTCCCAGCCGCACGGGATCGCCGTTTTCATCGAGAAGGTCTCCCTTGGAGCATGCCCCGTAGAGGGTGCCGAGGGTGTCGAACATATCCACCATGCACAGCGACAGCGCGGCCGTGACGATGAGAAGGGCGAGGGCTCCCCCGCTGTGCCCTTCGAGATAGTGGGAGAAGCTGAATCCCTTCACAAACACCTGCCCGACGGATTCCCGTCCCCATTCGCCGAACGCCTTAAAGGGACTTTCGAACCCGCTTGCGATGTCCGTAAACACCGCCTTGCACCCGTAGGCATTCCACGCACAGCCGAGGCCGATGAGGGCATAGTAGAGCCCTGCCGCGCCGAGCATGCCCCAGAGAATGGAGCCCTTGACATTTTTCTTCGAAAGGACGGCAATGGCGATGACGCCGAGGAGGGCCACAAATGCGGCGATGGCGTCCTTATAGAGCAACGTCTCGCTCAGAACGTTGAAGGAGGTAAAGCCGATGCTTCCCTCATGCAGCCTGACGATGCCCGCATTGTTGAAGCCGATAAAGGCGATGAACATGCCGATGCCGACGGGAATGGTGAGCTTGACTTCGGCGGGGATGCCCGCGAGGATCTTGTTTCTCAGCCCCGTTGCGGTGAGAAGGATAAAGAGGGTACCGTCGAGCAGGACGAATACCATCGCGTTCGCATAGGTGAGCCCCATCCCGCTCCCCATGAGGGTGCCCGTGATATACGCCGTCGCTCCGAGCCCCGAAGCCTGCGCAAGCGGCATTTTTGCGAGAAATGCCATGATGACGGTGCCGATGATCGCCCCGAGCGCGGTCGCGATGTAAACCGCCCCGAAGGAGACGTCGAGGCCGTCATACATCCCCGGCACGACGAGGAGCGCGTACACCATCGCCATAAAGGTGGTGAGTCCCGCGATGATCTCCGTCTTAAAGGAGGACCCGCTCGCGGTGATCGAGAAGAAGCTGTCGATTTTTCCGAAGAAGCCCTTTTTCGGGGCGGGACTGTTCTCGGGTAGAGTGTTTTTTTCTTCCATGCTGTTTCTCCCGTTTGAGTTAGCCATTCAGTATACCAAATATTTTTCCGAAAATCAAGACCTATGAGAAATTTTCCGCAAAAGAAACCCTCCCGCGGGGGAGGGCGTCCGTATCAGTTCACCGTCTTGGGGTCAAAGTTGATGGTGTAGCTCGCGGGGCCGCGGTCCTCGGGGAAGAGCGTCGCGCCCGACACGACGGGCAGGACGATGGGCGGGATGAGTGCGTCTGCCGT
Source organism: uncultured Clostridia bacterium (assembly GCA_947627515.1). Lineage (GTDB taxonomy): Bacteria > Bacillota > Clostridia > Christensenellales > Borkfalkiaceae > Gallimonas. Next base: position 2,042 of record CANQWI010000117.1, read on the forward strand.
CAGATTGGTGAGGGCGGCGCGAAGGTAGGGGAACATCGTCTCCGTCGCATTGACGGCAAAGAACCTCCTGTCCTCATCCGTCTGCAGGTTTTTGACCTCGAACACGGCCACAAGGCGCACGAGAAGGTTAAAGGGCTTGGGGCTCTCCTCCGTCGTCTCTACCTTGCACTCGAGGGTGACGATGTGGATGAGCGGATTCTCGTTGACACCCTGAATGCGGCGGGAAAAGAGCGGCTTGATCTCGAAGCGGGTGTTCGGCTCTGCCTTGATGTGATTCATCTTAAAGGAAAGCTCGTCCGCAGTCAGATTTTTCATGGAATATTCGATCATAGTTTTCACCTCTTTTTTAGTCTGTAGAGATTATAGCATATTTTTTCGCTCGATGCAATCCCTCACGGCGGGAAAATCGAAATTTAAAATTATAAATTAAAAATTAAAAATTATGGTGATGGTTCGACTACGCTCACCATGACGTAATTTGGAATGGCCCGTAAAAAATGGGCCTTTGGCTCCCCTTGTAGGGGAAAATTTTGCAGTTCTGTCAAGAGTTGATAACTCTTGACGCAAAATTTTCTTGGCATTTGCCCATATGCTCGGGCAAATGCTGACCGAATGCGGGACTCTACCCGCATGAGAAGCTGTCGCCAAAGGCGACTGAGGGGTTTCGAAAAACCCCTTTGGCCTATAGGCCACTTCCCCTATAAGGGGCAGCAAGGGGGCCCATATACCCACGGAGCCCCGTACTTTAGGATGAGATTCGCTCGCCCCCTGCGGGGGCTACTT
>CANQWI010000118.1 GCA_947627515.1 uncultured Clostridia bacterium
GCGAGCGCGTGAGGCCGCTGGAACTCGAGGTCACGCCCCGCGCAAGGGCCTTTATCTCGGACAACGGGTACGATGTCGTCTACGGTGCCCGTCCGCTCAAGCGTTACATCCGCACGAATGCGGAGACCCTGATCGCGAAATACATTGTCGCAAACGATCCCCCCGCAGGCACTCACCTCACCCTCGATGTTGCAGGCGACGCGCTCACCCTTCTTTGACGTTTAAACCAAAAAATGTACCGTATGCAGAGTACTATGTCAGACATAATACTCTGCATACGGTCTTTTTATGCCTCTTTTTCCAGTCTTCTGAGCCTTCTCCATACCCAAAGGACAACGGGCGCAGTCCCGACAATAGCGACCGCATCTGCGATGGGGGCCGCCCAGGCAACGCCCATCAGTCCAAGCCCGAGAGGGACGAGGAAGGCGCAGACAATGAGCAGGATGTCTCTGAGGAAGGAGAGGGGCGCGGCGATTTTTGCAGCACCGATCGACTGCATGAAAATCGCGGAGACCTTTTGCAGACAGGTAAGAACGATAAACATCAGGTAGATCCTCAGGCAGGGCACGGCGAACTCCATATACAGACCGCTGTCGAGCTCCTGAGAGGACCCGCCCGCGCCGAACATCGAGATGAAGCCCGCGGGGATCGCCTCGAAGAGTACGGTAAAGACAAGGCAGAGCCCTGCCGTCCAGAGCAGGATGAGCTGAAGAAGCCGTCTCACCCTGCCGTACTGCTTTGCGCCGTAATTATAGCCGATGATAGGCTGTGCACCCGCCGCGATCCCGATGGCGATGTTGAGCACGATTTGGAAAAGCTTCATAATGACGACAAACGCCGCGAGGGGGATGTCTGCCCCGAATTTGCTCTCAAGGCCGTATTTGACAAAAAGAAGATTGTTGACGACCGTCGTGGCGACGATACAAAGCTGTGTCAGAAAGCTCGACATGCCGAGTGCCATGATTTGAGACAGGAGCTTGAAATCGGGGATGAAGCTTCTGAGGCCGATTTTGAATGTCTTACTGCGGAACAGATAGGCGGCGCAGAGGACAAAGCTCACAAATTGACCGATGATCGTAGCATATGCCGCTCCCTGGATCCCGAGGTCAAGGGCATAGATCGCGATGGGGTCGCCGATGATGTTGAGCACTGCTCCGACGAGCATCGCGAGCATGGCGTAGCCGGGCGCACCGTCCGCACGGATGATCGCGGCAAGGCAATTTTGTACGAGCGCAAGGGGCATCATGGCATAGATGATAATGCCGTAGTCATGTGCGAGGCCGATGTTTGCCTCCGTCCCCCCGAGGAGCATGAGAAGGCCGTCTCCCCACAGATAGGCGATCAAAATGACGGCACAGCCCGAGAGGAAGGTAAAGAGCATCGCATTCCCCACGCCGCGGTGGATGCTTTCGCGCTCTCCCTTGCCGAGAGAGACGGATAGCCAAGCTGCCGCGCCGTCGCCGAAGAAGAGGGAGAGACCCCAGCCTATGACGGTGATGGGGAAGATGACGCCCGTCGCCGCATTGCCGAGGTACCCGACCCTGCTGTTTCCCACAAAGATCTGATCCACAATGTTGTACAGGCACGAGATCACGAGCGAGAGAATGCAGGGGACGGCAAACTTGAAAAGGAGCTTTCCGACCCTTTCTTTTTCCAAATAATCATTGTTTTCCATAAAAACCTCCCAAAACAGAGCAAACGGCGCGGTTTTGCCCGTGCCGTTTAAAAAAACGACACATGCTTTGGCCTCGTACCGTAATCAGATTTACGCGCAACGCGCCACATGTGTCGTTCAGCTCTATGAAATTCTCACATATTTTAGCAGAATTTTTTTCGAAAGTCAAACGCATTTTCCGTACATCATGAGAGAAATTTTCCTTTTTTTCACATGGGGTCGGGATTTCGGTCAATCGATTTTATAAAAGGAATACGATACTCTTGCGCCTTGTGAAATTCGCAGAAAAATGCCCCGTTACCGCTTGACATTACAAATAAATGAGTTTAAAATAGAGAGCGTAAAAATTTTGCAAAGTCAAGCATGAACGGTATGGAAGAAAAGAATATCATCGATATGATCGCCGAGGCTGAGGAGAGGGCATCCGCAATTGTCGCAAGAGCACAGGAGGAGGCCGCCGATATCGTCACCGAGGCACAGAAAAAGGCAATGGAGATCACGAAATCCGCAGAGGGCGAGGCCGCAAGACGCACGGAGAAGCTTCTTTCCGATGCAAGGCGGGAGGCCGACGCCTCCTACGAAAGGTCGCTTTCAGACTGCAAAAGGGACGCCGCTCGCTATGCGGACGACCTTTTGGAGCATGTTGAGCCGCTCGTGACGGAGATCGTCGGGAGGATCGTGAAGTGATCGCGAGGATGCGAAAGCTACAGCTTGCCGCGCTCTCCTATGACCGTGACGGCATTCTCAACGCGCTGGAGCGCACTCATGCCGTGGAGATCAAGGCGCGTGAAAGGGCCGACGATACGGATGGGGGCGACGTGCAGGAGAAGCGGGAGTATCTTGCAAGGCTCGAGGCAGCCCTCGAGACGCTCACCGTCTATGCGGAACGCCGTGCCAAGGAGCAAAAGGACGCAAGCCTTGTCGTAAAGGACGGGTTCGAGGTCGGCTACAGCGAATTCATGGCCGCGGGAGACTATC
>CANQWI010000119.1 GCA_947627515.1 uncultured Clostridia bacterium
ATGGGCAAATGCCAAGAAAATTTTGCGTCAAGAGTTATCAACTCTTGACAGAACTGCAAAATTTTCCCCTCAAGGGGAGCCAAGAATAAGGTGATGCTTCGACAAGCTCAGCATGACGTAATTTGGAATGGTCCGTTTTTTTATTAAGTCCGTGGGTTTTGATGAGATCCACTCGCTACGCTCGGGATGAGGCCCCATGGTGGGATGAGGATGTCAATATTCTAAATTACTGCGCGGAGCAAAACCACGCTTTTGCGGCAGCGCACTCAATTTGCGCGATACCTCGCGCTTATTGTCCATGCATACAACGCTTCCGAGGCCAATTTGATTGATGTCGAGAGCTTATTCGCTCGATGATTTCTTTTTTCGACCTTGAAAACAAATCGCACGAAATCATTTCTTAAAAATCATCACCGTAAAGCTGTGGGGCGGGAGGGGCAGGGAGGTCGGCGCGGTGGGCGCGATCTCCTTGGGCGAGATGAGCGTCGGGTGCTCGATCGTGTTATATTCGTCCAATTTTCCCGCAAGACGGATGATGCGGGTCAGGGAGCCGAGCTCCGCATCCGATTTCACCTCTGCCTCGACCTCGGTATCGCCCGCATTGACGGCTTTGACAAAAAACGTCCCGTCCCGCTCCGTCACGGAGGCATAGACCCCTTTTTCATCCGTCGTCGTCCGAAACGCCCGATCGCCCGTGTACCGGCTGTAGAGAAGCTGGACATAATAGCTGGCCGAGCCGTACGCGCTTTTCCCGTCAAACCAGATGAGGTTGGGGCACCATTCGGTATAGCCCAAACGGGCAAAGAGCGGGGCAAACGATTTCATAATGACGACATCGGAATTTCTCTCCATGCCCGTCATGAAGGCAGCCTCCGCAAGGGCACCCTCCCAGCAGTTGGACTGCGGGGCGTTAAAGCCCGCCGCCCCCGAGCCGGGCACATGGGCCGCATATTCGCCCGCATACACCGTTCCGATACGGGGATAGTCGTCATAGACGTTCACATGGTCATACATCCACTGCGGCGGCACATAAAAGTGCTCGTCGGAGACATACACGAAATTGGGATTTTTTTGAAGATTCTCCCGTGTCCACTTCCAAGCGTCGCGGTGGGAATCGGTGTCGACGGTGGGGCCGACGGTGCCGACGATCTTTAAATCGGGATATTTCTCGTGGATCCTCTTTTCAAACAGCTCAAACCGCTTGTAAAATTCATTGGGCGCAGGCTTGCCCGTGTCCTTTTGAATGGGCGAGGCCTCCCACTGCTCGTTCCCGACGCCGAGCAGCTCGAGGTTGAAGGGCTCGGGGTGCCCCATTTCCGCCCGCACTCTCCCCCACACGGTGTCGATGCCGCCGTTGGCAAATTCCACGACATCGAGGGCCTCCTGAATAAAGGTCTCGAGCGCGGGATCATCGACGGGGACAAATTCGGTGGACATGTACTGGCACGCGATGCCGACGGAGACGACGGGGAGCGGCTTTGCGCCGAGATACTCCGCGAGACGGAAATATTCATAATATCCGACGCCGAGCGTCTGCCCGTAGTGAGAGTATGCGGAACGCCAGCCCGTCTCGGGACCCGTCGCATGCACCGACCAGCGGTTCCAATTTTGCCTTCTCCGCTCGACGGGACCGATGGAATTCTTCCATAGGTAGCGATTTTCGAGGTTATTGCCCTCGACGACACACCCGCCGGGGAAGCGCAGAAAGCCGGGGTTCATCGCCTTCATGAGCTCGACAAGGTCGCGTCTGAATACACCCAAGACGGCGTTTTCGGGCATCATGGAGAAGGCGTCGATGTGCACTGTCCCCGCCTTTTCGAGAAGAAAACGGAACTGCGCACGCTCTGCGTCCTCCCTCGCCTTGACGGTAAAGGAATACTTGTGCCATTTGCCGTCGGTCGTGAGCCTTACCCGCCGCCCCATGAGCATGACGTCCGCGCCGAACACGCCCACGCGCACGGCCCCGCGATAATCGTAGGAGCGGGCGTAAAAGGAAATTTTATACCCGTGCCCCTTGGTGAGGTAAATGCCGTCGTAGGCCTTGTTGGAGACGCCCGCATTGTCCTCTGCGGTCTCCACGCGCATGTAGTGAGGATTCTCGGGAAAAAGTGCCCTGTCTGTCTTGATTTTGAGCGATATGTGCGCATTTTTCGGATAGGGGCTCCAGCCGTAGCCGCCGTCCTCCTCAACGATGTAATGGTCCCATTCCCCGTGAACGTCCTTGGCCTCGAAGTTGCGGTTCTCGAGCATCTCGGCATACAGCCCGCCGTCGAGCGCGTAGTTGAGGTCCTCAAAAAAGAGCCCCACCCCGCCCGAGCGCACGGGCACACTCTCTGCCTGCGTAAATTTGATCGTCATGTCGTCCTCTCAAATTTTTTTCTTGATTATATCACAACCCTTCCCCGCCGTCAACCGTTCCCGCCCCGCCACACCTATTTTAAAAAATTCAACTTTTTAATGACGTCTCTATTGAATGAACTTCAATAAGCCGCATGCCAAGAGTCCGCGCAAAAGGCAGGCCATCTTAGCAGCCATCCCGCCCCGCGCGCATTCTATTTGTGACTAAGCGCGGCACGAGCACCGCCCTTGGTGCGAAGTAGCGCAGCGAG
>CANQWI010000120.1 GCA_947627515.1 uncultured Clostridia bacterium
CTTGTGCGCCGCCTGTAACGATTAGGGCTATGCCCGAAAATGAAATACCACCCGCTATGCGGGTGGATTATTATTCAGCTTTGGCCCGTGGGGATGATGGGCTCGTCGTCGGGTTTTTCCGCGTCGGGACGGATCATACAATAGCGCGGGTTGTGCGCATACCTGTATTTTTTCTTTGCCATACACCTACCTTGCGCCAAATTCCAAGGAGTCATGCCTGTGCGAGCTGTTTTTTGACCTTGGAAAATTTCTCCGTGTTCTGGTCGATGAGCATTTTTGCGGCGGGCTGGACCTGATAATACCCGCGCGCCTGCATCTGCTCGAACACCTGAAACTGCGTGTCGGCGTTCTGCGTGTAATTTTTGAGGATCTCCTTGCGAAAATGCTTACAGCTCCCCTCGAGCAGGGCGGCGGCATAGTAGCTCATGAGCAGCTTCTCGCAGTCGAGAATATCCTGAAGGGCGTCCTTTTCGGAGAGAGTGGTGTCCTGCTTGCTGTTTTTCATTGCTTCCCTCCAAGGATCGAAAAGAGTGCCGAAAACCGTGCGGCGTGGGCCGCGGCGATCTCCCCCATCTCCTGCGCGAGTGCCGCGTCCGTCAATGTGTTGGCGTAGATTTTAGCCTTCTTGCACGCCATTTCCTCTCCCGTGAGAATTTGCGACAGGACGTCGAGATCCTTTGCCGTCAAATCAGTCATAAAAAACCTCCTTGCGCCAATTGTCGACGAGGAGGAGATTTTTTATACTTTTTTGCAAAAGGCCGAAGCGGTAGCCTTGAAATTCAGAATTGAAAATTAGGGAATTTCATTTTTTGCTTTTATAAAATTCGCACCAGACGTTGAGGGTGCAATGGGAGCAGTCGGGCCTCTGCGAATGGCAGACCTGCCGCCCGTGAAAGATCAAATAGTGATGCGCCCGTGCCCATTCCTCCTTGGGAATGACCTGCATGAGGCCCTCCTCGACCTTCTCTGGCGTGCTCCCGACGGCGAGACCCGTGCGGTTGGCGACGCGGAAGACATGGGTGTCGACGGCGATGGCGGCCCCTCCGAAGGCGACAGAGTAGACGACGTTTGCAGTCTTTCTCCCGACGCCCGCGAGCGTACGGAGCTCCTCGAGCGTTGCGGGGACCTGTCCCCCGAATTTTTCGAGAATGTCCCGCGAGGCAGACAGGATGTGCGCGGCCTTGTTGCGGTAAAAGCCGCAGGAGTAGATGTACCTCTCGAGCTCCTCCTGTGAAAGCTCCACCATCGTCTCGGGGGTGTTGTGGGCACGGAAAAGCTCCCTTGTCACGAGATTGACCCGCTCGTCCGTGCACTGCGCGGAGAGAATGACCGCGACGAGGAGCTCATAGGGGGTGCTGAAATTGAGCGCGGGACGGGCGTCGGGGTACAGCCGCGCCAGCTCTGATAAAATCTCATTCATGCCTTGATTGTAGCATAAGCCCTGAAATTTTGCAAGCGGATGTGAAGGAATTTCTGTCCGAAGATCATGTGTGCGGGGATGAGGACAAAACCCCTCAGTCACGCAAGGGCGCGTGACAGCTCCCCTGAGAGGGGAGCCAAGGGTCCATCTTCTACGGGCCATTCCAAATTACGTCATGGTGCGCTTCGTCGAACCATCACCGCAATTTTTAATTTTAAATTTTTAATTCCCCTTCCGAGGGAGCGGCATGGTCACAAATAATAAAACGCGGGGCCTGATTTTTTCATATAGCCCGCAAAGGAGGAGTAATTTTTCTGTGCGATGATGCGGCGGGCGCGGGGGAGAAAATTTTCCTCAAACCGTGCGGAGACGCCGCACCCCACCCTTGCCTCGTGCGGATTGGAGACGGCCTGCGCGGGAACGCCCCCCTTTCTCAGCTGTGAAATGCAGTCCAACGCCTGTGCGCGGGACCTGAAAACTGCAACAACGGTCATGATTTCTTCCCTGCCTTCGTATAATATGGTATCTTTTTTGGGAGAGAGTGTATGATCTATCTCGACAATGCCGCAACGGAGGGCACCAAGCCGTACACGGTCCGCAGTGCCGTCTCTGCCGCCCTGCGCGTCTGCGCCAACCCCGGTCGGAGCGGGCATCGGCTCTCGCTCGCCCTTGCGGAGCACGTTCTTGCCTGCCGTGAGCTTGTGAGCGAGCTCTTCGGCGGCTACGGGTTCGAACGGTGCGTGTTTACAAGAAGCTGTACCGAGGCGCTCAACCTTGCCCTTCTCGGCGTTTTGGAGCAGGGCGACCATGTCGTTGCGACGACGCTGGAGCACAATTCCGTTCTGCGCCCCCTGCAATATCTTGCGGAAAAGGGCATCATCACCTATGACATCGTGCCTCTCACGGAGGGAGCCCTGCGGCCTGAGGCAATCGCGGCATATGTCACGCACAGAACAAAGCTCGTCTGCGTGACGGCGGCGTCCAACGTGCTCGGCGTCTCCTGCGACCTTGCGGCGGTGAGAAGGCTGCTTCCCCCGCACGTCCTGCTCCTCTCGGACGGCGCACAGGCGGGAGGACATCTTCCTCTCTCAATGCAAAAGGCGGGGGTCGACCTTCTCGCGCTTGCGGGGCACAAGGGCCTGCATG
>CANQWI010000121.1 GCA_947627515.1 uncultured Clostridia bacterium
CTTCGCCTACTTCGCACCAAGGGCGGTGCTCGTGCCGCGCTTAGTCACAATTAGAATGCGCGCGGGGCGGGATGAGGAGGAAATTCCCTCATTCACTAAAGTGACGGCTCAATCCCAAGGGGGAGACGAGGGAGCGAGGCGTATTGGCAAGAGAAAATAAGACATGAAATACGTTTTTTTCGATATTGAATGCGCGTGCGTGTTCAAAAACGTGGCAAAAATATGTGCATTCGGCTATGTCGTCACCGACGACAGGTTTGTGCTACTCGAAAAAAACGACATCCTCATGGACCCCCGCGGGAGGTTTCTTCTCACCGACAGAAGGGGCAGAGAGGGGATCGTGCTCCCCTATGAGTATGAGGATTTCAAAAAATACCCGCCCTTCCCCGCAGAATACCGCAAGATCAAGCGGCTCCTCGAGGACAGGGACGCGATCGTTTTGGGCCATGCGACCCTGAACGACGTCAACTATCTCAACCTCGAGACCAAGCGGTATTCCCTTCCCTCCTTCTCCTTCGCGTGGCACGATACGCAGTTTTTCTGGATGAATACCGAAAACAGCTACGACCGTCAGGTGGGACTGGGGGTCATGGCAGACGCTCTCGGGGTGGAATTTACCCCCCACCGCGCTGTCGACGACGCTTATGCCACGATGCGCGTGTGCGAGGCACTCTGCAGGCGAGAGGGGGTGAGCGTCGCGGGACTCATCGAAAAATATCACATCCGTGCGGGAAAGATCGCGAGCTACAGCATCCGCACCCCCGATTCCGAGGGCCTTCGTAGCTATCTCAGGGAAAAAGAGGCCAAGCGGCAGGAGCATCACAGGGCGCATGAGGCCTTTTACCGCGTCGTCAACAAGCACATGAACAGGCGCAAAAAGGGCGGGCGGCTGGACGGAAAGGTCTTCTGCTTCTCCAAGGAGATCGAGGATGAGGTGGAGATCTCCACAAGGCTGGTGCGGGCGATCTTCGATGCGGGCGGCAGGTATACCTCCCATCCCACCGAGTGCAACGTCTACATCGCCCACGGCACGGGCGGGGTCAGGTATCAGAGCGCGGTAGACTGCGGTGCTGCCTTTATCCCTCTCGAGCAGATCTCATCCGTTCTCAAATAAAAAACAGGGCTTGGCCATGCAGACTCTTCCCGAAAAATTTTTACAGCGTATGCAGGAAAGGCTGGGGGACGAATACCCCGCCTTTTTGGCGTCCTATAAGGCTCCTTCCTACAGGGGCCTTCGCGTCAACACGCTGAAGCTTTCCCCCGCGGACTTTTTAGAGCTCGCCCCTGCGGAATTTATGCTCGGCGGGCAGATCACGGAGGACGGCTGCAGCTTCTATACGGAGGGGGAACGGCTCGGCGCGGACCCTTACCACTTTGCGGGGCTCTTTTATCTGCAGGAGCCGTCCGCGATGCGGGTGGGGGAGCTTCTTCCGAAAAAATTCTGCCGCGTCCTCGACCTCTGCGCCGCACCGGGGGGCAAGACGACGCAGCTCGCAGCCAAAATGCAGGGAGCGGGCATCCTCATCGCCAATGAGATCGACTACGGGCGGGCAAAAATTTTGTCGGAAAATGTCGAACGGATGGGCATTTCCAATTGCGCCGTCATTTCCGCCTCCCCCGAGACACTCGCAGAGAGGCTTCAGGGATATTTTGACCTCGTCCTCGTCGACGCGCCCTGCTCGGGCGAGGGGATGTTCAAAAAGGAGGAGAACGCCATCCCCGCATGGAGCGAGGAGAATGTGAAAATGTGCGCCGCGCGGCAGAAAAAAATCCTCGACTGCGCTTCGAAAATGTTGTGCGCAGGCGGGCGGCTCATCTATTCCACCTGCACCTTTGCCGAGGAGGAGGATGAATGGCAGCTCCGCGATTTTCTGAAGGCGCATCCTGATTTTTCACTGCAAATGCAGCAAAAGCTCTATCCGCATGCATTTCAGGGCGAGGGGCACTTCATGGCAACCCTATCCCGCGCTCCCTCAGAGGAGACGGCCCGCATCAGGCCCTTCTGTATTCAGAGGAACAGGGCGGCGGAAAAGGCCTTCTCCGCGTTCTCGGCCGACTTCTTCGACGGCTTTGTCCCCGACGGCGGCATTCACACCCTCGCGGACGGCAGGATGTACCTCGTCCCCGACGGGATGCCCGACCTCACGGGGGCCCACCTTCTGCGCCTCGGGGCGGAGCTCGGCGAGTGGAACGGCAGGTTTTTCAAGCCCGCACACGCCCTTGCGATGGCGTTCGGCACGAGGGCAAGGCGCATTCTTTCGCTGACCCGCGAGGAGGCGAAAAGGTACCTGCGCGGCGAGACTTTTTCCTCTGCGCTTGAGGACGGCTGGGCGGTCGTCACGGTGGACGGCTTCCCGCTCGGGCTCGGCAAGGCGGTCGGCGGGACGGTCAAAAATCACTACCCCAAGGGTCTCAGGCTTCGGAGCTGAAAAAAGGTCGGTTGTCCCGACCTTTTTTGTTGGTAACCGAAAACCACGCGATAGTCGCGTGGTTCAAAAGAGGCTAATGCCGATGAGATAGACAAAAACACTCCGA
>CANQWI010000122.1 GCA_947627515.1 uncultured Clostridia bacterium
GGTCACGGAGCGGGAGATCACCGTCACGCTCGGTGAACAGACCGCACCCTATTCAGGCGGAACACCCTCTGTCAACAATGCAATGTGGAAGGCAGGGGAGAACGACATCGTCAACGGAGATAACCTTGGCATCACCCTTTCCATTGAGGAAAGCGAAGAATATCATAAGGGTACATACACCATCGAGGGCGCGGCAAATAGCGCGGCTGCGAAGAACTATGACATCGATTGGGTATACGGCACCTTCACCGTTACGGCCAGGAAGATCACGCTCACGCTTCAAAAGCAGACTGCGGTCTATTCGGGACACATGCCCGCGGTAAGCAATGACGGGTGGGAGGACCATGAGAACGGCATCGTAAATGGCGATAACCTCAACATCACGCTCACCGTTGAGGACGCTACGAATAAGTGGAACGTCGGCAGGTACACGATCGAGGGCATTGCAGGCAATGAGGACTATGACGTGAGCTTTAAGGGCGGCGAGAATGCATTCACGATCACGGAAAAAGACATCCAAGACGCCGTCATTACGATCACGACCTCCGCAGAGGATATCATCTACACAGGCAAGAACGTCACGGTAGAGTACACGGTGACCCTCGGCGGCTTTGATACGGTCACGGTAGAAGCCTCCTATGAAAGCAACCTCAATGCAGGCGAGGCAACGCTTATCCTGAAGGGTATCGGCAACTTCGGCGGCGAGAAGAGGGAGACCTTCACCGTCAAGCCGAAGGATATCTCTTCTGCCACGGTCACGGTGCAGGGGGAAGGCTTTGTCTATAAGAATGCGGCATGGACCCCCGATGTCACCGTCACGCTCGAGGGCTACAGCACCGTCACCTTTGATAAGTCCTATGAAAGCAATGTAAAAGCAGGCACCGCTACCGTCACGGTAAAGGGCGCCGGTAACTTCACAGGCACTGTAAAGGGGAGCTTTGAGATCGCCAAAAAATCCATCACAGTCACGGCCGAGAGCAAGAGCTCCGCATACGGGGACGGGCTTCAGGCACTTACATTTACCGTAACAGGCCTTTTGGAGGACGGGAACGACGTACGGGATAACATTCGGATCTCCTCCGAGGTACAGGAGGAATCTCCCGTCGGCGGGTATCCGATCACGGTGTCCTTCAGGGAGGGATATACCCCTGAGAACTATGAGGCCGAATTTGTCAGAGGAACGTATACGGTCACGGATGCGATATTCTCCGGGCTCACCTTTGCTTCGGAGAGCGTCGTCTATGACGGCACTCTGCACACGATCACCGTCACGGGTGCTCCCGAGGGAGCAAATATCTCCTACACTCTGAACGGTGAGGAATTTAATGGCAAGAAAGACGCAGGCACCTATAATATCACCGCGACGGTCACGCTTGCAAACTACGAGGACCAAAAGATCACCGCGACCCTCACGATCACGAAGAAGCAGATCACGGTCGTGATCGGTGCGCAGCAGGCAGTGTATAACAGTGCGGAGCCCGTGCTCTCGCAGGATGCATGGGAGGTCAAGGACGACGGCCTCTGTGCAGGGGACGGTAAAGACGTACTCAACGTGAGGCTTTCGAAGGCTGCAGGCAAGGACGTCAACGAATATAAGATCGGCGGCACCTATGAGAGCAATAACTATGAGGTACGCTTTGAGGAGGGGAGCTTTACGATCACTCCCTGCGCAGTGACCGTATCCATCTACGGGCAGAGCGTGACCTACAGTAAGAGCAAGCCCGCAGTCTCCTCGGCAACGAGCTACTGGAGGCTTACAAGCGGAGATGCCCACGGCGAGGATCTTCAGATCGTGCTCAGCGTCAGGGAGAGCGAGACATGGGACGTCGGCAGCTATGACATCGAGGGCGAATCGAAAAATCCCAACTACGCCGTGACCTTTGAGAACGGAGCGAACGCGCTCACGATCACCGCAAGGGAGATCGGCGTGACAATTCATGACCAGTCCTCCACGTATAACGGCAGGGAGCCCGAGGTTGCGCAGGATAAGTACACGGTTGGCAGCGGTCTCTGCGATGGGGACGAGCTTGGGATCACGCTCACAAAGGAGCTTAGCGCAGGCTACCGTGCAGGCGGCTATAAGATCACGGGCGAGGCTGCGAACGAGAACTACAATGTCACCTTCACAAACGGCACCTTCCGCATCAACAAAAAGTCCATCCATGTGACGCTCGGGGCCCAGCAGGCGGAGTACAGCGGTACAACGCCTCAGCTCGATCAAAGCAAATGGACCGCAGAGGACGGTGCGGTAGAGGGGCAGGACGACCTTAAGCTCACCCTCACTCTCCGGGAGGCCGCAAGATACAACGCAGGCAGCTACACCATCACGGCCGTCTGCGGCAACGAGAGCTATGACGTGACCTTTACGGACGGCACGCTTACCGTGACAAAACGCAGCATCACCGTAAAGATCGAAGATAAGACCGCCGTCTATTCGGGCAGGACGCCCGCACTCACCTCCGTTGAGGATACAGACTGGTCTATCGCAGAGGGTGAGGTCGTTGAGGGCGAGACGCTCGGTGTACGGCTGACGCTTCAGAGCGCGTCGAAATACATCGTAGGCGAGTACACGATAGACGGCACCTGGACGGAAAGGACCAACTACGATGTGACGTTTGAGAAGGGTACCTACACGATCGATAAGAAGGCTCTCACCGTTCGCATCGGCACATCGGCGTCCGTTCCCTACAACGGACAGGAGCCTGTGATCGAGGACGGCATCTGGACGCCCGAGGGCCTTGCGGAGGGAGACGGCAAGGACGCGCTCGCCGTTACGTTACACGTTGTCGCAAAGGGCGAGGGCTGGGGCGTCGGCGCCTATGAGATCGACGGTGCCGCCGAGGCGCATGACTATGAGGTGAGCTTTGTGAGGGGCTCCGTCACCGTCACGAAGGCAAAGCTCACGGTGAGCATCGAAAAACACACCGTCACCTATTCGGGCGAGGTGCCCAAGATCGAGGCTGTACAGGGGAAGGATTGGACGGTCACGGCAGGGAAGATCTACGGCAGTGACGACCTCGGCATCACGCTCACGACACAGAGCGTGCATGCAGGCACCTATACGCTTACGCATGCCTACACCAACGCAAACTATGACGTGACCTTTACGGGCGGGACGCTCGAGATCACGGCAAAGGAGATCGAGGTCGCGATCAGGCCGCAGAGCAGTATCTACGGCGAGGTCATTACCCTTCTTCAGGACGCCTATGACGCAACGGGCGTCGTTAATGAGGACGTGCTCCGTATCACCCTCACCAAGACGGGCGGCCGTGCGGCAGGCAGCTATGACATCGAGGGCAGATGCGAGAACAACGACTATAAGGTGACCTTTACGGGCGGCAAAGGGGCATATACGATCGAGAAGCGTGAGATCGAGGTCACCATCCTCGACCAGAGCTCCGTCTACGGCGACGCCATCTCACCGGACCAGAGAAGCTGGCAGGCCGAGGATGGCGGGATCATCGGGAACGATGAGTTGAATATCCGTCTTGAAAAGGAGGAGGGTGCTTCCGTCCGCGAGGGCGGGTACGCGATCCGCGGGAGCTATTCCAACGAGAACTACAAGGTTACCTTCAAGGAAGGGACCTATACCGTGCGGCCGAGGCCCGTTACGGTCACCCCGGACAGCGGGGCTGCGGAGTATAACGGCGAGGAGCCCGTTCTCAGGCAGAACGCGTGGAGGGTCACGCAGGGCACCCGCGTCAACAATGACGACCTCGGCGTCGTGCTCACGCTCGGCGAAGGGGACCATTCCTCCGTCAATGAGTATGCGATCCTCGGCAGTGCCTCCAATAAGAACTATGACGTGACCTTTATAGAGGCGACCTTCTCCGTGACAAGACGTTCGCTCACCCTGACGCTTAAGGAGCAGACGGCTGTCTACAGCGGCGCAGAACCCGCGCTTGACCAAAGCGGTTGGCTCGACACGGAGGGCAGGCTCATCGCGGGAGATCAATTGAATATCCGTCTCACCAAGGACGCAGGCACGGCAGTGGGGACCTATACCATCCATGCAAGCTATGAGAACGGCAACTATTCCATCGTCTTCACGCAGGGACAGCTCCGCATCACGAGGAAGAGCATCACTGTCACGATCAAGGACCAGACCGCGGCCTATACGGGAAGCGAGCCTACGCTCTCGGAGACAGAATGGGACGACAACGGCGGCGTCGTCAAGGGCGACACGCTCGGCGTAAGACTCACCAAGCAGACGGGTTACAGGGTAGGCGAGTATAAGATCACAGGTACCTATACCAACACGAACTATGAGGTGACCTGGCAGGAGGGGAACTTCACGATAACCCCCAAGAAGATCACGGTCACCATCGCAAATCAGACAGCGGTATATGACGGAAATGCACCCGTTCTTACGCAGGGTCTCTACGACGACGCAGGCGGGATCGAGCCCGTTGACGAGCGCAGCGTGACGCTCAGCCTTGTCGCGGGCGAGGACTGGAGCGTAGGCGAGTACGACATCGTGGGCAGCTTCGAGAACGAGAACTATTCCGTCACATGGGTGAAGGGGACGTTCACGATCACGAAGCGCAGCATCACGGTCACGGTGGGGGATCAGACCGCCGTGTACTCGGGCGAGGAGCCCGTGCCCGTCCAGACGCTGTGGAAGGCTGAGAATGCTGTTGCGGGAGACGACCTTCTCATCACGCTCATCAAGCAGCCCGGTACGGACGCAGGCGAGTATACGCTCGGCGGCGTCTCGGGAAACACCGACTATGAGGCGACCTTTGTCAACGGCACCTTCACGATCCAAAAGCTCGACATCAGCGACACCATCGTTCTTGCGGGCGAGAATGACAACGGGACGATCGTCCTTGACTACACGGGCGAGGAGATCGCGCTCACTGCATTTGCACAGCCGAACGTGACCATCCTGCTCGACCCGTCCACGCTCAAGGCCATAGGCACCTATACCGTGACCGCGACCGTGCAGGATACGAACCACAGCGGCAGTAAGGAATTCACGGTTGTCGTGCGGCTCGCAGGGTATTCGGAGAGGCTTGTAGAGGCACTCCGTCATTTGGAGGAAACGGCAGGGACGCTCACCGTGAACGCCCTGACGGCAGAGGACTTCGAGGCGATCAGGGAGATCGCCGTGACGCTTGCCTCCCTCAGCGAGGAGGAGAAGGCCATTGCGGCAGAGGAGCTCGCCCGCTATACGGCTCTTCTCGACGCATGGAACATGGATATCGACGAGGAGGTCATTGAAACGGCACACATGACCGCCGACGCGCTCATCTCGCACCTTTTTGCCGTCTCTGCGCTTGCCGCGCTCGCCTATGTAATGTTGAGGAGGAAATTCTGATGAAAAAGCTTCGTATCATACCCGTGATCGTACTCGGACTCGTCCTGCTTGCAGGCTGCGGCGAGACGGAGGACGAATTGACGAAATTCCGTGACGCCTATGCAAAAACAGGGGACGCCGTGACCGTGACGCAGAGCATAGAGGTCCTGCGCGGCGAGCTCGCCGTCTATCTGTACGACAAGCAGTACGAGAAAACGGAGACAGGCTATGAAATGTCCTATACCGAGCAGCGGCTGAATAAGGCAGACGCCGAGACGGAGGAGGCATATACCGTTACGACAGGGTCTGACACCGTCCCTGCCGCCGAGACCTTCAATCCCGCCCTCACGCTTGACCTTGAGGACTTCCGCTACGGCTATGAGCTCCAGAGAGATTCCTTCCGCGGCGAGCTCAAGGCGGGAAGAGAGGACGCCGTGTTCGGCTTCACCAAGGACCATGCCGAGATGAAGGACGTGACGCTTTCCCTCCTCCTCGACGGAAACTCCCTGAAAGAACTGACCGTTGCCTTCGTCTCCCGCTCCTACTCCGTCTCCATTACCCTCACCTTCTACTAT
>CANQWI010000123.1 GCA_947627515.1 uncultured Clostridia bacterium
AGGGGGGGGGGGGGTCTAACTGGACGCCCGTAGGCGACGCTGAGAAGCCCTTCGAGGGCACCTTCGACGGAAATAACAAAACCATCTCCAACCTCAATGTAGAGGGCACTGACGGCCTCTACGGCGGCCTCTTTGGCTACATCAAAGCACCCGCCGAGGGCAACGCGGTTCAGGATCTTACCATCAATACCGTCACCGTCACAGGCTATGCCGTCGCAGGTGCCGTTGCAGGCGCGATCGAGGGCGGCAAAATGCACAACGTCTCCGTCAAGGGCGACATCAAGATCGTCTCCGAGTCCGTCGGCGTGATCGCTCAGGATACAAAGGTCTCCGCTGCAGGCGGTATCGCAGGTATCCTCTTCGCCTCCTCGCTCGACTTCTGTACGGTCGAACACGCCAATTCTCCCGTCAAAGCCCGTCGCTCTGCCGCCTTGCTCGAGAACGATGATAGTACGCTTAAAAATTCGGACCACATCATCGCCGCTCTCCAGTACGCCGGCGGTATCGCCGCAAAGCTCGACTTCTCGAAGGTAGAAGGGGAAAAGGTTGAAGTTGCGTATGATGACCTCTTTGTCAGCAACATGGTCATTCAGATCCTTGCGGCCGAAGAAGGCACCGTGGTCGAAGGCTCGAAATCAGCAGGCGGCCTTGTCGGTACATCCAATGCAACAAAGGCAACGGTTGAGACCTTCGAGGTGCAGGACAACACGGTCAGACGTACAGACATCGTCTATCCTGAGGCAGACCAAGGCAGCGTCAATGTCAATCCCTTCATCGGTGAGAAGGCAGAGAACGCTCCTGAAACCACGACCGAGCCCGACAAGCCCAATGCTTCCGATGTTCAGGCGGGCGTTCAAGGCGGCAAGCTTGAAGAGCTTGTCGACGGCTCCAGCAAGGAGGGCGTGTACCTTGAGCTTGTCAAGGAAGGAGAGGAAGGCTTCTACAAGGCAGTCGAGTACAAGACTGGAGAAGTGCAGGGCGAGCCT
This sequence comes from uncultured Clostridia bacterium, assembly GCA_947627515.1. Taxonomy (GTDB): domain Bacteria; phylum Bacillota; class Clostridia; order Christensenellales; family Borkfalkiaceae; genus Gallimonas. Next base: position 987 of record CANQWI010000123.1, read on the forward strand.
CTGTGGTACGAGATCGACTCCGCAGCAGGCCTCGGCTATTTCCGCGACAGCGTGAATGGCGGCAATTCCTATGCCAACAAGGAAGTCCGTCTCTCCGACAACATCGACCTCAATTCTGTCTACTGGAAACCTATCGGAACTTATGACCATCCCTTCAGCGGTGTATTTGATGGCAGAAATTATGAGATCAAGAACCTTGCATATCAGACTGGAAGTAATGATGTAGAGTTTTTGGGGCTTTACGGTTTGTTTGGATATGTTGTGAAGCCCGACGACAGCACAAACACTGAGCTCAAAAATCTTGTTCTTAATACTGTTAATCTGAATGTAGGGGACGCTAAAATTCAAGACGCAAATAAGAAAGGTACAGGTGCTCTTGCAGGATTTGTTGAGAGTAAGGGTTCGACGTTCGTCGAAGTGAGTAATATCACGTTAAAGGGCAAAATCTGGGTATACGGAACTGTTTACATTGGTGGCTTGCTTGGCAAAGCAACAAAGGCGAATATCCATGATATTACAATCGAAGAGGACAAGAGCAGTACAAATCATGGCGTTTCGGTTAGCGGAACAAACTATGGAGAGACAACCCTCGGTTATGGCGGTGGCTTAGTAGGTTATGCGGTAAATATAACTATTGACACCATTACTTCTAATATTGATGTAAATACACAAGCAAGATATTCGGGTGGTTTAATTGGTCTAATTGAAGGAGATTCTTCTATACAAAGAGTTAATGTCGATGGAACAGGTTTAACCGCAACGACTAATGCAGAGGATCATAATTTTGGCCTTTTAATTGGTTCAGCGAAGAATGGCACATACACCATAAATGAGGTTCGTTTTTTGGGCAAATATACAATTGCGAGCCAAAATTTTGATCTTTGGAATGAATACTATGGCTTGGTTGGCGTAGCTCAAAAAGGTTGCAGCCCTAAATACGAAATCAAGAATTCCTCTTTGACATTTAAATTCAAGGTAGACAAATTCTACAACACAGACGAAGACAATTTCACAAAGCATGCGGAGTGGGATGCGTCCGGTAAAGTAACATTATCTGCATATATCTACAACATCAATGATTTAAAGAACTTCCGTTCAGATGTTGTAAATACGAAAAGGGATTTTGGAAATGCCGGGTGGACTTTCTATCTTGAAGACGACATCAATCTCGAAGGGCAATCCTTGTCACCGATCGGAACAACCGCATACCCCTTCAAGGGCACCTTCGACGGGCAGGGTCATACAATTTCCAATCTCAATATTAACAGTGCCACATCTGACAATGTTGGACTCTTTGGGTATACGCAGGGTGCGCGCATTGAGAACCTGACGCTTTCTAAGCCCACAGTCACAGGACGCGATAACGTCGGTGCGCTTGTCGGTAATGCGGACAGCAGCTCTGCCGTTGTGAATGTCACCGTGACCGATCCTACGATCAAAGGTAGGGGCAACGTCGGCGGTGTTGTCGGTGCCTTCTTCCCCGCAGCTCCCGTTGATAAGGTGACCGTCAATGGTCTTATCAAGATCGACGCGAACTACAAGGTCGGCGGCGTTGTCGGCGGTGGATATGGCACGGTCACAGACACCGTGGTCGATGGCAATGAGGGCAGCACGATCACTGCTACATATTCGCAAGCCGACTTTGAGGGCGACAGCGTTGGCGGTATCATTGGTTACACGGGCGAAGGCAGCAGCTATCACTATGATCATCTTACCGTCAAGGGCGTGACGATCAGCGGCACGCGCAAGGTCGGTGCCATCATGGGTATGCTTCATGCAGGCGTGCAGCTGAGCAATGTCACGGTTGAGAATGTTGTCCTTAGCAACCTGAATACGCCTGAGGATTATGCAGAAGCGAACAAGACCGGAGAGCATTCGCTCTTTGTCGGCGGTGTCGTCGGTGAATACTTCAACAATTCCTCGATCGTCGGTGCTGTTCTCAGGAATGTGAGCGTCAACACGATCTACCTCTATAGCAACGGCGCGAAGGGCGGCTTTGGGTCCAGCCAGGTCGTTGGCGGCAGCAGAACAGCTGACTGCAATATCACGCTCACCGATATCACATGCGAAAACGTGAGAGTCAACGGTGTGATCTATCTCGGCAATGGACATTACGGCGTCGATTCTCCCGAATCTCTCCGCTCCTTTGTTGAGGCTATCAACAGCGGTTTGATCACTCAGGGCGAGGGCATTGTTGCCACCCTTGAGCTCCTTAAGGATATCGACATGGCAGAGGAGCCCGAGCTCCCTCCGATCGCGAAACAGTGGGTCGAGGTCCTTGGTCACAATCATGAAATTTCGAATGTGAGCTTTGGCTACACCTCAGAGGGCAAGAGCGGACTCATCGGCTACAGCGCGGGCAGGATCAGCGACCTCACTCTCCGCAACGTTACG
>CANQWI010000124.1 GCA_947627515.1 uncultured Clostridia bacterium
CTTTTGGTCTACCCCCCTTGCTGCCCCTGTAGGGGAAGTGGCCTTCAGGCCAAAGGGGTTTTCGGAACCCCTCAGTCACTAAAGTGACAGCTTCTCATGCGGGTAGAGTCCCGCATTCGGTCAGCATTTGCCCGAGCATATGGGCAAATGCCAAGAAAATTTTGCGTCAAGAGTTATCAACTCTTGACAGAACTGCAAAATTTTCCCCTATGAGGGGAGCCAAGGGGGAGACCCTTGTCCAAAGCGGAGCGCATCAAAGCCCCGCGCAGGAAAAAAATTTCATTTTTCTGTAAAAAAATTTTTTTCACAAAATTATTGACACGGTGAAAAAATTGTTGTAGAATAAGTACGCCATTCATAGGGTGGCGCAATTTAATATTTTTTAAGGGGGAAAAGACATGAAGAAGCTAAAGGCAGCTCTGATTTTGCTGTTCGCGGTTCTGATGTCGCTCTGCCTCTTTGCCTGCGGTGGCGGCAACGAGGGCGGCGGCAATGAAGGCGGCGGCGGGAATCCGGGCGGCGACCAGCCGGGCGGCGACCAACCGGGCGGCGATGATGGCGAGGAGATCTATGTCAATGTCAGGATCAATCCGAGCTCCATTACTCTAAACGACAGCGCAGACGAGGCAGCTCTCAAGGCCAAGTACGCGACTGTAAAGCTCACCTGCACACCTCTCGATACGAGCCTCGACAGAGTTGATGTCCCTGTCTCGGAGTGCACGGTCACGGGGGAGGTCAAGCTCCACGAGGTCGGTGAGTACACAGTCACGGTGAAGCCTGCAGGCTCCGAAAAGACCGCAAGGCTGACCGTTGTCATTGAGCACACATGGGCCGATCAGGGCAGCGGCGTACAGGAATGCACCTACGACCATGCCCGTCAGGAGACGAGGACAGAGGATGTCGTGATCCACTACGGCACCTTCCATCAGGGCACGGATGCGACGCTTCCCGCGGGTGTATGGTCCGAGAACAGCGTTTATACCAATAAGAACGCCTCCGGCTCCGCGATCTCCGAATTCGGCAGCGTCAACGGCAGGAAGGTCCCTACCCTTACCGCAGGGCACCTCGAGCCCGGTATGACCATCACGATCAGCGGGCAGGCCATGACGACCTCCAAGGGTGCCGAGAAGGCAGGCCCCTACGGCGTCTGGGGACAGCCCGGCTACAACGCAAACTGGAACTCTCCCTCTCTCGGTATTGCAGATCGCTATAACACGACGACGCAGAACGCAGAGGGCGCGAATTATCAGTACGGCGTCTCCGTCATTGTCCGTCAGGAGGGCTGGGTCCTCTACAACGGCATCGGCGACACCCTTTCGAACAGCACGCTCGCGGCTCTCACCAACGGCCCCGACGATGAGACGGATACATGGGTAAACTACGGCTCCCACGTTGACGCGACCGACAATCTCTATCCTACAAAGGAAAATGAGAAATCGGGCTATGTCCACGGCGTGATCCCCACCGATTGGTCGACAGTCAAGGATTGGTGGGTGTATTCGGACGGCACGACGCTTCCCTCGGGCAGCTATTACTCCCTTGTCGAGGACGAGAACGGCAATCCCGATATCTCCCAGGCGGGCAGCTACGAATACACTTGGAATTACCGTGAGGACAACGTCATTGAGATCACCTACTCCTACACGGTTGCGGGCGGCACGACGGCTGTCACGATGAAGGCATACATCAAGGTGCCCGATCCCTCCGTCGGCTACTATGACACGATCATCCATGGCGACTACAACGACATGACGATCACCAAGTCCGTCATTACCACAAAGAGAACGCCCAACACGGTCAACTACAAGGGCGTCAAGACGGGTGCGGCCAAGGTCTATGCGGAGAATACCTCCTACGATGCGGCCAACGCGCTCGACTTCGAGATCGACTACACGCAGAACACGGGTAAATTCGAGACCCTCCGCGTCACCGGTGCGCAGATCTATGCTTACAAGGGCAGCCTGACCCGCGCACAGCTCCTTGAGACTGCAAACAAGACGACGCTCGAGTCTCTTTCCGAGAATGACTGGGTCTCCCTCGGGACCAACAGCCTGAGCTCCGACTACAGCATCTTCAAGTATCATATCATCAAGGGCGGCAAGACGTTCGTGGGCCTTCTCGGCGAAAATGACCTCAAGGTCGTTTCCAACAGCGTCGATCCCGCGCTTCCCGCTGTCGGCGCAGACGTGACGGCAGGCGGCGAGACCTTCTTCAACAACGACAAGGTCGGCGAATTCACCTTTGTCTTCGATCCCGCAGCGCAGAATCAGGTCACGCTCAAGCTCAGCGGCGGCTATGTGCAGACGCTGACAGACGCGCAGAAGGGCAAGCTTTTCGCAACGACCGCCAACAAGTATCTCGCGCTCCGCATCAACAAGGGTGCCCTCGGCGAGGCCTTCAAGGCAACGGGTCTCACCGTCAGCGTTCCCTACTATGCGGCAGTTGAGGGAGACGACCTTCTCCTCGTCCTCGGTTTGACGCAGGCGGGCAAGGTCACCCTCACGGGCGCACAGGATACCAAGATCGTTCTCGATCTCTCCGAGGTCAAGGGCTTTGACCTTGAATCCAAGGTCGAAAAGAAGGACACCGTCTCCCTCAACAAGGGCGGCGACGTCACCATCACCTACAAGCTTCCTTCGGGGACGGCTGCAGCAGACCTCACTCTCACGGTCGCACAGTTCCCTGTTACCGTTTCCGATTATATCAATGAGCAGTTGGCACCCGGCGGGATCATCCCTGCGAAAGCTCAGGCACTCGGCGGGACGGGCTACCTTCTCAAGGAGGTCCATTTCTCCGAGACCGAGCTCAAGGTCGTGATCGGCATCCCTGCCGCAAGCTATGCGTCCTACGCGCCTGCAGTTGTCACGCTTGCGACCAAGACGGACAGCATCGCCGACACCATCGATTACGATCTCGCGATCGCAGAGGATGCGGGCTATGTGCAGGGCGAGGGCTACAGCTATGCCTACGTTGCGACCGATAAGGTCCTCAACGTGATCGCAGTCCGGTCGAGCAATGACCTTCAGGACGGCACGCTCGCGGGCTCCTTCACGCTCAATATCAACGACGGCAACAGCGAGAGCTTCGCACAGTACCGTCTCCTCAACGTCAACTACAGAGTCGTCGGCGGCGAGCTTGTCCTCACGGGCACGCCTGAATATGTCACGGGCTACGTTCAGCTCCTCGGCACCTTCGGCGACGCACGCGACACGGATAAGGGTGCGTATATCGTCTTTGCGATCGACGTCACAGCGATCGGCATCACGGGCGACTACTACTTCGACTTTGCAGAGGGCACCTTCGACGCGACGGATGCGGGCAAGCCTACGAGCCTCAACAAGGTCTCCGCGGGCAAGCTTTCGAGCGTCTCCCTTGCAAGCGGGTATGAGATGGAGCTCTACTCCGCGGGCGACGGCAACTGCTATGACGAGGGCCTGTATGCATGGGCCGTCAAGCAGAACGGCAATGTGATCTTCTATGCAAATGCTGCAGTCGCAGGCGGCGAGCACGTCGATGGAAATTCGGACGGCAAGTGCGACCTTTGCGGCGGCACGATCGAATCGGCTGCGCTTCCCGTTTGGGGCGCAACCAAAGCGTACAACAACTTCAAGAGCGGCGACGTTGTCGAATCGAAGGGCACATGGGCAAGCACAGTCAAGGATCAGGACAGCAACTTCGGTCCCGTCATGTCCATCCTCGACGGCAGCGACCGTTACTGGCTGAGAACGGACGGCTTCTTCGTCATGTTCCCGAACGGAGCATGGTGGACCCCGGATACCGACCAGACTCCTTATAACGAGGAGACCTCAACGGGCAACAATGAGAACATGGGCTCCACGCTTCCCTACAATACCCTCAACGGCGTTGTGACGCTTGACGGGACGACGCTCAACACGGATTCGATGAGCTCCCTTACCTCCTACTTTGAGGATAAGAGCTACCACATCGTTGTCCTCTATCAGGAGGATACGGTTGAGATCAGCGTGAGCATCTACAATGAATCCGACGTCCTCGTTCTCAACTATAAGGTCTATATCTACAACATGACGCATACGCTTACCGTGGAATTCACGTCTCAGCCTGCGGATACGCAGAGCGGGAATGTGGAGTTCACGAGGTGGAGCCTCTACAACTCCGTGATCGACAACGCCGTGTCTCAGACGGTCGGCGGCCATACCGCACCTACGGGGATCGAGTACAGTGACTCGGTTTCCGGCACCAATGCGGTCGTCGCACTCACGGGCACTGCGACACATGAGAACAGCGGTTACTATGTGGCCTTCAGAGTCAACTTCAAGCAGGCTCTCGTCGCCTCCACCGCAGCTCCCACCATTACAAAGAAGGACGGCTCGGCGATCACAGGCGCGACCGTCACCCTTGCGGAAAACAAGCAGTATGTCGACGTCTATCTGCCCATCGCAGACGGCCTTAAGGAGGCTCTCATCAAGTTCGTCAACTATGAGGCAAGCACCCTTCAGGCAGACATCCTCATCGATCTTACCGACCTTGCCGTCTCCGATGTGGTATCCACGGTCGCAGGGTATGACGCCCTTACGATCGCAGAGGGCTCCTTCACCGTCACCTACACGAATGCGCAGAACAGCGACAACCTCGTGATCGGCACGGTCTCCAAGGCACTCTCCGCACTTACGACAAAGACAGATTTCGGCAACGGCTACTCCGCACAGGTAAGCTTCAGCGGCACCACGGCGACCGTCACCGTCACCAAGGCGGCGGCTAACCTCACCAAGGCCATCGAGGGCGTCGAGCTCCGTCTCGAGCGCAGCGGCGACCTTCTTGCAAGAGACGTGCTTGATCCCGTCGTCGCACGCGGTGCCCGCGGGACCGAGATCGGCGACTCCGCTTGGTACGCAGAGGCGAAGGGCGCACAGCTCGTGCTCTTCTCCGCTTCCAATAACGGCATCGAGCTCAACGTCAACGCAGGCGACAACACCGCCGACGAGCTCGTCCGCTATTACAGCATCGCACTCACTGCGGACGGCAAGGCATTTACCGATGCAGGCACCGCGCTTGCAAAGGCCTCCAAGCTCGTCTACAGCGCAAGCGGCAGCGCAAAGCTCTATGTGATCGTGATCGACCTCACAAGCTTCGGCGTGGAGAGCACGACCGCCTACGGCTTCCAGCAGAAGGATCAGAGCACCTATTACACCGTCAGTACGGCAAGAGCGATCGCCCCCACGACCGCTGTGACCGATGGCAAGACGCAGTCCACGATTCTCGAGGGCTCCTGCGTTCAGGACGGCGCAAAGGGCTACCTGACCGATGCGAAGGACTTCTACTACAATGTAGAGTTCACTCCCGCGACGGGTCACCACTTCGAGGTAAAGGCCGATGCCGACAAGAAGGATTATGACACCGTCTACGAATGCTCCGGCTGCCATGCACTCAAGTATGAGCAGACGACTGCTACCCAGAGCTGGGGCAATAAGGGCGTTTGGGAAAACGGCAATCCCGGCTATATCTATGTCGGCGTTCTCCCGAAGGGCGGCTACTATGAGATCACGGGTACGACCCTCTCCAACATGGCCAATGTTTGGGATCTCATGACGCCCGGTATCAACAGCAAGGCTCCCGCAGAGGGCGAAACGATGTGCGGTGCGATCGGTCTCCGTATCGACCACTGGGTCATGAACCACAGCGAGGAATCGGATATGTCGAATTTCAAGGGCGACAGCCAGCCTACCGCTACCGCAGGTCTTGTCTATTCCGTTTACGACAATAAGGCCAACGCTGCTGCAGACTTCGGGACCCTTGAGAATACGATCAAGGCTGCACTTGACGGCGCGACCGTGACCTACGTCTTCGACTATCTCAATGTCAGCAGGCTCATCGTTGCTTGCACGATCAAGAACGGCGACCTCGACCTCACCGTGACCTACACCTACACGGGTACGCTCCTTGACACCTACTATGTCTTCCTGCACCCGGATGGATGCAAGTACACGGCCTCTGCCATGACGAACATCGTTCCCGCAGGTACAGAGCCCTCCAAGGCACTTTCGAAGCACGTGCACGATTGGTCGCAGAGCGACAAGTGCTCCTGCGGCGAGATCTATTCCGGCCACGGCACCGAGGAAGGACATCCCCACAAGAAGGGCGAGGATAACGTCCACTGCGAGATCTGCGGCGCGGTTATGGAGCATGACCACAAGTACAACAGCTACTATGTCTGCGAATACTGCGGTATGGTGGACTACACGACGCTTGCCTCGCTTGCTACGACCGAGGAGAGCAATGCGGCAGGTTCATTCGGTCAAACGGCCGACTGGTGGCAGTCCCCCAGTGCCTACCTTACGAAATCGGGCGACTTCCTTCTGAAGTTTACCTTCTCCTGCGGCACCTGCAACGGGAATACGGCTGCGTTTGAGATGCTGCTCTCGGATACCACGGATTGGAATGACGGCTACTTCGATTACAATCCGAACGACGGGAACATTTGGGGCGGTATTGTCAATGCAACTCAGAATATCGGGCTTGATGCCACCAAGGCTCCTGCGACCTACAAGACCACAGAGGATGGTGCGAAACCCGCCTATGGTACAGACGTCACATACGTTGTGTATGCTTACAGGATCGGAGCCAACTTTGTGATGAGCTATCAGATGCTCAAAGCAGAGCAGATCGTCTACACGCTTACGCTTGTCTCCGAGAACTTTGCTACGGGTGATATCCAGGTCCACATCAGCGGGTACAACACCGGTATGACCGATTTCAAGGCTTACACCGGTACGATCTCGGCGAAGGCTTAACGCAAACTAAGCTCACAGAATGTGAGTGAACCCAAAAAAGACCCGCGGGCAACCGCGGGTCTTTTTTCGCCCCTCCGTACGTAATATGAGATTCGCTCGCCTGCGGCTCGGAATGAGGAAGAATAACCCCACGGGCTCCAACAAGCTCGCCCTCCCCCTTTTGAGGGGATGGGTGCCATCA
>CANQWI010000125.1 GCA_947627515.1 uncultured Clostridia bacterium
GGAATAGAATATTCCGCGTATAAACAGGAGGAAAAACGATGCAGCAAAAGTCTAAGCGGATCATTGTCGCGATTCTTGCAGCTGTCCTTGTGCTCGCACTGGGCCTGGGACTTCTGTTCGTGTTTTTGCCGAACGGAATGCAGAGATCCGACATTATTGCCGAGCTTGCCGAGGACGACTTTGAATTCGACTACGTCTCTTCGCTCGCGTACAGCACGGACACCGAGCAGACAAGCGGCAAAAATGACGTATACGGGTGGGGATATAAACCCGATAAGACCAATGCAGAGTATGCATACATCACGAGTATCAAAAACGACAAGCTTACCGCTCTCAAAAACAGCGGCGTGACAAAGCTCGTGATCAATATCCCCGCGGAGCATGGAGATGTCCCCGTCGCCTATGTTGAGCAGGATGCTTTTGATAAATGCGCGCTCTCCATTGTCGACATCAACATGCCGCTCTCGGTGCATTGGCAGATCAAGGGGAAAAGCAGGTTCAAGCTCGAGAATAATTTCTCCTTTGCGCGCGCGGACGGCCTGACGGCGACGTTCACCGGGTTCACGCCCGACTCGGGCAGTGGCATTACGACCCTTATCCTGCCCTCCAATGTCTGGATCGATGAGAACAGCGACGGCAAAATGGAGGACAGCGAGCCCAAATACCGCTACACGGAGTATCTTTTCGCGGGAAACAAGAACGCGCCTTACACCAATCTCGTCGTCATGCCCGACGTCGTGAATATCTTCAACGGCACGGCACAGGAGAGCGACTCCAATCGCCCCAAGATGCAGGGCGGGCTTCTCTCCAAGTCCGAAACACTCAAGAGCGTCTTTTTCTGCACGGGCAGGTCCGAGGTTTTGCACCTCTATCCTCTCACCTTTGAAAACTGCACTTCGCTCAAGGAGATCTCCCTCTCGGCGGGCGTCTATCTGGAGGACGGCGCACGCGTGTTCCAAGGCAGCTCCGCGCTCGAAAAGTTCTACATCGCCGACGAAAAGACGGCCTCCGCGCCGCTCTTCTACACGGTCGGTGCAGACGGTGCCCTCTATACAAATAATTATTCCTTCTCTTACTACACCCAGTCGAGCACCGAAAGGTACTACGAATGGTGGAAAAACGGCCTGTCCGCGGAGAACGGTTGGGACGAGCAGCTCTCAGCGGAATGGGCCCCGACCAAGGTATGGGACAGCGAGACGAATGTCAAGAACCTAAACCTTGAGAAATCCGAAGACCCCAAACAGGAAGGCACACAGTACGGCACCTTTGAAGGCGAAGCGGCTTCAGTGCCCACGACCGCAAAAGTATATAAGGCGAAACAAAGCAGCGGCCAATATGACGGCGGTATCGGCATTCCCGAGGGCAGCTATGTGTTCGACGTCAACGGGCAAGCTAAAAGCGGCGGCGAAAATGATACCGAAAACGACTTTGAGACAGGCACAAGCGACGGGCAGTACGAACAGGGCGCGGATTTTAAGTCGCAAACCCTTACTACCGTAGACGGCACCAATGCAGGCGGGACGTCGGCCTCAATCGAGGCGGACAACGGCGGCGGTTCGGTCAAAGTGACGGAGAAGAGCGGCGGCAGTCAATCCGCCGCAACAGTCACGATCAACGGCGTCGAATATAAATCGCATATGCAGCTCAAGCAGAACAGCGAACGCTATCTCGAGATCAGCGCTCCGTTCGATTTCGCGCTCACTGTTTATTTTGCGGGAAGTTATACAGCATCACAGGCGGGCACCGAAACTTACCCGCAAATGGGGTTATTTGACAGCGACCATTTTAAGGGTTCTACATACAAATCCTATAAGTATGATCCCAAGAAGGCAGCCGGTACGGCAAAAGGGGACGATGCGCTTGCGAGATTGACAGATGCCGCGGACTATACGATAACCAGCGGAGCTTCGCAGCTTCTGAAGATCGAATACAGCGACTTGAAGTCGGGCAAAACGTATTATGTTGCCCAGCCCGCCGACGATCCGAGCGGTTCGAGCGGCAGTGCCCAGGTGCTCTTCCTTGTCATTACGCCGCTGAAGACGCAGTCGGCCTCTGCGCTCGTGGTCGAACAGAATGTGAGCATGAATTCGGATAGCCCCGATTGGCAGCGGATCCCAAATGATGCGCTGATATTCCAAAAGATCCCGAATACAGATTATTTTCTCGATTTGCGGTACCCCACCATCGTGCGGTACGACAAGACATGTGAACTCCCGTTCCGCGTCAAGGCGGTCGCTTCGGGCGGCGAAGTTCTGCGCACGCAGGATATCGACTGGGCGATCATGATGATCGACGGGCAGGACGTGTCCAAAAACCTCTCTGTGGAAAGTCCGGCAGAGGAAGCCGACAAGGATGGGTATTTCACATTCACGCTCCATTTGCAAAATATATTTCACGATAGCGATTTCTACGTCGAGGGGCAACATAAGCAAGGGAGAAACTTCGTCGTCAGATTTACTGCGGGCGACGTCACAAAGTACATCTTTATCAACCTCTTGCCCGCAGCGGGGAATAAGAATATCCCCGACGCCAACCAGTGGACGGACTATGCCGATTCGGACACGGAGACCAAGTATCTGAATCTCGTTGAGGAGAACGCGTCGCGCTATCAAACGCTCATCTCCATGCCCGCCAAGGCAAAGAATGACGACGGGGCCTACATCAACTCCTTCGATTTCGGCTATCACGAGACGGTGGAGATCGGCCCCAACGCCTTCCAGAATACATATATCACGGTCATCCACATTCCCGACCGTATCGCAAAGATCGGGGCGTCGGCGTTCCGCTTCTCCGATCACTTACAGACCGTGTATCTTCCCGACGATGCCGATATCGGGCTCAACGCGTTCGGCCAAGAGGCGGACGCCAGCCCGCAGGACGGCACGGTGTTCACGGCGGGCAAGCAGAACTTCTTCCTCATCGCCCCGTCGCGCACCTCGTTTGAGCAGTATATAAAGTATGCGGCAATTTATACCGAGAGCGGGGCAAAGGAACCGGAAATGCCCAACTACAACGTGTTCCCCGTTCACGCGGAGGAGAACGAAAATAAAGGCTTTGAGGAGTGGGGCGGCAAGGACGCGAGCTACGACTACACGCCCTATCTCACCTATGAGATCACGGTAAAATTCCTGAAGTACGATGAGGGCGGCGGCACGGTGAAGAGCACTGAGACCCGCACCTTCCTCTATGGCATGGACGCCCACTATGTAAAGGCGACGGCGACGACGGAATGGGCGCGGTTCGATGATAATTACGACAACAACGCACCCGTTTGGTTCGGTCGGATCAAAGACACTGGGGACAGCAAAATCGTGCAGCAGATCAATACCCTCTCCACCGAAATCGCATGGTCGGTCGCCGCGGACGGTTGGTATTATAACCAAGATGCCGCGATCCCCGCGGGGGAATGGTACTTCGGCGAATTGCCGGCGGCGACCTCGGAGGAGGCCGAGGAGAGAATGGCCGAATTCACCAAGTTCATCGGCGGGTGGAATGGCGGCCACGTCAGCAGCAATGATATCCAAAACCTCGTACAGGTACACTATCAAAATGTGATGGAATATACGTCCGACGCTCAGGGCATCACCAAAACGGGTCAAGAGGAGCCGAGCGAACTCCGCCTGCCGGTCGAGAGTTATTCGCAGGACGGAAATTACTACTACACCGAAGAGTTCGAATCGCAGTCCCGCTGGAGCCGCTGGTATTGGGATGAAAAGTACAACGAAGACGGCGCCGTTGTGCAGAGGTTTTTTACCATGCCCTTCTCCGTCACGCTGAAGAGCAAGGCGGAAAATCGCGAGAGCAGGATCGATTTCGACGTGCCCACCTTCCAGAATATCGGCGAAATCACCTACGGCGAGGACACGATGAAAGCCGCGCCCGAGGACGCACGGGACGAAACGTGGGACGTTCCCATGCTCACTGTCACGTTCGACTACAACGGATTCCCCATGAGCCGTATCTTCGAGAATTTCAAGAGCAGCGCGATGGAAGTCAAGTATGAGGCATGGCGGCGCTGGTATAACGATAAAGCGTGGAGATGGGATGTCGACAGCGGCTTGGTGGACTGGTCGGAGACGCAATGGGATGCCATGAAATACAGTATCAACGATGAGTGGGTGCCCTACGATGCGGGATACTATAAGATCACATTGTCGTTTGAGAGTGAGGGCACGGGTGAATACACCTACTACTGGTCGGGCATCTACAACGGCATGCGCGTAGATGCGAATGCGGATAGCAAGACGACATTCACCTTCATTCTCAATATCCGGCCCCGCAAGGTCCCGCTCTCCAACGTCTACTCTATGCAGTATTCGGGGCTCGGCTTCTCCCTCTTCGAGGATAATCCCTACATCGACGTCATGAGCTACGGCGCTTGGTCGGATGGCCACGCCGACTATACGGCGGAAGGACTTCCTTGCGCCGTGGGGCGGTATCTGATCAAGCTCAAGCTCCATGACCCGAAGTATCCGAGCCCCAATGAAAGCAGCTGGTCTGATGATATAGATAAATACACGCCCAATCTTGAATGGGAAGGGGCGGCAGGCTATGATAAGGGTTGGGCCTACACACAGTATCATGAGAGTAATGAAAGCGTCAACAGATTTATCTATACAGACGGCGTTGAGCTCTTCATCCTCGACGGAAAGACCGAGGTTCCATGGGGCCAGTTATATGAAGGCAGTGACAATACTCAGTACCTCACGTTCACAGAATCCTTGGCGGCGTTTGGCTCCGAAGTCGTAACGTATACCTATACGGGTGCGCCCATCTCCCTCGAGGAAGTGTTCGGCGGGGTGTTCTCTTCGAGCTCCATCGAATACACCATCGAGCGGAACGGGAAGTCCGTCTCGGAGATCAAGGACGCGGGCACCTATCGGGTTTCCATCACCCCCGCGGAGGGCTACGTCTGGTGGAGAGGCATTCCGAGCGTCAACTATAAGGCAACGTTCCAAATAGATAGCTGGTCGCTCGATGAATTCTGGGAAGGCAGGGGCGGCTACGAGGGCAACGAGCACGCGACACTCACCTTTGAAGTCTTTGTCGATAAGCGCATCGTCTCCGTTCCCCGCGACTCCTATGTGCCCAAAGAGGCCGATCCGCCCTATGAGTTCGAAGTTCCCATCGGCGGCGACTACGAGGTCATGGGCTACCATATGCACGACTTCGAACCCGATGCAACGCTCCCCAAGGCGAGCGAAAATTCGAAGTGG